>JAYUJM010000130.1:0-4734 GCA_043765175.1 Pseudobdellovibrionaceae bacterium | reverse complement strand
AAACGCCATTCGATCCACGTCTCCGGGATTAAATGCGACTACTAAATGTCTTCTCGAATCGGGATTGTTTTTTATTTGTAAAATAACATTTTCAATTTGATCGATTGTTTTTCCAGATGAAGTTTCCCAAAAACGCCATTGTTTTCCATAGACAGGCCCCAAGTTTCCATTTTCATCAGCCCACTCATCCCATATTGTGACTTTGTTGTCTTTGAGGTACTGAATGTTAGTTTCACCTTTTAAAAACCAAAGGAGCTCATGAAAAATAGCTCTGGTGTGTAATTTTTTTGTTGTTAAAAGTGGAAAACCATTTTCTAAGTTAAAACGCATTTGGTAACCAAAAACACTTTGAGTGCCAGTACCAGTTCGGTCTGCTTTGAGTATTCCATTTTTTAAGACATGTTGAAGTAAATCATGATATTGTTGCATGATTAAAATTTAAATTAAAATTATAGATTTTTGAAGCTTTTCTTGAATTCTTTCGCTAACGTTAAGCGGTAAAATGGCTGTAACTCTTGTTTTAACGCCATTTATGCACCCTAAATAGATTGAATCTGCAGCATTAAAAATAATACTCCCACCAATGCCAGCGCCGCGTTGACGGTTTTGGTTAATTGACTCAGCGACTCCTATATTTAAACAAGATTCTATAGGTGCCAAAAACTTGGAATTGATCAGAGAGCCATAGAAATCAATCATAGAAATAGCCGCTAGTTTTTCATTTTTTTCAATGATAAGTATTGATTTTTTATCTACATTCGAAGTTGAAATTGTTTTAGCGTCAATTTGTGTGTTCATGATCATTTCTTCAAGTGCCGATCGAAACTGAAGAGCTCGATTTGATTCCACGTCAAATCCTAGCCGATGAAAAGTTAAATTAATAATCGACTGTCGTGACGTCGCACTATTGAAAATAATTTTATGAACGCCTTCATTTTTTGGAAAAAACAAAAAGCTTTCGTTAAAAAATTGATTGGGATCTTGATCAATTTCAGCAAGCGTTTTCATTTTTTCAGTTAAAGGTTGAAGGCTATTTTGAACAACTGAATCCACATTTTTTCTTAAAACTAATTCAATAATTTGTTTTTGATTTAAACCATTTTCGCAAAGAACGGCTTTTTTATCTTTGTAAACAATTTGTTTTTCTATGCCCACATTTGAATAAAAGCAATTATGTTTTTCAAACTTAATTTTTTCTATTTCAACTATATTTTTACGAGCTTCAAGCTCGAGATTAAAATCCATTACTGCAGGTTTTGCACCTGAGCAATATAAGGTAAATTACGATAAAAACCTTCATAATCAAGTCCGTAACCGACAACAAAATCATTGCTGATTTTAAAACCAACATGATCAATTTTACAGGGAACTTTAAGAGCTTCCGGTTTTTCAAGTAAAGAAACAGTTGTCAGTGATGCAGGTTTTCGTGATAGTAAATTAGTTTTTAAATAGTTCATTGTTAAACCCGTATCAACAATGTCTTCAATTAAAATAACGTGTTGATTTTCAATGTTAGTCGTTAAATCAAGAGTCACTTTAACTTGTCCAGATGAACTTGTTCCACCGTGATAACTTGAAACACCAAAAAAATCACAAGTGATGTCAGTGTCAATTTGTCGAATAAGATCAGAATAAAATAAAAAAGAACCCTTAAGCACGCAAACAGCAACAACTTTTTTTCCTTTAAATTGCATAGTTAGCTGATTTCCAATCAAAGCTACAGCTTCTTTAATTTTTTCTTCAGAGATATAAACTTTTAGATCTAGATTATTTGCATTCATAAAGCCTCATTGCATTAGGTTAGTCTTGTTTGACTTATTTAATCCTTTTTTAAGAGCCGAGTCAAAGTCCTGGTCTAGATTTTATAATAACTATTGAGTAGGTGACAGTGGCCGAATCGCAAATATAAATTCAGTTTCTCGATTTATATATTTTGGAGATTTAAGAATTTGAAAAGGTGAAATTTTCTTTAAATTTTCATTGTTTTCAAATCCAGCAAGATCATTTTTGAATTGAAACAAGAAAATATGATTTTTTTTAAGACTCAGCTTAAGATTAAATTGACGTGAAGACACATTTGAAGATTTTAGGAATTTTAATGTCCCATAAATTGTTTTTTGATCCTCATTGTAAAAACGAAGATCTAAAGTGATTCCTTGAAAAGCTGAATCAGATGTTGAAGTTAATCCATAAATGAATTTTTCATTCACATTGCTTTGTGAAGCTTTAATTTCACTGTTAAGGGGCCTGTTTTTCACTGCCGTGAGAAACGCTTGGATATTGACTTGAGACACCATAATATCGTTCGGTGCAAATTGCTCCAGAGCTTCATCGCGGTATTTTTTATAGAGCTCTTGATACAGATTTTGTTCGATTTCGTAAAAACTAATATCGTAACTAATAGGTTTATTTGCTAACTTTGAAGGATCATTATTTTGATCCGTCAATGCATCAGAAGATTCATTTATATTTTGTGATTGTGTGTTGTTTAAGTTAGCTTTTACAAGAGAGTTTTTTATATCTTCATTTTGAGCTTCAACTATAACAGTGTTTTCATTCGTATTGAAGCTTTCTGTTTGCATTTGAGATAAACTGTTTACTGATTTCGAATCAGACTTTGAAGAATTATTCGTTGATGAAGAAACATTTTTTCTAAATTTAACGATCTGGTTTTTATTGGGGGACTGATCGTTTGTTAAAATAAAACTTGTTGTAGCTGCAGCGATTATAAAAACAAGACTTAATTGCAAAAAAGTGTTTTTAAAAATTTTTTTTATTGAAAATGAGTTTTCTGGTCGAAAACGATCAATGTTCACGCCGCAATGGGCGCAATAATGATCTTTAGGTTGAGAAAAACCGCATTTTGGACAATTGATTAACATATTCTATCAATAGCTTATTTCATTCTCGCTTGACGCACAATTTGAACAAATTTATAATCATACTTTAGTCGAGGAATATATGACAAATACCCACATCCCTGTTTTACTTTATGAAGTCATAGAGTCTTTTTCAATATTTAAAAAACGTTCAGATTTGGTTTATTATGACGGAACATTTGGTCGAGGTGGGCATGCAAAAGCGATTTGCGAGGCTTATTCAATAAAACAAATTTTAGCGACTGATCAAGATCAATTAGCTATATCTTTTGCTTTAGAAAATTTTCCTCACATTCAAATTTCAAATAGCAATTTTTCGGACTTTGCAATTCAGAATCAAAATCAGAGATTAAATATAGATATGATTTTATTAGATCTTGGAGTGAGCTCGCCTCAATTAGATCAAGCAGAACGTGGTTTTAGTTTTAATAAAGATGGACCACTTGATATGCGTATGAATCAAAAATTAAAAATGACTGCAGGTCAAATCGTTAACACCATAAGTGAAGATGAGCTCATGAAGTTATTCAGTAACTACGGTGAAGTCGAAAATCCCTATAAAGTCGTCAAAGCCATCATCAAAGATCGTTCAGTCAAAGAGTTCACTTCAACATTGCAGTTGGCAGGATTAATCGAAAGAGTTGATGGTTGGCGTAAAAAAGGCTTTCATCCGGCCACTCAATATTTTATGGCCTTAAGGCTAGCTGTTAATAGTGAGCTTGAAGTTGTTGAAAAAGCAATTCCGCTGTTGATTAATATGATGAACGATGGTGGGCGTATTTCGATAATTACGTTTCATTCCTTAGAGGACAGAATAGTTAAAAATATATTTAAAGACTGCGAATTAGGATTCGTAATTAATAAAAAAGTGATTGTGCCTTCAGAAGAAGAGTGTAAAATAAACCCAAGGGCACGAAGTGCAAAGTTAAGAATTTTTCAAAAAGGCAAAGAGCCTTTAAAAATTGATAAATTTGCTGCTCGACGTGCTTTAATGCAAAAGTAATTACGAGAAAATTGATATTCTTGTAATATCATAAAATGATCGGAGTTTATGGATGAACTCTTTATTGAATAACTCAATACAGAAGCGAAAATACTACAAGCCATTTATCAGCATTTTTTGTATCATTTTTACTTTATTTATACTCGTCTTTCTGAAAATGGAAGAACGGCGTACATCCTACTCGGTTTTAAAACTCACACGAGAATTTAAAAGGACCGCAGAGGTCACTAAACAAAAAGAAATTCAATTGGCTAAATTATCTAGGCCTCAATACGTAGAAAATATTGCCAAAGGAAAGCTGACTCTTAAACGTGCCACAGAAAAACAGATCATTCGATTAGGGGCCGTGGTGGCATTAAACACCATCAATAAATAGGTTTTATTTTGAAAACTAAAATTATTTCGTTATTTATTGTTGTTATTTTTCTTTGGTCAGCTTTACTTTTAAGGTCAGCCTATTTGCAGTTTATTCCCCATGAAAAACTAAGTAATCTTCAGGCTCGACAGTTTCAAACAGAAATTATTTTACCTTCTCGAAGGGGAAATATTATCGATACTTCTGGAAGAGAACTGGCTATGTCTTCTCCTGCATATTCTATTTATGCAGATCCTAAAATTATAGAAGATCACAAAAATGTAGCTCGTTTTTTGTCGCGTTATTTGCCAGAAACTAACATTCAAATCCTGCAAAAATTAAAAGATAAAAAAAAGCGATTTGTATGGATATCAAGGTTAGTTAAAAGTGATACCATCAATCAAATTAAAGAAAAAAAAATAAAAGGAATTGGTTATGTTGAAGAATGGAAAAGAATATATCCTAACGATTATATGTTGTCTTCAACTTTGGGTTTT
>JAYUJM010000129.1:0-17363 GCA_043765175.1 Pseudobdellovibrionaceae bacterium | reverse complement strand
AGTTAGAAAAAGTTAAATTATTTTCATACTATTCTAGGCTCAACTTTACAGGCTTATTGACTGTCAGTATTCTTGGTGTTTTTTTAGCTAAATTATTTATTAATCTTATGTTCGGCGAACGTTTTAATGGAAGCATTGTTCTATTTCAATTTTTCTTGTTTGTTTGCTTGTTTAGTTCACATAAATATATGCTTGGAATTTTTCTTCAATCGGCTGGAGAAATACGAGTGAAATTAAAGTCAGATTTTATTACTTTAATTGTAAATGCCGTTGGGTTAGTTTTCGTAGTCAAAAATTTTGGAATGTACGGAGCAGTTCTATTTCAATTATTCTTGCAAATATTTTCTGTTTTATTAATTCATTTTTTCTTAAGTCAAAAAAACATTAAACTGACAAATATCTACTTTTTAAGCTCATTCAAGTCACTTCATTCAACCAAGCTAAGTTCAAAATAATAATACTTTATGACTTGCAATCAATGCATTGTGTTGCATTATTTATATTGAAAATGATTCTTCCTATTGATTATATCTAATAATGAAAAAGAGTTTATTTTATAAGTTTATAATGTTTATTATCAATATTACATTTATTTCTCAAACAGTATATAATCCAGTTTATGCACAAAATATTAAAAACCAAAACCCCAATTCATTTACTCTTTCAGGTGATAATAAGGAAGGTAAATTAGGAAGTGTTTATTATGCGACTACTAAAAAAGATGAAGTTTTACTTAAAAGCAGTATTTGGGGTGCCATTCAGTTTCCAGGAGTACATTATCTACCACTAGGGACAAGATTTTTAGACGCTTTATCTATTGCAGGTGGACCAATAGACATGGCTGACAAAGAAAATATTGTATTATCTACCCATACTAAAAATGGATTGGAGGTTAAAAATTTATCAGTTTATAAAGCAATGACTGATCAGGCTTATAATCCTTACATTCAAGCTGATGATATTTTAATGATTAAAGAAGATCAATATTATAAAAATTGGAATTTAGGAATAGGAATTGGGACTTTTGTAATGTCAGCGATAATATTAGGATTCCTAGTTGAAGATAGAAACAAAAAGTAAAAGTGTGTGGTCTTGCCGGTTTAATTTCAAATAATAAAAATACAATTAATCTTGTTTCTAAAAAACATCTTTCTGTTTTAAACTCAATCTCTCACCGTGGCCCAGATCATCAGGCCTGTTGGCAAGATGATCATTGTATTTTATTTCACTCAAGACTATCAATTCTTGATCTTGATTCTCGATCGAATCAACCCTTTCATTCTCATTCAAATAACTCTGCAATCGTTTATAATGGCGAAATTTATAATTTCAAAGATTTACAAAAAATTATTGATATTGATTTAAGAACGACTTCTGACACTGAAGTGCTTATAGAACTTTTGGAAAAAAAATCTTTTTCCTGCCTAGATCTTTTAGATGGAATGTTTTCTTTTGCTTTTTACGACAAAAACAAGAAAACCTTAAAGCTTGCAACTGATCCCGCTGGAAAAAAACCACTTTATACATACTGGGACGGTAAAACCTTTGCTTTTGCCTCTGAAATTAAGTCCTTTAAACAAATGGGTATTGAACTTATAAAAAATGAAGACTCTGTTGCTGAATATTTATTTTTCGGATATGTACCAGCACCTCAAACTTTTTTTAAAAATATTAGTAGGCTTAGCGCTGGTAGTTACTTGGAAGTTTTTTTAGATGGACCAAAAAATGTTAAAAAATACTTTCACTTACCTCGAAATAAACTGAATATCAGCTATTCTGATGCTATGGAAGAGTGTCAAAGACTTATTACTACAGCTATCGAAAAACGTATTGTCAGCGATCGTCCTATTGGATTTTTCTTAAGTGGTGGCGTTGATAGCTCGGTTGTATGCTATGAGGCCTCAAAAATTATAAAGTTAAATCACTTAAAAACATACTCCGCTTCATTTAAAAACAACCCGTTTTCAGAAAAATATGATGAATCTAAATATGCAGAAATCGTAGCCAAAAAAATAAATAGTCAACATAAAACATTTGAAATCAAAACAGAGCTCTTAAGCCCTGATGATATTATAAAACATTTTGATGAGCCCTTTGCTGATAGCTCTTGTTTTCCAACTGCAGAACTTTGTAAACTTGTTTCAAATGAAGTTAAAGTTGTCTTATCTGGAGACGGAGGAGATGAATTATTCGGAGGCTACGATCGATTTAAAGCAGGTTTAATAGCTGATCAGATTTCATTTTTAAGTCCATTTTTGAAAAAAATATCACACCTTCATTTTTTTAATAATCTAAGCTCTGGTCGTTTTGGTCGCTTTTCGAAAGCTCTTGATGAAGATTCGGTCTCAAGAGTCGCTTTGTGGAACTCTTTTTTTAGTTTTTCTGACTTAGAACAGTATTCAAGTCAATTTTATGAAAAAGTAAGATCCAACTTAAGACTCCAAATAGAAAACTACAAAGACTTAGATCCAATGGAGCAAGTGCTGCATTTTAATTTTGACAATTATTTACAAAATGATTTACTACCAAAAGTTGATCGAATGAGTATGTTGTATGGTTTAGAAATTAGGTCACCGTTTTTAGACAAAGCCTTGATTAACTTTTGCTTCCAGCTTCCTTCTGAATTTAAAGTTAATTTAATGACTACTAAAAAGATCTTAAAAGATATTTACAGGCCACATTTAGGGAAAATAATCATCGACAGAAAAAAGAAAGGCTTTGGCTTCCCGCTTGAGACACTCATGAAACAGCAATTTGACATTAATACTTTGCCAGAAAAATATAAAAACTTGAGCTCATATGCAAATACAGATTCTAAAAAATACAGTTCCTATGTTTTGTCTCAATTTTACAAATAAGTAAGGGGTCAGAAAATGTTATGGCTTTATAGTTTAGCTTTAGGAATATTTAAAATTTTGCGTGATAAAAAAACCAAGTCTAAATTTTTGCATATTGCTTTTTGGATTAAAATTAAATTTTTATCACTTATATTTCCTAATAAATCTGGATCAACCAAGTTTTTAAATTACTCAGTTCAATTTATTTCTTATAAGTCATTATCTTATTTATTTGAAGAAATATTTATATCTCACATCTATCATTTTGAAACAAAAAAAAATAATCCACTAATAATTGATGCTGGTTCAAATATTGGTATTGCCACATTCTATTTCCAATTTTACTTTCCGCAATCAAATGTTCAGTGCTTTGAAGCAGATCCTGACACCTTTAATTATTTGAAAAAAAACATGAGCTTAAATAACTTCAAAAATGTTCAAATATATAACTTAGCCTTATGGTCTGAGAAAACAACTTTACTGTTCAAAAAAAATAACAACTTAATAAATCATATTCAATTTAATGATATCCAGACGAATAAAAAAGCTGTTGAAGCTGAGTTTATAACTGTTCAAGCCAATGCATTATCTCATTTTATAACGGAAAAAATTGATTTTTTAAAAATTGACATTGAAGGAGCTGAATCACAAGTATTTAAGGAGCTTGCTGAAAGCCGTAAATTAAATTTAATTGATCAAATGACTATCGAGTGCCATTTACAAAATGGATTTGTAACTCACTTAAAAAATATACTAGAATTTATTTCTGATGATGTATTTTATATCCAAATTGGAAGTTACCAATTATTGAATAGAGATTTTTTAATAAATCAAGATTGCATGTTATATGTTAAGAAAAAATCGTAAAATTTTTCAAAATATAATTTACTTTTTAAAACTTGATACCATTTTAGGTTTTCTTGGTCGACGCCATATTTTAATGAGGTTAGTTTATTTCTTAGCACCAGATCCAGAATTTTATCCATTTGGAACATTACGCAAAATTAGTTTTCGTGGTCTGAAATTTCATGTAAAAATGTACGATTTACCTTCCTGGGCCAATTATTTCGGTTTTTTTACTGAAGATATAGATTGTTTAAAACAAATCGCACATAAAACAGATGTCACAAAAGTCATTTTAGATATAGGCGCTAATAATGGAAGATGGGCTTTGCTAGTATCTAATTTTTTTGAGTTCTCAAAAATTGAATGTTTTGAACCTTTTCCAGATACATTTGAATTCTTAAAAAAAAATATAGACCTTAATAAAATTTCAAAAAATAACATTGAAGTCAATAATTTTGCATTAGGTAGCAAAGTCGGACAGTTTTTTATGGAATCAGATCATATTAAAAACTCAGGAATGAATAAAATTTCAAATCAAAAATCGGATTTTCAAATCTCAGTTAACACAGTAGATACTTTTTTATCTCATCAAATAAACTCAGATGTGTCTGTTATTAAAATTGATGTAGAAGGATTTGAAATGGAAGTCCTACTTGGCGCAAAAGCTGTCATCGAGAAATCAAGCCCCACTATTGTGTGCGAGGTTGATGATTCCTTGTTAAGCAAGAATGGATCTTCTCCCTTAGAAGTATTTACTTTTTTAGAAGGTTTTGGATACAAAATATACAAACTACCTAAATTTGAATTAGTTAACTCAAAAGAAACTTTTAAAAACATTCATATAGATATTATTGCACTTAAATAGTTTTTTTTAGGGCTCGTGCTTCGATACCATTTCCATTCAAATGACAAACTTCTACTGACAAGCCAGCCTTAGTTAGAATATTTCTTAAGGACCTCATCGTACCGAAATTTTTATTCCAATCTGTTAAGGTGTCAAAAGTATCAAGCATGGCCCATTCTTTTTGAAGTTGATCGTTAAGCTCAGGTAATGCCGAATAATAAGTTACAAACGGAGACACTCTGTTTAATAAAATACTTAAAATTTTATTGTTTTTAACTTTTTTATGAAGAGGAAGAAAAAACATCGACATTTTTTTGATGACGTTAAATGAAGTGTGAGCAGGCAATCGTTTAAAAATTTGTCTATAAAGAAGCCGTAAAGAAACGTAGGATTTATTAAACACGTATTGATCAATAATTAAGTGTCCATTTTTTTTAATTTGCTCACTCAGTTTTTTTACTGTGCTTTCTGGATCAGGTGTATGCTGAAGCACACCTAAGCAAATAACAATATCAAATTGATTATGAATAAATGGCAAATTCATAATGTCAGCTTGCATGACTAAATGGTTTTCAGTAATTGGAAAGTTATCTGCATTAACTTCAACGGCAGTACTTAAATCAACAGATGCCACTTTTGCTTCATACTTTAAAAGTATTTCAGTAAATCGACCGGCTCCGCAGCCGACTTCAAGAACTTTTTGATCCTTTAATTGATTCCACAAAAAATCACCTAAACATCTTTTAAGTCGAGTTTCAGAAATATTTACATTCGTATAGGAATCAAGCTGAGTCTTTGGAAAATAGGACCATTGATTTCCAAAGCTTAATGCATAATTTTTTTCATCAATAAAACGCGGAATATTTTTTTTCAGAACAAAAGAAGCTTCTTTATTTATTTTTACAAACATTTGAAAAAATGGCATAATACAAGACTAAGTCATCAATTTAAGCATTTCAAATTATTTCAGGTCTTATGAGCATAAATTATTGAACTCTAATTAAAGTCGATTAAATTAAAGGAATGTCTCAAAAAATTGCTATTATTATTCCCACATATAACAGAAAGTTACTTTTAGTAGAAACTGTTAAATCTTGCCTCAAGCAATCAAATCATACTCAGCTTCAAATGATCATCTGCATAGTAGATGATGGAAGCACAGACGAAACAGATCGCTGCGTAGCAGAAAATTTTAGTAATGAAAAAGATGTCCATTTTTTTAAAATCGAAAATTCTGAACGAGGAGCCGCAAGAAATTACGGGGCAGCATTTGTAAAAAAACTGAGCCCAGATTGGCTTTTGTTTTTAGATTCAGATGACATTCTAGTCGAAAATGCATTTTCAAAAATTGCTCGATACTTTTCTCAAGATTACGATTTAATCACCGGACAATTTTTACTTTGGGATGGTGAAAACACTTTCGGTGAAAATAGGCCAAAAGCACCAGATGAGTCTAAACTCAAAGATGATCCTATTAGCCTTTTTTTAGATTCTAGTTATATCTGTATTTGTACAACTTTTATCAAAGCAAATATTTTTTATTTATCAGATGGTTTTTCTGAAAATAGAATAATTAGTGGTAGCGAGGATTGGTATTATTTCGTAAAAATTGTAGAAAATAAAAAAATATACTTCACTCAAACAGTCATTTTATATTACAGACGTTACAATGGCAATACTGCAGCATCACAAACTCAAAAAGCTATTCTTGAAATTCAAAGCGAACTTTTTCCCTATTGGCTCAGCAAATATGAACAAAAAAAATCAAAATTTTATATACAAAAGTGTACACTGCTTCATAGTTTAATGATTGTCGGAGCTTATAATAATGAAAAAAAATATAGAATTTCATATGAAAAATTATTTACAATTATTAAGCAAAACCCTAGTTCAATTTTTAACTTTAATTTTATTAAAACTTTAATTTTTACTGTTATTAAAAGTTTAACTGGCTAAAATAGTCCACATGATTTAAAAACAAATTTGTTGAATCAGAAACTTTATATTTTTCTAAAATTTTTTTTCTAGGAGAAAATTGAGATATTTGATTTCTAAACTCTTCAAATTTTTGAGAAAATTCCTCCACCGATTTAAAACTTAAACCTAATGTTTGATCTAAATATGGACAACTTGAAGCAGGCTCATATTTTTTACCTAAATAAAGCATCATTTCTGGATTCCAATGAATTGTGGGAACATTACATGACCATGACTCGAACATGGCTAGCCCTTGTGTTTCCGAAGGAGAAATAAAAATAACTCCACACGATTTTTGCAGTTCATTTTTATACTGTTCTTTTGAATAAGAACCGTAACGCAAAATTTTAAATTTTACATTCTTAAGTTTTAAATGTCGTTCTATAATCTTAGAAATATTAAAATGATCACTTTTTATATATAATATATACTGTCTATTTTTTGGAATGACTTCTGAATTCCAGTAGACATGATCTATTCCTGAGTACCAAATCTTATAAGGTCTGTTTTTATGTTTATATGTTTTAAAAAAAATATTTGGCAACCAATTACTTACAAATAAAAGTCCATTAATATGCTCTGAATCCAAAGCAAAATGATTGTCAAAAGGCAATGTTGAAATAAAGGGGCCCACAATAATTTTTTTAATATAACCATTCATTTTTTGTTTAATGGCCCATTGAAGACAATCTAAATCAGCAAGTACGAAAACAACTTCATAAAATTGATTTAAAGCAAAACTATTGTGTTCAAAGCTAACTTTTTTTTGAATCAATTCGTTAATTAAACTGTCAATAACAGTTTTTGAACCACCTGGTTTTTGATACATTAAAGTTGAAAGATATCTCCACTGACGTAGTAATATAATTTCTTTTATTATAATTTTTATTTTTATTAAAAACTTATTTTTTTGGATTGGAAATTGTGAAAGTATGAGAAACATTTTTTAACTTATCCTCTTAAACCAACTAATCGAATACCATTTTCTTCAATCAGAATGAGTCTTCTTTTATATAAATCCCCTAGCACTATTTTGTATTTTTTTTTACTGACTCCGAAAAGTTGATAAATGCGTTCAGGATCTGTTTTTTGATTAATATCAAAAAATCCGTTGTTGTCCTGAATGAGTTTTAATATTTTAGGACCAATTTCTTCTGCTGCTAAATGACCCGTTTTAGCTAACGCTAAATCTATCTTGCCATATTCTCTGATTTTATTTAAGTAGCCTTTGATGATTTGGTTAGGTTTTAAATCTTGAAAAACTTCGTTATGATAAATAACGCCAGTAACGGCTTCGTCGTTTGCAGGATCAAAAATATCTATAAGAATAGCCTTATAGCCTAAATCAGTTTTATCAATAATCATCAGCGATAATTCATCATTATGCTTTAAATCTTTTACTGAACGCCTTACTGTTGTCATGATTTAGTTTTTTGCTCAGGCGCAGTAACTCGACCAGAACGAAAAAACCATTGACCTTTATTTTTTCGAAAAGTACTGACTTCGTGATGAATATGAATTTCTAGATCAATTTTAAAGGTCGCTTTAAATTCGACAATCCCTTTTGTTCCAGAATCTTCAGATTTTAAAATCTCAAGCTTCTCAAAATGGGCCTTCTGTGCCCATTCTTCATTTCCTTTATGATCAAATTCATCACGGGCTTGATGATCTGTGGTTATAAAAATATAGTCCATTTTTTTGATACAATAGGCTGTGTATCTTGATCTCATTAACTGCTCTGCAGAATCAGGAAGTTTTTTTCCCAAAATATAAGGCTCACAACAATTTGAAAATTTTTGATCAGTTCCACAATAACAGCTCATTTTAACATCCTTTTATTAACATTCAATTCTATAAAAACTTCATCTGGTAAAGATTGTTGATTATAAGTAGAACTCATGGAAAAGCCATAGGCACCAGCAGTTGCTATAATAACAAAATCATCTTCATTAACACTATGTATTTTTCGATTTCGAGCGATAACATCAGTTGATTCACAAATCGGTCCTACAATGTCATATTCTTCTTGAAGATCTGAGTTTTGATGAACTGGAAATATTTGATGATAAGCATTATAAAGTGCTGGTCGAAGAAGATGAGTCATTCCTGCATCAATAATCATAAATTTTTTAACATCTGTTTCTTTAATATATTGTACTTGTGAAATAAGAATTCCTGCATGTCCAACAATCCAACGACCAGGTTCTGATTGAAGCTCGGCCTCTAGACCTTGTAATTCTTCATCAATAATTTGGCTATACTGCAACAGCAAAATGTTTTCTTGAGCTAAATTATCTTCTTCATAAAAAATTCCTAGTCCTCCACCAACATCAAATCGTGAACAGGATTTAAATTTTTCTTTGAGTAGTAAATAAATAGCCCGTAATAATCTAAGAGCTTCGCGAAAACCATCGTACTCAAGCATTTGCGAACCAAGATGTAAGCTGACTCCTACTAATTCAATATATTGTGACTTTTCAATAATTTGAATCACTTCAGTTAATCGCGAGGCCTCAATTCCAAATTTATTTTCTTTAAGCCCTGTTGCAATGGAGGGATGAGTTTTTATACTAATATTTGGATTAATACGAAGTGCAACTGCAGTTTTAATTTTTAATTGAAAAGCAATATCTGCAACTCTCTTGAGTTCAGGCACACTTTCTACATTGATTTGATATATTTTTTTTTCTATTGCAAATTGAATTTCATTTTTAGTTTTACCAACTCCGCTAAAAACTATATCAAAGGGCTCAAACCCAGCAAGTAACGCTATTTCTATTTCACCTTTAGAAACAACATCAACTGAACAGCTATTTAATTTAAGTAATTCAAGAATGCGTTGATTTGAATTTGCTTTCATTGCATAAAACAATCGAACAGTCTTCAAGCTATTTCTCAATTGCAAATAACGCTTCAAAATAATATTTAAATCGTAAAGATAAACAGGTTTTTGATAATTGTGAGTTGATAAAAACTGAGATAAATCAAACTCATTAAAAAATAACTTATTTGATCTGTAAGAAAAAATTTGATTCATAAGTTTAACTCTATTTTTTCCGTGCTTTTTTTCGAGTCTTTTTAGTTGCAGGCTTTTCACACTTCGGAAAAATTAGAGCAGATAGCGTTTCAGTTTTTTCTACTTTGCAAGTACTCAAAGGAATGGATAACATTAAATACTTTTGATCTTCATTTTGGATGTAGGGATAAAGTTCATTTTTAAATTCATCGATATAAAAATTAAATTTTTTAACATTTCCATACTGATCAAAAAATGAAAATGGCCATTGGCAAGCCACTTTTCCAAGATCATTTAAAATTTTAATTTCATGATCTATGATTATACTATTTTTTAATGTCCCAAAAACTACTTTTTCGCCTTTTGAAAGAAGCTCATCATAAATCATTTTAGCACAAACTTTAGGCGCTTCTTTAACCTTTCGATTAACAATACGTCCTGCATTACAGATGAAACTAAATGAACTGATCATCAAAAATATGGCAATTTTATATATCATGTAGCTATTTAAAAATTAAATGTGCTTACGATCAATGATAAAGTTTAAATAATTCAATTATTTAGATATTATTTTGTCTGAGTTAAAGTATTATATGCTAGTGCGTAATATTTAATCTGTTTAATCATTGAAAATAATCCATTTGCACGACTCGGACTTAACCCAGAGTCAAGCCCTAGCTCTTTTAAAAAGTGAGGCTCGAAACTCATGATAACATCTGGTCTTTCATGAGAATACACTGAAATCACTAAAGCAACTAACCCTCTGACAAGAATAGCATCTGAGTCTCCTAAAAAAACAATTTCTTGTGAGTCATTGAGTTGAGCCTTAAGCCATACTTGCGACTGACACCCTTTAAGTTTCAAATCTTCGATTTTATCTTGATCTGTCATTCCTGGCCATGATTTACCCATTTGTATAATTTTTTCATACTTGAGTTCCCACTCAGTCTCATCTCCAGAATTTGATTTAAGCTGAGTAAACTGCTGAACAATTGATTGAGCTTTATTTTCGATAGATGGGGTTTCTGATAACTTAGCCACTGTAATTCTTTCTCGATATCTCGATTTGATTCATGTGCTTTTAAATAAGAGCACATTTATTTTTAGAGTTGTTCACAATTGTATTGCGCTCTGGAGTGTTTAATAAGATTATTTGCGCCAAATGACAAATAAATTATTTTCAGACTTCGATCTTGCTCCTCAAATTCAAGCGGCTATAAAAAAAACTGGCTATGAAACTCCTACTCCTATACAGCAAGAAGCTATTCCTCATTTATTGTTAAATAAAGATCTTATTGGATGTGCACAAACTGGCACAGGAAAAACAGCTGCTTTCGCTTTACCATTGATTCACAAAATGGCTTTGAATAAAAAATCACGAATTTCTAAAAATACATCAGCATTAATTCTTACGCCCACACGTGAATTAGCAGTTCAAATCTATGATAACTTTCGTCAATATGGCGAAGGTCTTCCAATTAAAGTTGCTTTGGCCTACGGAGGTGTTGCGATTGGCCCACAAATTAAGTTACTTCACGATGGCGTTGATATTCTTATTGCGACTCCGGGTCGATTACTTGATCTTATGCAGCAAAATAAACTGACGCTTAAATCTGTAGAAACTTTTATTTTAGATGAAGCTGATCGTATGCTTGATATGGGTTTTATTGCGGATATAAAAAAAGTGATCGCAAACCTACCACGCCAACGACAAACTGTTTTATTTTCAGCAACCATGGCGCAAGAAATTGAAAAATTAGCGCAAACACTCATGCAAAATCCGATCAGAATAAATGTAGCCCCTCCGGCAACGACAGTTGAAAAAGTAAATCAATCTGTTATGTATGTTGAAACTTCACAAAAACGTGATCTTCTGCGTTCACTTTTACTAAAGCCAGAATTTAAACGTGTCATCGTTTTTACAAGAACTAAACATGGAGCTAATCGCGTCGCTGAAGTGCTTAATAAAAATCGAGTTAAATGTGATGCTATTCATGGAAACAAATCACAGAATGCCCGTCAACGTTCGTTAGATAATTTAAAAACAGGATCTATTCAAGTTCTAATAGCAACTGATGTTGCTGCTCGCGGGATTGATATAGATCACATTACCCATGTCATTAACTATGATGTTCCTAATATCGTCGAAAACTATGTTCATCGCATTGGTCGAACAGCTCGCGCAGGAACTGAAGGCGTTGCTATTTCTTTTTGTGATGTTGAAGAAAAAGCCTATATTCAGGATATTGAAAAAACAATTAAAATGTCGATCCCTGTCGATAAAAAACATCCTTATCATTCAATGAAAGTTGAACAGGCTAAAATTTTATCTAAGGGAAAAGCCAAAGCTGAAATAGAAAAATCTTCTCAAGAGCGACGACATAAATATAAAAAACTTCGAAAAGTTTTCGGTAAGAGAAACCCGCTGAAGTAGTTATGCATATTGCCCATGTTCTTTCACAAAATGAACTCACCGGCGCTGAAGTTTATGCTGTCTCACTTGTCCAAGAACAAATTTTTGCAGGGCATAAAGTTTATCAAATTTCTAATAATTTTTTTAAAGCTACTGAAGCTACAAAATTTAAAATAGATGTAGAAGTTAAATCTAAGATTCAGTTTATAAAGAACATTTTTGTAGTTCGAAAATTTTTAAAATTAAATTCAATTCATGTTGTTCACAGTCACTCACGTGCAGCTAGTAAATTGATTTTCTATGCAACGCTTGGTTTGAAAATTGGTACCTTATCAACCATTCACGGAAGACAACATGTTTCTTTTTCAAAAAAGCTATTTAATCAGTATGGACAATTTATTATTCCAGTTTGTGAAAATATCACAAAGCAACTTAAAAATGAATTTGAGTATAACCCACGATACATTCAAACAATCCCGAATGGACTTGATCCTCAGATATTTAATTTTAAAGAAAAAAAAGCATTCAAACAAAATACTGTTTTAAAAATTGCATTGATCGGCAGACAGTCTGGTCCAAAAAAAATTAGAAATGAACTATTTATCAAACATTTCTCGGAATTATTAACTCAAAAAAATATTTTATTTAAAATTTTACTGATAGCCTCAGCCAATGAAAAAATAATTATAAATTCTGAGTTACTTCATCAGTATGACCTGATCTGTGGATCTGGACGAGTCTGTATAGAAGCTTTAATCTCTGGAGTTCCTTGCATTGCCTTTGGTGAATCTGCTTATCTGGGTTTAACCACCAAAGATAATTTTGATAGCCACTGTGTTTCAAATTTTGGCGATATCGGACAAAATTTTGATTGGCCTCAATTTAATTTTAAGCAAGCAGAAATTGATATTAAAAATATTTTTTCAAATGATTTTTTTGATTTAAAATCCCTATCTCAGTTAGCACTTTCTAAGTTTCAATTAAAATCTGTAAGTCAACAAATCATGCGAGTTTATGAATCGGCCTACTTTATCGCTAATTACAATCATTGGATTCCAATTTTAATGTATCATAAAATTACGAACACTAGTTTAAATACAGCTCACAAAATTTATGTTACAAAAAAAAATTTCGAAAAACATCTTCGTTTTTTTTATACACGAAATTTAACACCGGTAACTTTTAATGAACTTGTACTTTATCGAAAGGCTCAAAAAGACTGGTCTGATTTTCCAAAAAATCCTTTCATACTCACTTTTGATGATGGTTATGAAGATAATTTACTGAATGCTGATGATTTATTAAAAAAATACAGCTATAAAGCTCATATTTATCTTTTAGCAGAAGATAGTATTGATCACAATACTTGGGACAGCGAAGTCGTTTCAACTGATAAACATCCGATTGTTTCCAAACAGAATCGTCAAAAATGGAATCAATCTCAATTTGTGATAGGCTCCCATGGGATAAAACATGATCGCATGCCGCTAATGACTGAGTCTGAAAAATTAGATGAACTTGTCAAATCAAAAGTTCTTCTTGAAAATGAGTTCAATGTAAAAGTGAATTCATTTGCATATACTTTCGGAGATACAAATTTGGACTGCTCAAAAGCCTGTCAAAAAGCAGGATACGATTATGGTCTTAATACCGACAGTGGAGGATTAACTTTGGAAGAGAATCCTTACTCTATATTTCGAGTTAATATTTTTCCTGACGAAACAATTTTCAGTCTTTGGAAAAAAACGTCAAAATGGTATCGACGTTATTATCAATGGAAGCGAAATAAATAATTAGCACTCACTGCTAATACATAAGCGAATAAATTACTTCCAATAAGTTGAACAATCGCAATTTTAAACGAACCTGTTTCTTTTTTTAAAACGGCAAATGTTGCTAAGCATTGCATGGCTACCATGAAAAATAATAATAATCCAATACTTGATCCCAAAGTAAATAATGGAGTCCCATCAGGCCAGTGAGCTTCTCGCATTTGAGTTAATAAATTTTGTATTTGTTGATCATCATTACCTTGAGTATTAAATATTAAAACTAAAGCTGAAACAAAAACTTCTCTGGCTGCAAAAGCAGAAATTAATGCAAAACCTACTCGCCAATCGAAACCCATTGGTTTAAAAATGGGTTCCATCATTTTTCCAGCTTGTGCCGCATAACTATTTTGAGCAATATCACTTGCAGACATTTCTGCAATCACTGCACCTTCTGAATAATTAATTTGCTGCCGAGGAAAGTTCGTCGAAAACCAGATTATTATAGATAATACAAAAATGATTGGCCCTGCTTTTTTCACAAATGAAATAGATTTATCAAATCCTTGTCTGAGTATAATTCTAAAACGTGGTCTTCTATAAAGCGGTAAATCCATCAAAAGTTTACTTTTTTGGTCTGATTTAATTAATTGCGCCAACATTGCCGATGCAAGAGCTGCAATTAGAATTGATGCAAAATAAAGCCCTGCCATGGCCATGCCAGCTAAAAAATAACTTCCTTTAGGAAACAAAAATTGAATCATCAAACTAAATACAGGAATCCGAGCCGAACAAGTTAGAAAAGGAATTAAAATTTGGGCTAAAAATTTTTCTTTTTTCGAAGTTATATTTCGTGTGGCTATAATGGCAGGAATGGCACAGCCAAAGCCAGAAAGCATAGGAACAAAGGATCTACCACCCAAGCCAAGTGCAGCCATAGGGCGATCAATAAGTGCTGCTAAACGAGCTAAATAACCCGAAGCTTCAAGAATGTAAATTAATGAAAATAAAATAAAAATTTGTGGAATAAAAATAGTGATTCCACCGAGGGCGGCAATCACACCATCAGCTACAAATTCCCCAAATAACCCTGGAATTAATATTTTTGTTTGATCAACAAAAAAGGAAAAAACATAATCAATACCGTCCATAAATGGAGTCGCGAACCAAAACATTGATGAAAAGATCAAAGTCATTACAGCGAAAAATATAACGTATCCAAAAAAAGGATGAAGCATAAACCGATCTATCTTTAAAGTTGATTCAATTAAAATATCTAATTTATTATTACCTTCAATTTTATTTCGAATATCTTTTATCCAAGCCTGATCATCTACTGATAAAAATGAACTCATTTGCTGAGGCTTTTTTTCAACATCTGAAAATTTTAAAATATCAAAAAGACCTTGACCAAGACGACCATCAAATAAAACGACGTCTGTGCCAAATAAATCTTTCAGCATCTTTAAATCATATTGAATTTGATTTATTTTTAATAAATCAGACATCGTTAAAACAATTTTAAAATTGGCTTTTGCATTTTGTAAAGATTTGATCAAATGCAATTGCCTTGCAAGCTGTGTCCCATCAATAACTAACAGCACTAGATCCAGTGCTAAAAGATCACTTGAATTAAGTACTTTTAATGTCACTTCTTCATCCAAAGTCTGAGGCTGAAATGAATAAATTCCTGGAGTGTCAATATATTGAATCGTGTTCTGAGTTTTAGAACTTAACTGAGGAAGAAGCGTACCTAACGAGTACTCAACAGTTGACCCGGGGTAATTCACTGTTTTTGACTTAGATCCTGTAAGCCAATTATAAAGTGTTGTTTTTCCCGAATTTGGAAAGCCAACCAAAGCCACTGTTGTTTTTTCTTTTTTTAAAATTTCAGACATAAAAACTCATTCTCATTAAGGGCTACAAGGCTTTGATTAATTTGCAAAATAAACACTTTTCCGAAGCTGACTTTTTGAATAACTTTAACTTCAAGGCCGGGGTAAAAACCTAAATCAGCAAGGCGCTTTGCGAGCAGTTCATCAAATGAATTAATTTCTTTAAGGAGTTGGGGTAAACTATTTGTTTTCACTGACGAAAATTATCAAAACCATACAAAAGATTCTATATTTATTAGATTTTTGAAATTAGTTGAAAGCATAGTGATAATAAATATCAATTAGACTGTTATAGATTGAGTCTAAAAGGCAGATATATAATTGTCTGCCTTTTATTTGCTATTATTTAATTCTTCAAAGCCCCGAAATACATATCACTTCGTATATTCGTATCTTTGTATGTTGCATAACAATGAATATCCATTTCTCCGTTAAATACTACATTTATATCCATTCTTTGAACAGACATTTTAATTTTTCCTTCAAGAGCCTTATCTCCACCAAAGTCTTTAACGTCAATAATAGCTTTTAAAATTTTAGTTTTATATTGTCCATCATTAAATTCATTGTATATTTGATCTGAGTTTTCAATGACAGCACTAAAAGATAAATCATTTTTAGATTTTGGTAGATTAATGACAGTTGCTCCTTCGAACGAATTGATATCAAAAGGCAAAATTTTAACCCCAGAAGAGCTATTTTTGTAAATCGTCGCTATTCCGCTTAAGCTCATTTGCTTATCATCAACAGATACAATGCTTGATCGAGTTTGATACATATTTTTTGAATTTTTCATCTGGCATGTGATTTGTAAATCAGGCTTTACACAAGATCCACCTAAAGATCCACTTACATTTGATCCTGTTCCTCCTCCGCCAGCAACAGCGAATTGACTTAACGAAATAAGCATTCCAGCGAACAAAATACTTTTTAAATTCATTATTTTCATAAGACTTCCTTTTTAGTTAAATAGAGATTTATTTCTCTTTTTTTCTGGTATGTACATCAATTTATTTTTTTAGTAAATTATATTTTATAATTAATAAATTATACAATATATGATGAATTTTTTTCAAAAATTATTTGTCAGCTCAGTTTTAATTAATTTTAACTTTTTGTTAAACTTGAGTTTATTCTTCTATTAAAACCAATACCTACTTTCTGCTGAATTTAAAGGGCACAATTTGCCTCAAAAAGTAAATTTTATCTGTCTAAAAACTTACAGGCGAATAATTCTTTTATATCCTGTAAATTCCCTCTATATCTTAAAAAAGGGAGAATTTATGATAAAAGGGCTCATGTTTTTAACTTTAAGTTTATGTCTAATTAATTTTGCTCAAGCCGAAAAACCTTCTAAACTAGCTCAGCATTTTGAACGCCATACTCCAAAATCAATACCGATGACGAAATCACATAATGCAAAAATATGTTTAGGCTTAGTCAAGCAAGCGGATACAGCTTGCTATCAGAAAACTTGTGGAAATTTTGATGAAAGTCAAATTGAAGAATGTATGCAAGACGAAGCAGGGACTATTATACAGAACTGCACTTACAAGGAAGCTTTACCAAAATTAATTAGTGATTACAATAAACTGAATCCTAAAAAACAAATCGATTGTCAAGATGTACAACAACGATACGCAAGCCCCAAGGTAATACCCCCGCTCTGCCTAATTTTCGTCAACGGACTAGAAACTGCACTGCCCATTAATCGTGAAGTTTCGACATTGCCAAAAGCCATCCACCGAGGGCTGATCGCATACCGC
>JAYUJM010000128.1:0-17766 GCA_043765175.1 Pseudobdellovibrionaceae bacterium | reverse complement strand
AAGTGATCGACGAGTGTTGTTTTACCATGATCGACGTGTGCAATAATGGCGATGTTTCTTATTTTCTTAGGATCTTGCATATTCTTTTTTCCTTTATTCGTGAGTCCAATTTTATAAAATTTTAAAATCAATAAACCTAACCGTGACCACCCATTAAAAAATTATCGCCACTTGTATCTTCCTGCTCAAAATCTGAAATTGAACTGAAAAACCGCAAAGCAAATTCAAGAACTTCGTCATTGTTCTTCAATTGAAAAATTTGCTTTCTAAATGCTGAAGCTCCTGGATACCCTGTTGAGAACCAAGAGGCAAACTTTTTAAGCTGAATGTTAGTAATAGTCTCACTGCATTTTTCTTGAATCAACAGACTAAGGTCTGAAAAAATACCATGATAATTTCGTTTCAAATCAGATCTTAATGGGAGACCTTTCCATAAGCTTAAGGCATCAGCAAATATCAGTGGATTTTTTAAACTTCCACGACCGATCATGACTCCATCACAACCTGAATCTTTTAATCTTTTAACTGCACTTTGAGCTGTTAAAATATCTCCGTTGCCAATAATTGGAAGCGGTGATTTTGATTTCACTTCGGTCATAAAATCCCAATCTGCTAACCCACTATAACCTTGGGATCGAGTTCGACCATGAATAGCAACCCATGTAATCCCACAGTCATGAGCTAACTGACAAACCTCTGTTGCATTTCTTAAACTTTGATCCCACCCTGTGCGAATTTTTATTGTTACAGGAATTTTAACTGCGTTTACACACTCCGTAAGAACTTTTTTCATTAAAGGCAAATCTTTTAACATTGCAGATCCTGCCCCCTTTTTAACAACCTTTGGAACAGGACATCCAAAATTTAAATCTACAAAATCAGCTCCGTGCATTTCTACAAACTGTGCTGCTCTAGCAATAATTTCAGGATCTTCGCCAAAAAGCTGAACGCCGATTGGTCTTTGTGATTCATCGTAGCTCATTAGATCTAAAGTTCTTTCAGATTTATACTCAATTCCAGTTGCAGAAACTAATTCAGTAATGACAACACTTGAATCAAGTTTTCGCATAAATGTACGAAAAGCATGATCTGTAATCCCTGCCATTGGGGCCAAAATAAATGGATTTTTCTTAAGAGCTTCTAAAGGATGAGTCTTCATGAGTGCGTAGTTCTATTAGATAAACAGATCATTTTCAACGAACTTTAAATGCTTTGTAAAATTTGATTGATCAACTGCCTCTGTGCTTTATTCACGAATCTATCTTTACGATAAATCAAACTCAAATCCACCGAGTAAAGCTTTCCCTGCAGTTGCGTAAAATTAAATCTTTCAGCAACAGTTGAAGGCAATAAACCCGAAAACTGTGTGGTTTTTAACAAGTTTGATATCACTTCGTAATCATTAACCTCAATCAACTTTTTTTGTTTGAGCATTTTAAGTAATTTATCACTCAAAAACATGTCTGTACTATACAAAACTGTTTCTGAAAAAGAATTTGCTCCTTGATTACCCCAAAGTGAAATAAATTCTGAGCTGAGTTTTTTTGCGACTAGATAGTTGTTTTTAACTGGATTAATTACAAAACCTAAATCAATTTCTGCATTCACTACTTTTTGAGTAATTTCGATCGATCTTTTAAATTCAAAACTAAATTCTATTGCAGGATAATTGAAAATCAACTGTGGCATTATCTTTGGTAAAACTGTATTTGCTATCGATGTGTGAGCGCCAATTTTGAGCTCAGAAATAGAAGAATTTTCATCAGTTTGATTTAGTTTTTTTAAAGTATTCCAGGTTGTTTGAATTGATTTTACAGAGCTTAAGAATTGCTTCCCCGCATGAGTAAGTTGAATACCTCGTGAGTTTCTTATAAATAGTTGAGTTTGAAGTTCATGTTCAAGTTTTTGAATAATTTTTGACAAACTTGCTTGCGTTAAACCGACGCGCTCTGCTGCTACGGTCATCGTTTTAAATTCTACACAGGTTTCAAAACACTTAATTTCATTTCGAAAAGGACTCCAATTAATTTTTTCATAGGCTTGATTCATATCATCCTTTGTAATTTTTTCTGATAAAAACTTAAAAAACTGATCTTTAAACAATCTATATCTAATAAAATAGATTTAAAGACATTCAATAATTGAATATATGTCATTCATTTATTGAATTTTATTTTAAATACTTCGTCAATTATTATTAAAGTTGGTCGCAAAAATGGTATAATTTAGGATCACCTGATGCTACAACTGTTTCTGTCAGTTCATCACTTGAATGCAATCAATAGGAGATTTTATGAAGATGGTTTTAATTTGTTTATGTTTAAGTTTTAATGTTTGGTCGAAGACCGCTCCAACTAAGGAGCCAAAAGCTGTAGCGACTAAAGAAGTAAAAGCTACAACATCTTCAGAAATTCTTCAATTTAAAGCTAGTGATGGCAAAGTTGGTTTTATAGCCACTGGAAGACCCGCTATGATTAAAATCATTGGCGAATCTGAAGGGCCTACAGGACAACTGAATCTTTCAAATGATAAAGTTTCAGGGAAATTAATTTTAGATATGACAAAACTGACTACAAAAATTGATTTACGTGATGATCATATGAAAAATAAATACTTAGAAGTAGGAAAATTTCCAACCTCAGAAATTCTAATTAATGAATTTTCAATAACAAAATCTGAACTTTCATCAAGCATAAAAAAAGAATTCAATGGAGAGCTGACTATGCATGGAATTACAAAGCCAGTTAAAGGTGAAATTGAATTATCTGAAAAAAACAAACTCATTTCTGCTAAGGCAAAATTTAAAATTAACATCATGGATTTTCTGAGCACACTTCCAAGTTATGCTGGAATAAAAGTCGCTGATGAAACTGAAATTACAGTGGACATTTCAACTCTGCGTCAGTAACGTAAAAGTATGAAAAAAATACTAGTTAGTTTGTTATTTTGTCTTTCTTTTTTATCAATAAAATCCTTTGGATTTCCTGATATGATTAGACATGGGTATGTCAATTGTACAGCATGTCACATTTCACCTTCTGGTGGTGGCGTACTTAATACTTACGGTCGAAGCCTTTCTAAAGAACTTTTAAGTACATGGTCTTACGAAAAAGAAGAAAATATTTTGCATGGTCTTGTTGATACAGAAAAGGTCAATGACTGGCTGGCCATCGGCGGCGATTTTCGCGGAGCTCAAGTTCACGTTAACAATGATCAAGTCACACGCGGAAAATTTATCAAAATGCAGTCTGGCATTGAGTTAGGTGTCAATTTAGAAAAATTTGCTCTGATTGGTTTTATTGGAGAATACCGCAAAGAAGAATGGCTTGCAAATGCTCCTAGATATTACGGTCTATATCGCTTTACAGATATTGCCAGTTTAAAAGTCGGTCGTTATCTGCCTAACTTTGGTATTAATATTCCAGATCATATTTTAGCAACACGTGGACCTCTTGGCTTTGGCTACGGAGCCGAAAGTGATGGAGCTGAAGTCTCTGTTTTATCAGATAACTGGGCTTGGACGGGATCATACTTTCTAACTCCTCAGGAAAAATCGACTTTAAATAATAAAGGATTTGCGACAACGGCATCACTTGTTTTTAATGCAAAAAATAAAGTTACGCTTCAATATTATTCAGAAAAAGATGACATAAGAAAAAAATCCGTTTATGGAATAAACGGATTATTGGGTTGGAGCGAAAAACTCTACACAACAGTCGAATTTGATCAAAGCTCGACAGAACTTAATTCTTCTACAACTGTCACCAAAGGAAACTACATTACTCATAAGTCAGGCTATGAATTAACTAAAGGTTTTCATGCGCTCATTCTAAATGATTATTTTCAAAGTGATATTGATAACGGAGCTACAAAAGTTTACAAATATGGACCTGGAATCCAATGGTATCCAAGACCACATTTGGATATTCAACTTTATTGGACAAAATTACAAACAGCTCAAAATGTTGAACGTGAAGGCGATTATGCCTGGATGATTCTACACTATTATTTATAAATTATTCAGTGATCCAATTTATTCGCCCCTGAATTTTTCGACTTGATTTTGGAGGCGTATGATCTGGATACCCTATTGTGAGCGCACATAACAACTCTAAATTTCCAGATATAAAATCTGAATCATTTTTTAAATTTAAAAACTCGTTAACATCATTTTTTATTTCTAAAGGTGCACCCATAGTGCAGCAACCAAGCCCTTCTATTTGACAGGCTAGATTTATATTTTGCACTGCCATATAAACACTTCCAATACTAGTGTGATGTCTTTCTTCAGGACTATTCACTGAATAAGCAAAAATAATTACTGGCGCTTCTCCAAGTGTAAAAAAAAATCTTTCTGTGAAGTCATAAAGTGATGGCTTAAGCTTTACTTTTAAATTATCTTTGATGCCCAACCAAGACTTCTGCGAATATTTTAAATACTCATCACGTTTTTTTCCGCTCACTATAAAAAATTTCCAGTTCTGTGAATTTTTTCCAGATGGTGCATACATTCCCGCGTCTAAAATTATTTTTTCGATTAAATCTTTAGAAACTGCATCAGGTTTATATTTTCTAATTGATTGACGAGATTGTAATATATTATAAAATTCTGTTTTTGCTATTTGACTCATGTTTTTCAGTATAACAGAATAAGATTTGATGAATTCAATCAAAAACAGTGCATTATTAGAAAAAGAACATAGTCGTCATCATATCACAAAATCTTCATTAAGAATTTTGATTTTATTATGTGTGTTAGCACTATCTTTGGCAATATTATCTTCGTTTTCTATACTACGTAATAAAATTAAAAACTTATTTACACATCCACATCAAACAGAAATTTTATCGAAAATATTTATGAATTATGATGGTCACAGCTTTGTAGCCTTCAAAATTAAAACTTCTGATGGAATTGAATTAAATATTTATGAAAAAGATCTTAAAACTTCAAATCAAACATTAAAAAATAAATTTAATTTTCAAGACGATCGAGATGCATATTTAATAGTTGAAGGCAATACAGTCAATTTAGCCCTCAGTGATATCGACAGTGATGACACAAAAGAAATTATTATGCCCACAGTTGATCAGTTTGGTATTTCGCGTTTGAATATTTTTAAATACAATACTGAACTTAAACAATTCACTCAATCTATCGCCACTGAGTAATTACTTTTTTTTTTGCAAATCACGCCATGATTTTCCTTCTCGAGCTTTATTGTTAATTTGATAATTTTGGACAGCAGAATTATGATCACTTAAACTTTCAGAGAATGCTGTTGTTCCATCATTCTTACTTACAAAATAAAGGTACTTCGTAGTCGCAGGATTCAATGTCGCAGCAATTGCTTTTCGTCCTGGATTTGATATTGGTGTTAATGGAAGGCCATAATTAGTGTATGTATTATACTTTGTCGGTCGAAGTAAATCTGCTTTTGAAATATTTTTTGCATTTGTGTTTTGTTCTACAGCCATACCATAAAGAACGGTCGGGTCAGTTTGTAATTTCATATTTTGTACAAGTCGATTATGAAAAACAGAGGACACATTCGCACGATCTTTTTCAAAACCAGTTTCTTTTTCAATAATACTAGCTAAATTTATAATTTTATGGCGCGGCCAGTTCTGGGTAGAAAGACGCAACTTAGATTCTTCTTCAAATTCTGTCCATACAATTAAGAATCTTTTCACCATTTGATTTACAATATCTTCTAATTTCTCAAATTTAGTATATTGATATGTTTCTGGAAACAAATATCCTTCAAGACTCAACAAATCTTCATTGATTACTTTTTTTATGAACTCTTTATTTCTAATTAACAGCAAAAATTCTTCTCTGGTCGAAATTTTATTTTTTTCCATTAAATCAGCAACATCAAATATATTTGAACCTTCAATAATTGTTAATTTGCGAGCGACGCTTTTTCCAGAAATAAGCACATTCAGAATTTGATCCGGAGTCATTGACTGATTTAATGAATATTCTCCGACCTTAATTTTTTTTGTTAGACTTTTAAATTGTGCATACTTAACAAACGCCCATTTGTTTTTAATCAGCATGCTTTTTTCTAAATTTTCAGAGACACTAGAAAAAGATTGATTTGGCTCAAGATCAAACAAGATCTCTGCATCACTTTCACTGACTCCGCTAAATAAAAACTGATAACTAAATAATCCAACAGTAGCAACAATCGCGACAGTGAAAAACACAACCGCACTGGCTATAATTTTTGTTTTGTTATTCAAGACTAACTCCTGGTAATAATTTGGACTTGTCAAGTTCAGTAAAATCTTCAAGACTGGCCACAGGTACTGTACAATACTGAACTGCAAAATGTGCAGATGGTCGATCATTTCCCGATTTTCCCATTCCTCCAAAAGGCAGCTTTGAACTTGCACCGTTTGTTGTACGATTAAAATTAAGCAAACCTACTCGTGCTTTAAGGAGTGCTTCATTATATAAATCCTTATTTTTGCTAAATAAACTCATGCACAAACCATAACCTGTTGAATTAACCATTTCTAAAGTTCGTTCAAAATCACTTGTTCTATAAATAGCGACGTTAGGACCAAAGATTTCTGTTTTTTGATATATCGATTGTGGATCAAAGGCTTTTACTAAATGTATACTCGGTGTCACATAATGACCTTTAAAATTTAAATCCAAAGATTTTCCACGCATCATACTTTCGCAATTTTCGCGATTAGCCATTTCTTGAAATCGAATGTATTTTTCAACAGCACTTGCATTAATGAGTGATCCCATAAAAGGATTCTTAGACCAGTGATCAATAGTCAATTTTTTTGCTACTTGATAAAAACGATCTGTGAACTGGTCAGCTATTTTATCGTGTAAAATAATTCGTGAAGTCCCCGAACAGCGCTGACCTGTTGACATGTATGCTCCAACGATACTTTCATATATAGCTTTTTCAATGTCGGCATCGTCCCAAACAACAGTCGCATTTTTTCCACCCATTTCAAGAGCAAGAATTTTCCAATAATGTGTTAAAGTTTCTTGTTTTATTTTTAAACCAACTTCATAAGATCCTGTAAAAAGAATCCCATCTACTAATTCATGTGCAACAAGTCGCTTACCAGTTTCCCCTTCTCCATGAATTAAATTAAAGACTCCGGCTGGAAATTCAGCTTTATCAATCAATTGCGCATAAAGTTGCGCAACAAAAGGTGTTTGCTCAGAAGGCTTATAAACAATTGTATTACCAGTTAATAATGCAGGAATAATATGACCGTTTGGCAAATGAGCTGGAAAATTAAATGGACCTATAACTGCCATAACACCACGAGATTTATACCTAAGAACACCATCAACTTGAGGCAAGGCATTCGAAATTCTTTGTTCTTGAATCAATTTCATCGAGTCATTTATTGTAATATCAATTTTAGCAGATAAAGCCTTAGCCTCAGTTGTGGCGTCCCATAAGGATTTTCCTGTATCTCGAGAAATAGCTTCTGCCATTTCACTTTCGTGAGCTATAAAAATATCTTTTAACTTAAAAATAAAATTTTTTCGCACTTCAAAAGGCATTCTAGACCATACAGCATTCTTGCCAGAGTAAGCTTCTTTAGCAGCTTCACAGGCTTTTTCAACATGGTCTAACTTATATCGCACAGTTAAAATCTGATCACTTAAATCAGCAGGACTTTCATCTTTAAAATGTCCATCCGCTTTTTCTGCTAAAATAAATTTTCCGTTAATATAGTCACCTAAAAAATTAATTTTTTTGTAATTCATATTTTTCCTTATTCATAACTAAACGGTGTTATGTAAATGTTTTGATTGATGTCCAAATTTAATAATTTTCGAGTTTTTTGAGGCAAAAAAACCTGGCCTTCTTTGATTTCATAACCTGTAACAATAGATTTAAAATCACCTTCGCCAATTCCTACAAATCCTAGTTGTTGAAAATTTGCGTTTTGAGAATCACCTAAAGTCAGCATTTGGCCTTTTTTAATTGGCAAAATTTGATTTGTTTTTGCACCGTAATGAGGACCTCCATCAAACGGATCCACTTCTTCAAGATAACTAAAGCCAATACTTTCTAACAAATGTTGTGCTGGTTTTGTGGCTTCGCCCACTCGTCCTAAAACAAGCCTTGCTTTGGCATCGAGTAAGCTTAAATAAATATCTTCTTCAGGAAAAAGTGATTCAATAAATTCTTTATTTGTCTGAGATAAAGCATCAGCCTCTTGGTAAGGTAACCCAGTAAAACGGCGTCCTAATGCTTCCCAAAATTCACTTCGACCTTCATCAGTTAATGGTGGTGTTAACTCACAAAGAACGCGTGATTCAAATCTTTCAGGATACATTCCCATAAAAACAAATCTTCCAAGTGATATTTGTCGACCACATTTTTCTGGACGTCGTCGGTAATTTTTATCAACAAGCAATCCTCCGATTTCTGTGGGTCCATCAGTATCTAATTGAAAGCGCAACACTTGATGTATAAAACCTAATCCAAGATCCTTAGAAAAATGATCTCGCTTTAATACTTTGAAATAGCAATGTGGAACTCGATCATTTCCGTGCTTTGCAATAATTAATGAACTACCGATGACATATTTTTCTTCGATATCTTCTAGCACAAAAAGATATTCTGATTGATCTTTTTCTAATTGCCCTTCAAATGAAGCTATACTTTTTTCTATTTTTTCTGCAATTATTTTTTTATGCCCTGGTAAATTCAGTAAATTAAATTGTTTGGCCAGATCAGTCAACTGAAGCACATCATCGATTCCTGCTGGACGAATTATAAAACTCATATTTCCTTCTTTGTTAGTTACACATTCTCATTATCATATTTTGATAAAATTCAATTGTCGTTTCAATTTGGCTTAATGCTACTTTTTCATTTGGAGTGTGAATGTTTCCTTCACGCTCTCCGACTCCGATACAAATACAATCTATTCCCATTCGTGAAAAATAGCTGACTTCATTTGTAGATGCCATTGTTCGACAAACTATAGATTGGTTCAGTTTTTCTAACTCAGCTTGTGCTGCTTTTACCAAAATTGATTTTCGACTAATTCGAAATGGTTTCTTATAGTCTTGTAAATGAAATTCAATTTCAATATCTTTACTGACTTTATAAAATTGTGCTATCCAATCTTCATACTTTTCTTGACTGACAGAGGGTACAATTCGGCACGAACCACCAATTAAAATATAATCTTCGTACTGTCGAATAACACCAATAGAAAATGTCGAATGATTAGGTTCAAATTCATCATCTTTTTCTAACTTCATTTGCTCTTGAATATTTTTAATAAGTTTATAAACTTTTTTAATTTTATGTATAATTAAATGTGAGGATTGTTTGAATACATGCTCATTTTCAATATATTCAATCGATGCTTGACTAGGTATTGTATTAAAACGAGAGCCTGCCTCAATCTCTAATATGTAATTGTCATCTGCAAGCTCATCAATAAAATCCAACAATTTGACTCCTGCATTTTCTCCTAAATGAGGAGTTGAAGAATGGGTCATTATTCCAGAAAAAATTTTGTTTTTAGTAATGGTGTCCAAATTTTCAGAGATTTGCTTTTTCAATTTTATTTCACTTGCGGTCATGGGAATACGAATTTCAACTGTTACAAATCCTTTGGCCGCATGTATTATTTGCAAATTAGAAGGTTCAGAAATTAATGCATATCGGGCATTAAGCTTGTTTTTCCGAATTAACTTTAAAGCACCATGCATTCCCGTTTCTTGCCCATAAGTTCCTACTAATAAAGGCTTTAAAGGACCATTTTTAGAAATTGAGTTTTTAACTTTATACATAGAAATAAGTTTACATAAAAAATCTAATTTTACTTCACTCACGCCTAAACCATAAATATAATTCTCATCGATTACGGCATCAAATGGGTTTTGATTGTTTTTTTTCCATAATCCATAGGATCCCGGATCAGGAGTATCTAAGTGGGATTGAAGCAAAAAATGACTCTTTGTTAAATCATCATTGTCATGACGAATAATCACATTTGACTGTAAGGTGCCGTTTTGAGTTTCTTGCTGAACTTCACAAAACAAACCCCATTCATCACAAATATTTTTTATAAACAGAACCATTTCATGAGTCGAAGCATGTGGAGTTGTTTCAAAAGAAATAAGCTGACGAGCTATCTTAATAAAATCTATGTCAGATAACTTGTCGGCAGACATAATTTACAAACCCTGCAAAGTTGTTTTTTCCACAATCGTCAGCGCAAGTTCAATTTCTTGATCGCTGATTATTGCAGGCACTAAAAAGCGAATTCTGACAGGATCTTTACCGCAACTAAATGCAATAATTCCATTATTAAAAAGTTTTTTAACAAAAAGCTCGGTGTTTTCTTTTTTTCCATCGAAAGGAGTAAAAGCAATCATAAGCCCCATGCCACCTGCGTCTTTAAGTAAACCTTTACACGAACCTTCATTCAAGAAATGAATCCCATCTACAAATTTTTTATGTATTTGTAAAATTCTTCCATTGGGGCCTATATATCCTTCTTCTAACATTTTTAAAATTTCTAGTCCCACTGTCATTGAAGCACTTCCACCAGAAAAAGTTCCAGCTATCAAACCAGGCTTAGGATTATATTCTTCAGTGTAAAGCGTAGCTGCCATTTGAACAGTTTTAGCAATCGTAACTAAATCAATGTATTTACCTAAATCCATTGTTTCATAAGCGAAAAATTCCCCAGTTCGAGCAAATGTTTGAACTTCATCGGCCCAAACAGCAATCTTTTGCTGCTTACAGAATTCCAACATGGGTAAATAAAATTCTCTGGGAACTGGTTGAAAACCACCTTCACCTAACATAGGTTCAAAAACAAAAGTGGCTATATTTTTTTCAAACTTAGCACAGTGTTCTTTCATAACACGTAATGCTTTTTCGGCACTTTGCGCATCAAATCGATCATGATTTGGAATTCTTAAGACTTCATTATATTCTGGAAGCCCCTGTTTATATGCAGGATTATCAGTGACTTCTGCCATCATAGTAGAACGTCCAGCAAAAGCATTTTTCATTGCCATAATCATTTTTGCTGGAGAATTTTTTTGTCGCGCTAGCTTGAGTGCATTTTCATTCGCCATAGTCCCGCAAGTAGAAAACCAAACATGCTTAAGTTGACTTCTTCGCCCTGCCAATTGAACTAATTTTTCTGACAGTTGCCAGTACTCGTTGTTTGGTTGCAAGTTACCTTGCATCACTACATCAGAAAGCGAACCCCGCAATGCAGCCTTCATTACGCGCCGATTTGAATGGCCCATAATATGAATACCAATACCATTAATTAAATCCAACTTAACACTTCCATCAATAAGTTCTACAAACGGTCCATTACCAGAACCTGTTCCAACATAATTATGATAAAGCGGTCGACCACGCAGTTGTCCTAAGTAAGCCATTGTTTTTTGAGCGCTTGCAGAAAGCTCCGGCTGAGGAGCGCGAATCGCATGCAATTCTGAATTAATCGCACTCACGTCATCAACTAAATCTACCAACAATGATTCTACATTTGGATCAGATTTAATCTTTTCACCAACTAATATTTTTTCAGCTGAGTTTATTTTCTTTATGACTTGATTAAATAGGTCTAACATAACACCCCTTCATTTTAGCATTTGTAAGACTTAAGTTTACAATGCGCGTTTACACATGACAAGGAAACGAATCAAGCGCTATACTTTGGCTATGAGCGCTAACTCGGAATTATTTAATGAAGCCTTACAACAACAGCAAAGTAAAAAAAACGATGAAGCCATAAAAAGTTATTTAAAATTACTCGACCAAGGTCAATTAACACAGGAACAGACCTCACTTGTAAGCCATAATTTATCAACTCTTTATAAAAAAATAGACCAACTTCCGTTAGCTTATGTTTATAATCAAAAAGCAATTTATTCAAATTCTAGAAATTCAGCTGCTGAATCATTTTTAAAAACAGAATTAAGCCAATATCAACCTCAAGTTTTAACAATTGAGCCTACTCTTTTAAATCAAATCGATGCCTTTGGACTTAAATTTTTACCCCTTGAATTAATTTTTGTGTTTTTAATATCTGCTTTTGGGATTTGGCTCAAATTAACGTTTCATATCTTAACAGAACGCAAAAGAAAATTTATACAAAATCAATTGCAAAATTCACTGGGTTATAAATTTTATCTATTTGGATTTTTAACAGTTTTTTTGGCCACCTTGTTTTTTCTAAAAAATAATCAAATTTTAGATAAAAAAGGCATAGTCAAAGTCGAAACGGCTCAAGTTCAAACATCAGCTGGATTTAATCAAGCTGTCATTACTGAGATTCATTCGGGGCAAATTGTGCAAATTATTCAAACTGAAACAGTTGACGGCATTAGTTACATCAAGGCTCAAGCTTCAGGAGCATTTACCGGCTGGATCAAAGCTGAATTTATTGAAGTATTTTAATTTTAATTGAGTTTATGCTTTTAACTTTTTGACATGTTTTATCAGATAAGGTCATATATTTATATGAAAATTAAAATGATATTTATCTGCTCAATTTTAATTCTTAGTAGTTGCGCTACCGAAGAAAAAAATTTAAATACCCCTGAAGGCCAATTTGAACAAGCTATGGAGTACAAAAAAAGTGGCCGCTTTGAAATAGCTATTTCTAAAATGACCGACATTAAAAATAAATATCCCTATAATTCTATTTCGGTTGATTCAAAACTAGCAATTGCAGATATTCAATTTGAAAGAGAAGATTATGCCGAAGCACAGCTGGCCTATCAAAACTTTCGAGATTTTCACCCAAAACATGCAAAAACAGATTACGTTATTTATCAAACTGCGATGAGTTACTATAATCAACTACCTGATACGTTCGATCGCGATCTTTCTTTAGGTAATGATGCTATTTATCATTTTGATGAAATTATAAAATCTTACGGTGAATCAAAATATTCTGCAGATTCAAAAATTAAAAGAACTGATGTTTTCAATCACCTGGCTGAAAAAGAACTTTATGTGGCTGACTTTTATTTTAAACAAAAAAAATACTCTTCTGCTTTAAGGCGGTATGAACTTTGTTTATCGAAATATTCTGGGTTCGGATTTGATCCAAGGGCTCATCTTGGAGCTCTTGAATCTGCGGTTGCTTTGAATGACATGACTAAAAAAGCTTATCACTTAAAACAGCTCACTTCAAAATATCCTCAAGCTAAGGAAACAATTGAAGCAGAAAGTGTTTCTAAATAATGCGCTCTTTTTCTGGCCAACTTTTAGATGAAGCACGAGAGTTTTTTATAGATGGTAAATACGCTGAAACAGAAAAACTTTTACAACAGCCGACATTATTGAACTCGAAGCATCCAGAAGTTTTTCAAATGCTAGCAACAATTTACTATAACCGTGGACAATTCAATAAAGCCGTTAAAACTTTTAAAAAAGCACTTGCTATTGATCCTGATTATACGGATGCCTCTGTTGGCTTATCCATTATTTTAAATGATCTTGGTAAGTATCAAGAAGCTCAGCAAATATTTGAAAATGCACAAAAGCTTGTTGATCAAAAAAAGAAATTGCAAAATACACAAACGACTCAAGCGACAACAGACAAAATTTCTATAAAGCATTTAGAACTAGCTCAACTTTACACGCAAAGCCGTCGTTTTGAGCCCGCTATAGAAACATTAAGATTAGCTTTAAAGATGGGTTCTAAAAATGCTGATATTACAATAATGTTAGCAGATTGTCTGATTGAAACAAAAAACAGTAAAGAGGCTATTCAGATTCTACGAAATGCTTTGCAATTAAATCCAAAAGCCCTTCAACCTAGACTGAAGCTTGGTTTAGCTTTCTATAACTGTCATATGGTTGCTGAAGCCGTTCAACAATGGGAGACTATTTTACAGTTCAGCCCTAAAAACGAAGAAGCTATTAGATACTTAAAAATGGCTCAAACAACGGGACTGACAAGTTTAAGTTTTTAAACCAAATATTAAGTTAAGTTTTTAAACCAATTTTAAAGCTAAGTTTTTAAAAAATTACCACAGGATTTTTATGAAGCAAATCAAAGATGAAATGACAGTTTTTCTAAAAAAAGAAGATATTGAAAAATTAGTTGTAAAACTTGCTACACAAATTGAAAATGACTACGAAGGAAAGCAAATTGTATTTATATGCCCTTTGCGCGGCTCTATCCATTTCACAGCAGATCTTATGCGCAAAATTAATTTACCTCAGCAAATTGATTTCGTTTCCCTCTCAGCTACTGAAAAAGGTGGAGCTATTCGAATGATTAAAGATATTTCAATAAATATTACAAATAAAGATGTGATTATTATTGAAGAAGTCATCGATACCGCTCGCACACTTAGCTTTTTACGCGAAAGACTTCTTTCGTCAAAACCACGCTCATTAAAAATTGTGACCCTATTAGATAAGCCCTCACGCCGCGAATTGCCGATCAGACCAGATTATGTTGGGAAAACAATTGATGATCGCTATGTGGTTGGATACGGCATGGACAGCGAAGAACTGGGTCGAAACTATTCTGATATTTACGTGTTAAAAAACTAGAAACTGAATTTAACGTTAAAATTCATTGTCATGTGCTTATTTTTACGTTAAAATTTAGTTTATGATTAATAGACTTTCTAAGTTATCGAAAACAAACAGCTTTTTTCTATTTGGCCCTAGAGGCTCAGGCAAAACTACATGGCTTTTGCAGTATTTTGAAGCCCAAAACACACTTTATTTAGATCTTTTAGACTTAAATCTGATTCAAGAGTTTCAATTAGAGCCGCAACGATTTATTGATTTAATCAGCACCTCATCAAATTTAAATAAACGAATAATAATTGATGAAATACAAAAATTTCCAAAACTTTTAGATTTAATTCACGCTGAAATACAAAAAAATAAACGTCAATTTATTATGACTGGATCAAGCACTAGAAAGCTCAAACAACAATCTGTTAATCTTTTAGCAGGACGCGCTTGGGTTTATAATTTATATCCCTTTTCTATTTTCGAACTCGAAGCAAACAAAACAAATTCTTTGAATTTAAAAAATTATTTAGAATTTGGATTTTTGCCAGAAATTATTCATTTCACGGAAAATTTAGATAAAAAAGAATTTTTAAATGCCTATGTCAGTCTTTATTTAGAAAAAGAAATTCAACTAGAGCAATGGGTCAAGAATTTAGAACCGTTTAGAAAATTTTTATCTGTAGCAGCACAAATGAATGGAAAAATAATTAATAAATCTAAAATTGCACGTGAAGTGGGTGTTGAAAGCTCTACAATACAAAATTATTTTGATATTTTGTATGATACTTTAATTGCAATTGAACTGCCCGCATTTCATAAATCAGTCAGAAAAGCACAAAAATTAGCATCGAAAATGTATTTCATTGATCCAGGAATTAAGCGAGCACTAGATCGAACTCTTTCTGTTGAAGTGCTTCCACAAACATACATGTATGGTGATGGATTTGAACATGTTGTCATATTAGAATTTACAAAGCTAATTTCATATAACCGCTTAGATTGGAAAATGTATTATTTAAAAACAAAAGATGATGTTGAAATAGATTTAATTATCGACCGGCCAGGGTTATCTACACTTCTAATAGAAATTAAATCAACAGATAGGACTGGCGAAGAACATGTTAAGTCTTTAGAAAGCTTAGGACCAGATATTAAAAAACAATCAGGAACTAAAATAGATAAGTATTTATTTTCACAAGATAGACTTGAACGAAAAATTAAAACGACCAATGCAATTTATTGGATTGATGGGCTTAAAAAAATATTTGAAATTGAGCGCTAAATTATTTTTTTTGAGATATTTAAAGCTTCACGAGTTTTAAAAGTTCAGTTTTTAAAAAAACTTCCCATGGAAGACACTTAATGTTTTTTAATTTATAGGGTAAGTCGATATCTGCTATACAGAAAATATTTTTAACGTCTGGATATTCTTCAGAAAAACTGTTGAGTCCTGACATGTCTGTATTCGATAACTTTTTCTTATTTTTGAATTCTATAGCCGCTATTGGTTTTCCACCTCTACTAAGAACAAGATCAACTTCATTACCCGCTTGAGTTCGCCAAAAATGAAGCTGCAACTCAGAAAAAGTGTAATGCAAAACGGCTCTGATTTCATTGATCATAAGTTGTTCAAAGTTTGCGCCTTGCAATTCAGGGCTTAATTTATGAGTCAAACTATCATTCAGTGTCGTTGTTACTCCATTATCAAAAAAATAAAACTTGGAATGCTTAGACAATTGCTTTCTGACACTTCGATCCCAACAAGGTAAATAGTATCCAATTAAAGTATCTTCTAAAATTTGATAATATGCTGCAACAGTTTTTGCATTAATACCCGATTCTCGAGATACATTTTCAAAATTTATTAACTGAGAAAAAGTTTGCCCAGCTAATTTTAAAAACCGTGAAAAAACTGGTAAATTTCGAATAAAACCTTCTTGTGAAATTTCTTCTTTGAGATAAGTTTCAACATAAGCATTCAGTTTCTTTTGCTTGATTTTTTCTGAGTCAGAGAACAATCCAGTTAAAGTTCCGTATTTTAAAATTTCTTCAAATTCATACTGATCATTTATTTCAGCGTATATGAGTGGAAACAATTTTAAAACAATAGCACGCCCCCCCAATAAATTAGCATGCAATTTTTTAAGTTTTTTAGCACTTGATCCTGTTAAAATAAATTGAACTTTATACTTTTCAATAAGACTATGAACAACATTTAAAAGTTCGGGTATTTTTTGAATTTCATCGATAAAAATATGTTTAATACTGTTTTCTTCTATTTGATATGTCAGATCTGCATGCAGCTGCTGTGGATGAGTCGAATATTTAAAATAGAGCTGAGTATTCAACAGATCAATTTCAAAGAATTTCTTTTTTTTCAACCAGTGACGAATTAACGTACTTTTTCCTGTTTGCCTAGGGCCTAACAGAAAAAATGAATCACGATTCGGAATTTCGACCATTTTGCGAACTATCATTCGTTAATTTGATCATATTTTGAAATGAAAATCTACATTAAACTGGTTTTTGACTTAAACAATCCGTAATTGGCGAAAGATCCTTGCCGCTGCTTTCGAAATGAAGCACAACTGATTTTATTTTATCTAAATCGAATGAAATGCTTTTTTTAAAATGCCAATTAATAAATGAAATACAATCTTGAATGTCAGTGGGAGTCCCACGATTTAACTTAAGCTGTAAATACAGTCCTAAAGAGGGCCTAAATAAATTTCCTTTTTCACCGTTCTTGAGTAAAACCAATGAGTTTTTCCAATTCGGAATTTTTTTTAAAAAATAGTCTGCTGCTGGGTTTATGGCTTCTATATTTAATCCAGACAATTCTGCTAACTTCATTAAAGAAATACGTTTGTCATTATCCAAATCAGAAATACAGCACAAATCAATATCTGCTGTCACACGACTTTCAGCATCAATAAAAGCCAGCATTGATCCGCCAATAACAACCCAGTCACCATCAAGTTCATTAACAACATTATTTAAAAATAAAATATACTGTTCAGACGTGATCATGAAACTTTGGCTAAGTTTCTAATCACGATTCGTCGTAATTTAATAATTTTAGGATTAGCTTTTAAAATATCAGAATTTAATTTTTCTTGAAACTCAGCACTTATAAATTTTAAATATTCAGGATAATGATCACGAAAGCTCATGTAAACTGACAAACAACACTCACGCACACGATCTTCATGAGCAGGTTCTTCAAAATAAA
>JAYUJM010000127.1:0-4852 GCA_043765175.1 Pseudobdellovibrionaceae bacterium | reverse complement strand
GTCGTAAAGCTAAACCAGAATGCTTTATTCAAAAACCTGTAATGACCCCATTAACCTCTAACCCGCAGCGATCTATCGCTTGTTTTTACCCCAACTAGGTGAATATGAAAAACAACGATATCATCCTTAAAGCCGAAAATATAAAAAAATATTTTCCGATTAAAAAAGGACTTTTACTTAAACACGTTGGTGACGTCAAAGCAGTTGATGATATTAGTTTAGAAGTTAAGCGCGGCGAAACTTTAGGTTTAGTTGGCGAATCTGGATGCGGAAAATCTACCTTAGGTAGAACTTTAATTCGCCTTTATGAACCCACATCAGGAAAAATTGAATTTAATAAAAAGGATTTTTTAAAACTTTCAGGTTCTGAACTCAGACAAAGTCGCAAAAATATCCAAATGATTTTTCAAGATCCCTATGCCTCATTGGACCCGCGAATGACTGTCGGTCAAATTATTGAACAACCCTTTGTCATTCACAAATTACTAAACACCACTGAGCGAGAAGTTCGTGTTAAAGAATTGCTCGAGCTCGTTGGCCTTAAGGCCTCACATATAAATCGTTATCCCCATGAATTTTCAGGTGGACAACGACAACGTATTTCAATTGCACGCGCAATTGCTTTAAATCCAGAATTGATCATTTGTGATGAGCCTGTCAGCGCTTTAGATGTTTCTATTCAAGCACAAATTTTAAATCTACTTGAAGATCTACAAGAAAAACTAAATTTGACATATATTTTTATTTCACATGATTTATCTGTGATCGAACACGTTTGTGATCGAATAGCAGTGATGTATCTTGGTAAAATTGTAGAAATTGCTGATCGCGAAGAACTTTATAAAAATCCGCAGCATCCCTACACTAAAGCCTTATTAGCTTCAATTCCAACTATTGGACAGGGTAAAAAACAAATGACTAAGCTTTTGACTGGAGAAATACCTTCACCAATAAATCCCCCTAAAGGATGCGCTTTTCATCCAAGATGTCCGCAGGCCTTTGATCGCTGCAAAATAGAAACGCCGGTACTGAAATCAACTACAATTAATAATCAAACAGCATGTTTTTTAACAGACTCTGCAAACAAGGAGCTTTTATGAAGAATTTTTCGGTCCTTATAATGACTTTAGCCATAGGCATTTCAAGTTGTACAAAAAAAGAAAACACAACTGAAAATGCAGGTTCAGCAGGTGCAAACTCATCAGAAGGTTCAACAGCTAAGCTTAATAATAATGAATTAAAAATTGGAATTTCACAGGAATTCGAAACTTTTAATCCATTAATTTCAAATATGATGGCGACAACTTATATGTCTCGTATGACTTTAAGACCACTAGTGACGATTGATGCAAATGGCAAATGGATTCCATTAATGGCAAAATCTATTCCTAGTTTTGATAATAAGCAGGCTGAAATTAAAAAAATAAATGGCAAAGATCGTGTCGTCGCCACTTGGGAAATTTTAGATACTGCAACTTGGGGTGATGGTGTTCCGTTAACTTGTGCTGACTTTCAATTTGCGACCCAAGTCGCTGCTTCAAATAATGTTTCTATTCCTGATAAAGAAACTTATTCACAAGTAGAAAAAATTGAAGCTGATAAAACAAATCCGAAAAAGTGTACTTTTACTTATGACAAAGTTCGCTGGGATTTTTATATGCTTGGAACATTTTTCCCTTTGCCAAAACATTTAGAAGAGCCTGTTTTTAAAAAATATGGATCTCAAAAAGAGGGTTATGAAAAAAATTCTTTATTCACAAAAGATCCCACTAATCCAGGGCTTTCAAATGGACCTTACGTGGTTTCTGAAATTCAACTTGGTGATCATGTTACTTTTATTCCAAGCGCCAAATACCAAGGTGAAGCTGGGAAAATTAAAAAAATTATTGTAAAACTGATTCCTAATACTGGAACTATGGAAGCTAATTTAAGATCAGGAACTATTGATCTTATCTCAACGATGGGTCTGGCATTAGATCAAGCTTTAGCATTTGAGAAAAAAATAAAAGAAGAAAAAATCAATTATACAGTTTTGTATAAACCAAGTACTGTTTACGAACACATCGATTTAAATTTAGATAACCCTTTTTTAAAAGATGTTAAAGTTCGTCAAGCTTTGCATTTCGCTATCAATAAAGATGATCTTGTGAACGCACTTTTTGAAGGAAAACAACAGCCTGCTCTTCATAATATTTCTCCGATGGATCCTTGGTTTACTGATGATCCTGCAAAAATTACCATTTATAAATATAATAAGCGCGAAGCAGATCGATTACTTGATGAATCCGGTTGGAAAATGGGACCTGATGGAATTCGTATGAAAGATGGTAAAAAATTATCATTCACAATTATGTCTACTGCAGGAAATAAAACTCGTGAACTGGTTCAAGTTTATTTACAAAATCAGTGGAAACAAGTAGGTATCGAAGTCACTGCTAAAAATGAACCTGGACGTGTTTTTTTTGGCGAGACTACAAAAAAACGAAAATTTGAAGCTATGGCTTTATTTGCTTGGGTTTCTTCACCTGAACAAAGCCCTAAAAACACTTTTCATTCTTCTAAAATTCCCAGTGCTAAAAATGGATACTCAGGCCAAAATCAAATGGGCTGGATAAATAAAGAAGTAGATATTTTAACTGAAAAATTAGAAACAGAACTAAAACATGAAAATAGAATTAGCTTAGTTCATCAATTACTTAAAAAATACACTGATGATGTTCCAGTATTACCATTATATTACAGATCTGATGTGGCCGTGATCCCTAACCAAATCAAAGGATACGAATTAACTGGACATCAATTTCCTGAAACTAATTTTGTCGAGAAATGGACACTTGAGTAATTAATGACAACTTATATACTTCGCCGCATTTTACAGACATTACTATTACTTGTTGTATTGTCGTATTTATGTTTTAGCTTAATGGCTTTAATGCCCGGTGATCCCGTTGAATTACTAATATCTTCAAATCCAAAAATTAGCACTGAAGACGTGGCCAGACTTCGTGAGTTTTACGGACTCGATCAACCTACTTACGTTCGTTATCTAAAGTGGGCTGAAACTATTTTAAAAGGTGATCTTGGTTATTCAAGAACTTATCGAATTCCAGTGGCTGAAATGCTAGGGCCATCTTTAAAGTACACTTTTATTTTATCCATGAGTTCGCTCCTATTATCATTAGCTGTAGCCATACCCTTAGGTATTTTCTGTGCTTTACGACCTAATTCGAAATTTGATTACACAGTCAATTTATTGAGCTTTGCAGGAATTTCAGCGCCTTCATTTTGGCTAGGAATTGTTCTTATTATTATTTTTTCTGTTAAACTTGGTTGGCTTCCAGCTGGAGGCTATCAAACAACAGGGATAGTTTACGATAATTTTTTGCATGAAATTTTAGACAAAGGAAAATATCTCATTTTACCCGTTCTTTCCTTATCTATACAATCCATAGGTCGTTTTTCAAGATTCACCAGATCAGCAATGCTAGAAGCCATGCGAAATGATTATATTCGTACTGCTCGAGCCAAAGGCTTAAGTGAAAACAACGTCGTTTGGAAGCATGGGTTTAGAAATGCGCTTATTCCATTAATTACTATAGTCACATTAAGTCTATCGTCAGTATTTTCTGGAGCCTTAATTACCGAAACATTTTTCGCCTATCCCGGTGCTGGCCGACTGATTTATACTTCGATTATTGGAAATGATTTCAATGTTGCGATGGTTTCATTTATTATTTCTATAGCGATGGTTTTATTCATGAGTCTTATTGCTGATTTACTTTATGGCGTAGCCGATCCGAGAATTTCTTATGAGTAATGATCAACCTCAAACTGAAACAATGAATTCTGAGTTTATAAAATCAGAATTAGTCAAATCAGAACAAGCACAAAGTTTTTATCAAATTGTTTATTCGCAATTTAAAGAAAATAAAGCCGCACTTTTTGGGGCTTATACTATTTTATTTTTTATTCTGGTTGCGCTAAGTGCACCACTACTTGAAATATTACTAGGAGTTGACGCTACTACTCAAAATGTTTTTAACCGATATAAGCCACCCTTTTCAAGCATCAGAGCCAGTCAAAATTTACGAGAAGATGTCGTCTATAAATTCATTCAAAAAAATCCTGAAGAAGCACTTCAATTTCAAAAACAGCTGTTAGAAAAAAACTTAGTTCAACCTATTCGCCCTGATGAAGCGATGTACGCTTGGATTAATCTAGAGCCTGAAAAGACCCTTGCAATTTTAGATCAAGTAGAAATAAACAAAAAAGACGAACTCAAAAAAAGTATCAAAGGATTTAATTCGTTTCATATTTTTGGAACCGATGAGCTTGGTCGCGATGTACTTATGCGTTTAGTCTATGGCACACAAGTTTCTATGGGTGTCGGTGTACTGGTTGCCATTGTATCTGCTTTCATAGGATTACTAATAGGTTCACTCGCTGGGTACTATGGGGGTTGGACTGATACGATTTTAATGCGAACAACAGATGCTTTACTTTCGCTGCCACTACTTCCCGTTCTTGTAGTTTTGGCTGCTATTGATCTTAATAAAATTCCTTTTATTGGACAAATTACAAAGTTCGGCAATGAATCGATTATTAAATTAGTTTTTATACTTTGTTTATTTTCTTGGATGGTCGTTGCTCGACTTGTGCGAGGAAGTATTTTATCACTTCGAGAGCGTGAATTTATTTTAGCGTCAAAAACACTAGGCGCATCTGATAAAACAATTATTATAAGACATATGTTTCCCAATGTTATAGCACCATTACTGGTATCAGTCACACTGGGTGTTGGTGAATCGATACTTTTTGAAGCTGCGCTCAGCTTTCTAGGATTAGGAATTCA
>JAYUJM010000126.1:0-4955 GCA_043765175.1 Pseudobdellovibrionaceae bacterium | reverse complement strand
GCAATCTTCGATTGAAAAAGAATAAAATAACTGCTCTTGATTTTTTGTTTGTCCACACAGGGATTTATTTTAATTTAAAAATATTAAATTGAAAACCTGAATTTAAATGTTTTTCAGGAGCCTGTTAATTGACCTCTAATATAAAAATGATCATTATTGGAAAACAACAATGAAAGGCATAAAATGAAATTATTAATTGGTATTCTAGCAACTCTATTTTTCGCAGGCTGTGCAACAATCTTAAATGAAGATATGCAAAAAATAACTGTTTCTTCAACAGCAGAGAAAATAAAAGGTAACATAGATGGAGTTCCTTTTGAGGGTCCAGGTGTTGTATCTGTTAAGCGTGCTCAATCAGATAAAGTTATTAATGTAGATACTGTTGGTTGCCAAAAGCAAACAGCACTTGCAAGCTCTGTAGATTCTAAATTTTTTATAAATATATTATCGGGAGGAACATTTGGTTCTTCGACTGATTATGGATCTGAAAAAATGTGGAAATATCAAGATCAAGTCGTAATTCCTTGTAAATAGTTATTTGAGTTGAGAATTGAAATATTTAACTTTTTTAATTCTCAACCTGTCTTTTTTTTTAACAGAGACTAGTTATTCAAAATCCTACAATCATTATTTGTATAACAAAGTTTTTGGTTATTTGCCCAGAAGTGATATATTTGATTCAGATTCAGCCTACGGCGATGCCCAGAAATTTAAAACTACAGATAAAAAAATAAAATGCCAATATCCAGCAAGATATTATTACTTAAGTAAATTAGATCTTTTGCCAAATAACGATTTTAGCGAATGTATAGATCTAAATGATTTTTTGGAGCGAGCCCCAATTCAAAGTTTGAGCTTAATGTATGCGTCTGAAAGCATAACTCAACCAGCAAGTATGGTTGGGCATTCATTTCTTAAAATAAGTGGAAACAATCGAAAAGATCAAAATCTAGATCATGCTTTATCTTTTTTTACACGAATGAACGATGTTGATCCTTTTACTTTACTTATTCAAAGTTTTATCACGGGTAAGCAGGGCTTCTATTCATTAAGCCCTTTGAGTGAAACAATTGACTATTATATAAATACTGAAGGCAGAAGTATTTGGGAGTATCAGATCGAGCTTAACGCAGAAGAACTTTATTTTACGCGCTTGCTTTTGTATGAGCTAAAAAATGTAAAATTCAAATATTTTTTTCATGCTTTTAATTGTGCTACTTTTATTGATCATATACTTAGAATGATATTTGATGATTTTGAAACAAACAATATTTTATGGAAAACGCCATTAGACTTAGTTCGTTATGTTAATGAAAATAAATTAGTTAAAACTAGAGAACTACACAGCGGCCCAGACTGGATTTTAAGAAAATTTCACGCTTCTAATAAATATTATGATATTAAAAATATAATTGAAAAAGAAACCATGAATTTAGAAGAAACGGTTTATTTGCAAAACTATAACATTTATCTTTTTAATAAAAAGCAAATTGATTCTAATCGATATCAAAAAAATAGTGAAAAATTAACTTCTATTCAAAATCAGCTTGATTCAAATTATAAAATAACTGTCTTTAACAAAAATAGCCCTGAAACTGCGATCCAAGATTCACAAATAAGATTTTCATATAAAAATAATAATTTTGGTAATTATTTAAGTTTGTATTTTTTACCGCTGTCCCATTTTGTAGAAAATAATCTTCAGCATTTGTCTTACGAATCAGAAGTTATATTACTGGGTCTTGGCGTTGAATCAGACATTGTAAAAAAAGACGGTTTAAAATTTTCAGAATTAGAGATTTTTAAAATTTCTTCATATCAGTTTCATGATAGAATTTTAGGTGGATATTCTGGACAACTGAATATTTCAGTTTTAAATGATTATTATAATTTAAATATGATCCATAAAATACGGATCGATAGTGGAGTCAATGTTGGAAAAACTTTTAGATTATTAAATGATATCGATTTTTATTTTTGGCCTGGCTTTTTAGTCCAGGCCAGTGATTCTACACATATATATTTTGATTTAAAATCAGGTTTAATTGTCAGAAAAATTTTCAATTCCAAATCAATAATTTCTTTTGAGCATAGCCAAAATTATAAAAACGAATATTTTAATTATTTTGCTTTGAGTGAATCTATTAGTTGGAGTAACTACAATTTTGGATTTAAGTTGAACCATTCCAAAAACTTTCAAAATATAAGCAATTCTGAAAGTAGCTTATATTTTTCAATTTTATTTTGACATATAAACATAGGTTTAATTTTAAAATCGAATTTAACTAAAAAAAATATACTATTCATTGCAGAGAAGTTTTTTTATAGTTAAACTCTACTAGTTCTTTTAGATATTTGACTTAAGACTATCTTTTTAGGTGATGTTATATGAAAAATTTTATTTATGTTTATATTTTGTTCGTTATGGCATGTTCAACATTTTCAAAAAATGATTGTAAAAATATGAACTGGCAAAATGCTGGTTACCAAACTGCTTTAGATGGAGAAAAAGCTGATCATCGAATTAAATATTACCTCAAAGAATGTACTAATGAGCATAAAGTTACTGTAAATTTAGATGCTTTTACAAAGGGCTACGATCAAGGAATAAAAATATATTGTTCAGAAGCAAATTTATATCAAAAAGGCCTATCTGGTAAAATATACAAAAATATTTGCAAAGAATCTGAAAGTACAGCAAATTTTTCAATTGGAAGATCACAATACTTAGAAAAAAAAGTTCTAGAACTTGAAAATGATATTCAAAGATTAAATAATGACATAGATGATTTAAGGCGAAAAAAAAGTGATCTTGAAAGTAAACTTAATGCATGTACTAATATATCAAAAACACCATTTGAATAAAATAAATTCGAATTTTTACTTTAAATTTTGAATTGAAATAAAACTTATTTTTTGCTACCAATAAACAATGCAATTGCTACTTTTAATAAGCTTATTCTGGTTCAGTAATTTTTTGCAAACTCTACGTGCTGACACTAAAAATTCACCAGTTTGTAAAGCTTCAAAATCTAAAAATTGCTTAGGAATAGGTATAAAACAAATTATGATTGATGAAAAAAATAACCAAGGTAAAAATGTATTTGGAAGACAACTAAAAGTTTGTAGTAAAGATCCGATAACAGGGTTTTATCGTACAGGCAGTTGTCAAACTGGCCCAAATGACTCAGGAGTTCATACTGTTTGTGCCGTGCTTACAAAAGAGTTTTTAGATTTTAGTCTTTCTAAAGGAAACGATTTATTATCACCCAATCCAGATTATGGCTTTCCAGGATTGAAGCCAGGTGACAGATGGTGCTTGTGTGTTAAAAGATGGTCAGAGGCTGCTATTGCTGGCAAAGCACCTCGAGTTGATTTAGAAGCTACTCATGAAAAAACATTGCAATCAGTTTCATTGAAAGAGCTACTAAAGTACAAAATCTAATTTAAAATCTTGACCAACCCTATTCCAATTTAATTATATATTTCGATTTCAGTTTTAAAAATAGAATATTTACTAAGTCTTCACGAGTATACTCATGAGCAATTTTATTTTATAGTCTTTTGTATTTACTCAGAAAAATATTATTCAATCGTGCGAATCGAGAGGAAAGTCTTCTTTCAGTTTAAATATTTATTTTTACTATTTAATTTATGACAAGCCTAAATGGCGGAAAGCAAGGGATTCGAACACGCCTCCAAGTAGCTTAAATTATTAACAAAAAATAGCCAAATAAAATATAGGCCACAACCATAGTCACCGAAGGACACCCTAATACATAGCAGCATACATTTGTAATCCGCAGAAATCCGCTGGAACAGGTGTTTAGACTGCTCGGCTAATTAATAACTATGCTGTTCGAAGCGATGCCAATTTAATTGCAGTTTCTTTATCTATAAGTTCTCCGGTTGAGTATCTATGAAGTAAACTTCCAATCAGTGTTTGATAAGGCAAGCCTAGGCGCTCAGCTTCAGTTTTTAGAGCTGCCAGTATACCTCCGTCTAATCTAATGCTGATAGGGACCTTAGCTGCATCTGGATCAACTTTTACCTTACTGACAGGTCTACGCTTAAGTGATTTTAGATCATATTCTTTTTTCATATTGTTTTTGCTCCTTTTCAGTAGCTTTTCTTGCGCTAATTATTCGAATCGAATGGCCTTCGTTTTTTTCACAAAAGACGATTAAAAGTACTTTAGCCTGAGTAGACATGCCCAAGCGTAAAAATCTATCTTCTAATTCACTATGCTCGGGATCAAAGAATTCAATAGAGTTAAGGTCTGCCCAGACAGTTTGAGCTTCTTCAAACCAAACTAAATGCTTTTTATAGTTTATAGTATTTTTGGTATCATCCCACTCAAATTTAATCACACACTAATAGTATTCTATTGTATACACAATGTCAATATTTAATTTGCATTGTTTCTAAACTGATTTATGGCAACAGCACTGGATCTTTACAAGATTGGTGCTGAAAAGCTTTAAACTCTTTAGTGACTTTTGATTTACTGCAAAAAAATCCTGAATTCGAAATTTCAATATCAAACTCTTTTGATACTTTATATTTGAAAGCGCAATTTGGATCTGTTTCATTCTCCTCGATAAATTCGGCCACCACTTTACTGTTTATGTCCGGTCTATTAACTGCTGCTATTGGATAAATTTTAATAATACATATATTTTCGACTGATTTTACCAGTTCCTTTTGTTTAAGCTTGTAGTCATTTTCTGATTTTGACATCATTGCTGATTTTAATGAGTCGATGAAATTAGCAATGACAGTTGAGTCTTTTGCAGCTTCTAATAATTCAAGCATTGAACTTGTAGCTAATATTTCATCAAGCATTTCTTTTGAAGCATCCTTGAATTCCATTTCAGAAAACATCTTGCCTAATTTTTTACCTGGTGTAATATAGGTAACTCTAGTCAACATACAGCTCATTTTAGAGCTGGAAG
>JAYUJM010000125.1:0-18434 GCA_043765175.1 Pseudobdellovibrionaceae bacterium | reverse complement strand
TGGGTAACCGATTTGAGATTTACGTTTTAAAATAGAAATCGCTAATGCAAAAAACGCCCAGATACCTAATTTATAATAAACCCAAACTGGCATAGAACGCGCTAACCCTAACCGAGCCAGCAATCCAAAACCGCTGACTAAAATAAGAACTAAACCAATACCGTGTAATGCAAAAGCCATGGATTTAACTTTCCCGATTAGCTGACCACCAGAATACACCACAAAAAATACAGCCATCAAACCAGATGTTAAAATAAATAAACCAATTAAATGCATAATTTTATAAACTTCGTAAGCCATATATATCTCCTAATTATCAATTATTTTTACTTCTTTAAAATTACTTTTCATTTGACGTTTCATGACACCAATCGCTTGATCTTTTGGCGTTCTTTTTGATCCTGTATACATTTCGTATTTCAAAAAACGGCACTCAATATTACCGTTAAATAAAAACTTTTTCGTTGTTGCTTTTAAACGCATCTCTGCTAATAGATCTTTATTTCCTGATAAAATCCAAGCGTCCCAATTTTGAAAACGGTTCTTTAATGAAAAACCTAAATCACGATAAACATCTTTTAAGTTATCTTCATCACCAATACGCGCCCCATACGGAGGATTAGATATAATCATTCCTTTTGTCACTTCAACAGGTGGAGCAGCCATAGCTATTGCAGATCCTTTGAATTCAATTAAATTTAAAACTCCGGCATTGTCTGCATTTTCTTTAGCAATTTGTAAAACTTTTTTATCATGATCAAATCCATAAAATTTAAAATCCAAATTTTCTAATTCACGATCATGGGCTTCATCTAAAACCTTACCCCATGCTTTTTTATCGAAATCTAATAAATTCATAAAACCAAAATTTTGTCGATGCGATCCCGGAGCCATATTGATCGCCATCATCGCAGCTTCAATTAAAATTGTTCCTGATCCACAAAATAGATCTACAATTGGAGTTTTTTTATCCCACTCACTAAGACCAATCAAACCAGCAGCTAAATTTTCTTTAAGCGGTGCTTCGCCTGTTTTAGCACGATAGCCACGCATAAAAAGTGAAGCTCCAGAAGTATCTAAGGCCATATTAAATTGATTTTTAAATCCACGAATATGAATTCTTAAATCTGGATTATCATTACTGACATCAGGACGTCGGCCATATTTTTCGCGAAATTGATCAACAATAGCGTCTTTGACTTTCATAGCTAAAAATCGTTGATCTCGAACACGACATTCTTTAACTGTCGCATCGATAGCAATGGTTTGATCAGGAGTGATATACTTTGTGTAGTCGTGCTTTAAAACATTATTATAAATTTCTTCTTCAGTGTATGCAGGAAAATCTAAAAGTGGTTTTAATATTCGGCTAGCATAACGTGAATTTAAATTAGCCGCATAACAATCTGCCCAGTTACCTTCAAACATAACTCCAGCTTGAACTTTTTCTCGAGTTTTTATTCCTAAATCTTTTAATTCTTTTTCAACTAAATCAGATAATCCAATTGGACATGAGGCAAAAAAATGTGGCATAAAAGGTCCCTTTCCTTTTTAAAAACTGATCTTCCGTGTGATCAGTTTTTTAATTTATTTTAAGTCTACAAAAATCAGAATTAATTTCTAAACTTCTGTATATTTTGGACCACCGCCCCCTTCAGGGACTGTCCATTCAATGTTTTCGTGTGGGCATTTAATATCACAAGTTTTACAATGAATACAATTAGTATAATTAATTTGTAAATCATACTTACTTGGTTCTATTTGCGAAGGTAGCATCTCATATACGCTAGCAGGGCAAAACTGTACACACGGAGATTTAAACTTAGGCTCACATAAAGTTCTACACTTATCAGGATTTAAAAGCTTCAGATGATTGGGAGAATCCTCGTCATGACTTGTACCAGTTAAATAAACACTTCCCAATTTATCAAAAAACAGTACACCATCAGGCTTCGGAAGCTGGTTTTCTGAAGCACTTAAACCTTGCTCACCCCAAACATCACTGACTGATTCAGTCGTTGTTGCATCTAAGTGTGCTTTCATTTGATCAAACAAGCCACGACCACCAGTTATTTCCTGCAAACCAATAAATGGAAGTGAAGCTATCAAACCTTTAGATAAAGTTTGATGAAAATTTCGAACGCGGTAAAGCTCATCTTTTATGAACGAAGAATTAATTTTATTTTCATAACTTGATAATTTTGTTTTTGAAAAATCTTGAACAACTATAGAATCAAAAATAGATTCCGCTGCTAATATTCCTGATTTCATCGCTAAATGTATTCCTTTGAGCTTTTGAACATCAACCATACTAGCAGAATCACCACACACGACCCATCCATCACCTTGAAGCTGCGGCATTGAATACCAGCCACCTGCTGGAAGAGTTTTCCCGCCGTAGGCAATCACTTTTCCACCTTTTATCATATTAAAAATGAAAGGATGAGTCTTTAATTTTTGTAGTTCACGATGTGGATCTAATAAGGGATCTTTAGAATCCAAATAAGCGACTAAACCAATTATAATTTGATCATTAGGAATTGTATAAATAAATGTTCCACCAATGGATTTTTTTAAAGGAAAACCTAACGTATGTATAACTTGTCCAGGCTTAACAGTTCCTGCAGGCATTTGAATAACTTCTTTAACACCTTCTTCAAAAACCTCAGCATTTTTTCCCTGACGAAGATTTAATTTTTGACTATGTTGTTTGAATAAACTACCTCGAGTGCCCTCTGCAAAAACCGTCATTTTTGATTTCAAAATAAGTCCTGGCTCGAAATTAGCCTTAGGTCGACCCTCTTTATCACGACCCTTATCACCTGTTCTAACACCAATGACTTTGTCTCCGTCATATAATACTTCAACTGCAGCAAATCCTGGAAAAATATTTACACCCTTAGATTCACACTGACTTGCTAACCACCGATTTAATTTAGAGATTGAGACTATTGATTTTCCAACATTATGAAATGGTGGAGGAGTCACTGGAGATTTAACTGAGCTTTGAGCGGTCAAAAAATAGAATGAATCTTCAACTACTTCTGCTTCAATAGGACATCCCAAATTTTTATAATCAGGAATAAGTTCAGATAATGCTTTTATGTTTAAAACTGCTCCTGATAAACTATGCGAACCGATTTCTTGTCCTTTTTCTACAACAACTATCATTTGATCTGGAATTAATTCAGATTTAATTAACCCTGCATTGACGTCTGCATTATGCTTTTCTACTTTTTTTACTAGTTCATAAGCACATGACAGCCCTGCAGCACCGCCCCCAACAATGAGAACATCAACTTCCATTTCCTCGCGATTGACCCCTTCTGGCAAAATATGGTCATAATTATTTAATTTAGAATTTGTATTCATTAAAAACCTTCATTCACTTCTTCAGTTTTGTTTTTCTTGTTTTTTTCGAAATAATTTTCAGGCAATACGCTTAAATTACTTTCTTCAGAACCACCAATGTAATTTCTATTTTTTGCTTTCTGTTGATAATCATAAAGATCTTCTGCAGAAAATGAAATACTTGAATATATAAAAAATGAAATCATCATTATAAATTTAAAATAATTGTTAATCATAATTAAATTCTAACATAGCAAGCTTGAATAAACAATTAAAGTCTGCGATGAAGTTTCATTGGAATTTGATTTCGCACAGAAGTGCATTTTTCAGTATTTATACCAGCAGAAATAAATCCAATACCGTCAGCTTTAGAAGTGATAACTACACCCCAGGGATCTACTATTAAACTATGGCCATAGGTTTCTCTTCGGGCTGAACCATCTTCAGCAGTATGCAATCCCGCTTGAGCAGGAGCTATCACATAGCACTGACTTTCAATAGCTCGAGCACGAAGCAATGGTTCCCAATGAGCACGTCCTGTTTTCGCTAAAAATGCCGCTGGAACTAAAATGACATCCACTTCATGCTCAGCATATAAATGAAATAATTTAGAAAAACGAAGATCATAACAAATTGAAGATCCAAACTTAAAACCACCAAAACTAAAAACTGACGATTCTGTTCCCGCAAAAAAAATGTCTGATTCTTTGATCGATTTTTCTCCGTCTAAGTGAATATCAAATAAATGAATTTTTTTATAGATGACTTCAATTTTTTGAAATGGCTTTATGAGTACTGATGCATTCCAATTTTTACCTTCAAAAAATAACGAATTTGTTAAATGAATTGATATTTTAAATTTTTCAGAAAGATTTTGCAATTTAACAAAAATTAAATCAGTTAAATGAAAATGTGGAATAGATTGTTTTGTGTTAATTCGATAATAAATACTATTTTCTGGTAAAAATACAAGAGCAGGCTTTTCTGGTAATTGACAAACTTCTTCGAGTAACTTTTCAATTTGTAAAAAATTTCTTTCAAGACAATCATTCGAATTCAGTTGAAGGGCCGCAATCACTAAATAAGTAGCCATATTAGTCAATTTCTAGTTCACCCAAAAGTGTTTTTTCACGACAAACATAACCACCTGATTCTAAATTTTTACGAACGTTGGCAATGGTTTCTTCACACTTTTGATAACTTGCAGCACTTACAACTTCTGTGGCATTTCCTTTTTTTGAATAGACTGTTTTACATTTTCCGCTGGGAAGATAGGTTAATCGCATCCAGCGCATTTCTTTATCTTTTAAACATGTATAAAAAATTTCTTTTTTTTCATTTTTAGCTTTTGAGGATAACTCTAATTCTTGCTCAGCTTGAACTTTTTGCTGAGAGTAAATAAAAAATATAACAACAGTTACTGATAAAATAAAAAGGCCATTTAGTTTCATATAATTACACTAAATGGCCTTACGAATTTTTATTATTAATAATAAGTCTAGTGGACTTATTCTATACAAACTAAATATCTAGGAAATTTTTGCAGGCAATTATTTCCTAGATCAATTTTAAAATTACTTAGTTTTAGCTGCTGATTTTGTAGATTTTTTAGCTGCTTTTTTTTCTTTAGTCGCTGTTTCAACAAGTTTCACATTTGAATAATCGATATAGCCTTCTTTTTTCAAAAGACCGTCTTTTTTATCGTAATGTGTTTGAACTTTAACGCCTTCAATTTTAATTTTTAAAGCTTTTGTATCTACTGACAAAACTGTTCCTTTTTTGCCTTTATCGCTTCCTGTAGTAACTTGAACTTTATCGCCTTTTTTAATTTTTAATTTTAACATGGTGACTCCTAAGCCTTAGCCTTTTTTGCACTTTTATTCAATTTACGCTTAATACTAGACTTAACTACTAATGCACGTTGAGATAAAATTGAATCGCTTTGACTCAATATAAATTGATCAAAACCACCTATGTGCTCCATATCTCGGATCGCACTAGTTGCCATATAAAGACGCACCATTCTGTTAAGCGATTTGCTAAATATCCGTTTTCTTTGAACATTCGGCATAGCTGTTGATTTTGTTTTAATGTTAGAATGACTGACTAGATTTTTAACGACCGGAGACTTTCCAGTTAATTCACAACGACTCATTATATAGCTCCTTACATAAAAGCATTAATATTAAAAAAAATTAATAATTTTCTTCCAAACGCGAGCTTTCTGGTATATTCATTTATTCTTCAATTGGCAAGAGGTTTAAATGGAAAAAAATACTAAAAAAGACAGCAGTAAAGAATCAAATCGTAAATCAGCGCGTAGTAAATATCGAACAGAGTATTCGGGCGACCATGTTTTTGATTACAAAGATCCTTCTTCTTTAACACGATTTATCACTGACGGAGCTAAAATTACTCCTGCACGTATTTCTAAGTTAAGCATAGCTCAACAAAAGAAAGTATCTGCAGCTATCAAAAAAGCACGATCTATCGCACTTTTACCAGATGGTGTTGATGCTTACGATACTTTTGGAAAAGCTGAATTGATCAGCGCAGTTCCTTTCGAATACTAAATCAATCACAGTTGTTTTGATTTTTCCCAAAAGGAAGAGCATTTACTCTTCCTTTTTTTATTTTAAAAAATATAATTTTCTTTTTTTTAATAAAATAAAGCCCTCAGATTCAATGAGTTAATTCTTATATAAATAAAATGTTCTCTCAGATTTGCATTTAAAAAATGACAAACAAACAAAGGGGAAAACATGCTTAACTCAATAAAAAGTAATTTTAACCAAATTTCAAAAATCGCTTTTGAAACTAAAGCTAAAGAAAAACTCATTTCTGAACTTAATCAGTTTGGCCTTTGTCCCTATGATTGGACCATTGAATCAAAAAACAATGATCAAATTATTATAAAAAATATGAGTGACGAGAATTTTAAATTTGCTGGCAAAATCGATTCAAAATTATCTCAATGGAAATCACTCACTTTAATTAGTCTTTAATATTTACTGATAAGAATCACATCTAACAGAAAGTAAACTTTTTTCGATGACTTCCTGCTGTGACATTGTTCCTTCAGGATTATCTGCCCACTTAAATACAGTGGGCCTTATAACATCCTCAGGAAGGTCTTCTATTTTATACTTCTCAGGCCAGGCCGCAGGAAATTTTTTAACAAGTTCTAAAATAAAAAGATTATATTCTTCTTCCGGTAAAATTTTTTGTAATACCAATTTAAACCGACAAAAAGTATAAACTTCTGATTTACTTAACCAACCAAGTCGATTTGGTTTTTCAGGATCTTGAAATTCACCCCAAGCTAATAAACTAAGAATTGTCACAGCTTGTTTTATTTCAGAACTTAATTTCGGTAAATTTTCGTTTTCAAAAAGCTCTGACAAACATTCATCATTAAATGTAACAAATGCTTCTGATATTTTCTGTAAAGCGACTAAATAATTTTCACAGGCACCTGGACTATTTCCCCGTTTACAGAAATCTTTAAATGCTTCAACGTGCGCTATAACAAGCTGTTTTTTTTTAGCTGTTCTTGAATTAATAAGCTGGCCTCGTACGCGATTCGTAAAGTTTTCAATTTCGACATCACATCCTTTTTTAAGTGGATGTGAGTAAAAAATAGCACCTAAAGCAACAGCCAAAACCACAACTACCAGCAACGGTCTTGGAACTTTTTGAATAACTAAATCTAAGCTGGACATTGGCTTATTATAGCATTCGTCCATTTAATTTTACAAGAGAGGCGAACGAACTAGACCAAAGTAATTTTCACACAATCTTAAAGCCATTAAGTCTTTAAATTGATTCTTTATAAAGTCATAATATTATAATGAAGTTTATTTATCTATTTGCGTACTTTTTTGTTTTTTTTGCACATTCAAGTGCTGAATCCAGGGATTTACAACAAATCAAAGCTGATTTTTATAAAGAGAATAATTATTTTACAGGATTCAATTCAAACAAAAAAATAATTGATCTATTGAATTTAAAAATTGAAAACACAAACTGCGAATTAAATTCATCAAGATGTGGCGCTCGTGATCGATCTTTAAAATCCTATAACAAAGATTATTCAGAAAACTTGTCGGCAAAAAAAATAGGATCCTTTGATTTGAATTTTAAAGTGTCTCAAAATATTCAAAATAAATTATATGCTCAAGTAGAATTAGATTTGGCATTCCAGGCCTGTCAAAATAATCAAAGTTTATGTGTACCTTTTCAAAATCTTTTTTTAGATTATAAAACAAGTTATTCCGAAGAATATTATCAAGTTGTGGACCTCAATAATGAAATAAAAAATACTCAAACACAAAAAGACAAAATTTTGGATAAAGATTTAAAAATGCTCAATCCAATCCAAACGATTCCTGTTCAAAATGAATTAAATAAAAAAGCAGATGACATAAAAAATATAAAACTGCTTGATCAGCAAAAAATAGAGTGCCAATGGAATAATTCTAAAATGAGGCCTCGAATTTTAGTTAATCCAACTTGTGATAAAAAATTGTCTCAAATTTGTTATGGCTACGTAGACTGTAAACAAAAAATATTGAATCAAAATATTTCTTGCTCAGCAAAATACTGCAATGATCCTAAACGGTGTTTTGAAGATTATTTAAGTCGTGAAAATACTAAGATCAAGAAACTCAATTAATTTAAGGTTGTATAAATGATTAAATTTTTAATACTTATAATATTTATTTACATGAAACCAAGCCTATTTGCACAGGCTGGTGGCGAAACAATTATAGGTTTAGATAATGCTCAATATAAAAAAAAGGGCGTGATTACTAATCCTCAACCAACAGTTGAAATTAACAAGCCACCTGCCAAAAAAACTAAAGATGTGAAAATTGAAACTGAAACGCCTGAAAAAGTTACTTTAGTCTCAGAATTATTTTGTGACTGGAAAAAGAATTCTCGAACATCACTAATTAGTGGAGAAAATTGCAACCGAAAAAATCAAAGTATTTGCACAGGTTTTATCACTTGCGAAAAAAGCATAAATGGCCAAAAAGTAAAATTTAATCGTTTAGCGACGTGCTCAGAAAAAGCTTGCGCCATAGGGGCTGAAGCTTGTCATAAAGAAAAAATTGGATATTATTCAAAACTGTTTTTGAATACAGAATCAAATTCGAAGTTAGATGATAAAAATACAGAGCCCAGCTCGAATAGTAAACGATAGCTTACATTAAGCTTTAACACCGGTGCTCATCATAATTGTAGCTTCACCTTTTAAAACCACTTCACCGTTTTGATTAATCGCTCGTGTTCCAATAAGACCAAATCCTCGCGTTTTGTGCATCTTTAAAACTTCAAGTTCAAACGTGATGTCATCATCTATATAAACAGGCTTTGAAAATTTTAATGTTTGCGCTAAGTAAATTCCACCGGCGCCGATATGTTCATTTAGATATCTTGAAACTAACGCGGCTAAAATCATACCGTGAGCAATGCGCTTTTTAAATATTGTTGTTGCTGCATAAGCATCATCTAAATGAATGGGATTAAAATCCCCAGACATTTCGGCAAACTGTTTGACCATTTTATCTGTAATTTTGTGGGTTACACTGGCTTTGTAACCCACTGCTTTTTCAGAACCATCCGTTAATTGATTTTCGGTCATAACTTCTTTCGTTTTATCTTATAAAATATTTGCTGCAAGTTCAGCAAGCTCTGATCTTTCACCTTTAGTTAACGTGACGTGCGCTGCTATATGCTGACCTTTAAAACGCTCTACTGCATGTGTTAATCCTGAGTTCGCAGAATCGACATAAGGGTTATCAATTTGATAAATGTCACCTGTTAGAATCACTTTTGTACCACTTCCTGCACGAGTCACAATGGTTTTAATTTCATGCGGCGTTAAATTTTGTGCTTCATCAACAATTAAATACTGTTTAGGAATACTTCGGCCACGGATGTATGTGAGTGGCTCAATATTTAACATTCCTTGATTAATTAATTCTTGTGCTCGTCCAGAGGCTTTTTTATCTGCTCCCATTAGAAATTCAACGTTATCAAATATGGGCTGCATCCATGGATTTAGTTTTTGTTCTATATCCCCAGGCAAATAACCAATATCACGACCCATTGGAAAAATTGGTCTTGAAACTAAAAGACGTTGAAATTTTCCTTCGTCTAAAGTTTTAAATAAACCAGCAGCTATGGCTAAAAGTGTTTTGCCTGTACCAGCTTTTCCAACAAGTGAAACCATTTTTATGTCATCATTTAATAAGGCATCTAAAGCAAAACTTTGCTCAACGTTTCTGGCGTGAATTCCCCAGATGCTATCCGGTGGACTAATTAAGGGAACAATGGCATTTTCAGTTTTTGAAAATCTTCCGATAGCTGAGTGATTTGCATCAGATTTATCTTTTAAAATCACGTACTGATTGAAATATAATTTTTGATCAACAGTGACTTTTTTATCTTTATAAAATAAATCAATGGCAGCGGGAGCAACTTCAATTTCAAGATAGCCTTCATAAAGATCCTCTTGATTGATATCTGAATTATCGTAGTCTGTAGCAAAGACTCCGAAAACATCAGCTTTAATACGAAGATTAATATCCTTTGAAATTAATTCTACTTTTGCACGCGGATGTTGTTTTTGTAATGCCAAGGCTGTACTCAAAATTCTGTTGTCAGCTTTTGCTTGATCCAAATCACTACTAAAACCAGAAACACTCATGTCAGTTGTTATATAAACATAGGTTTCATGATTATCGATTTGTACGCCTTGAGCTAAACTTCCCTTACCGCGTAGGACATCTACGAATCGACTGAACTGTCGTGCATTACGACCATTTTCGCCTTGATCACGTTTAAACTTATCAACTTCTTCTATGACAGCAAATGGAATATGAATATCAGAATCACCAAATTTCAGAAGTGCAAAGGCATCAAATAAAATAACATTTGTATCGAGTACAACTTTACGACGTTTAGCTTTTGTTGTTGTCGCTCCAGCAGTTGCGGTAGATGCCACTAAGACCTCCTGATTTGTCTGTATTAAAGAATTCATCATTGAATTCTTTAATTAAATTCGACATCACCAGAGGCTTAAAGTCTATGAAATTCGATGAGTAATTAAATCGCCAGAGTCATTTTTTAAACCTATACTTGCTGATTCAACAAACTTGATAAAATGCTGAAGCGCAACATTTTGAGAGGCTTCTTTATAAAATTCAGCACCATGGCGAATTACATTTTCATCCTCAATAACGGTCGTGTGTTTAACAATAACTTGAACTGGAAAATAAGCTTTTTGATTAAGATAAACACGTAAAGAAATTTCTTCATCGATCACGAATTGGCCATTTTCTTTTTCAACATCAAATGACAAGCCTTCATCTGAAATATCATGAATAATAACTTTCATTAATCCTTTTTCTGGAATGACGACCATAGAACTCATAAACTCACTCAAAATGGTTCTTTTCACCTGACGGCGCTCGTTAAATAAAATCTGCTGCTTTGATTTTGCAAAGTCGATAACTTCAGCATTTATGGCTGAGTTTATCATAGATTGCTCATTTATAGTTTTTAAAAAAGGTATAAGATCGATGACTTTACTCATTGGTCCTCCGTTGAACTGAATGTACATCAGTATTCTTATCGGTCAATTTTGTCTTAACTTGAATCATTTGGCAGAAAAATGTAAGCTTCGCTGATCGGTTATGTATTTATTATGAATAAATTTGTCTTAGCACTTATCTTTAGTCTTGTTCTTCACCTCAGTCAGTATGGTTTAATTAGCTATTGGCCTAGTTTAACAAATAAATCTCAAATTGAGACCACTGAAATAGAATTGATTTCTAATCAAACTTCTGAAATAAAAAAAGTAGAACAAGAAAAACCAATTATAAAATCCATTGTAGATAAAAAAAATAAAATTGAAATGAATCCACCAGCAGAATTTCGAGCCCAAGAAAGTAATAGAACACTTAAACAAACGCGCGCTCAAGAATCCGGACAATTTAGAAACTCAGCTGATACAAAAAAAAATACTGAAGTCAAAATACCCGACGGAGATTTTTTTCGACAACAAAATCAATTGCCTTCAAGATCTGAATATCAATTGCCTGAAGGTATTCAAATTGGAAGTGCCACAAATCTGAATACTGATGCAGATATTTATGCTTCATTTTACAATCGAGTGACTGATTTATTTTATATTCGATGGATTCAGAAGTTAGACCAAATTTGGATGCAAACACCTGAAGAAACAAAAAAAAAGCTTTCTGGTCGAAGATGGTTAACGGATGTAGAAATATTATTGAATTCAGATGGCAGATATAACAAAGGCATAGTTCTTAAAAACTCAGGCTTTGATCCGTTTGATCAAGCTGCCATTTTTGGTTTTTCTGACGCTCATTTTTTTCCAAATCCACCCAAGGCTAAAGTCGACAGGGATGGATTTATACGTCTTAAGTACAGAATTTCAGTCATTGTTCGCTGAAACCTTTCGATCTATTTGGGGAAATTATTTTAACACTGTAAAATAAAAGTATGAATAAATTTTTAGTCTGCCTGTTGATGAGTTTTATGTGTTCGATAAGTCATAGCTTAGTGACAGAAATTGGTGTCAGTTACGGTTATCAAAAAAGAACTTTTAATGCTGATAACTATTATCAATCAGAATCAAAGACAGCCAATGTTTCATTTTATTTTTTAGAAAGATTTGCTCTAGAATTAAATTACACAAATGCATTTTATGAAAATCAAGAATCAGATACTCGTTCTACTCGAGTTACCCAACAATCCACTGAGGCCACTGGAGCCGACTTAATTTATGTCTTCACAGATAAAAGCGCCATGTTTCAACCTTACATCAAAGGTGGCTCTGCTTACATCGCTAAAAAAGTACAAATAAGATATGTGAATGTGGACACAATTGATATTCCTACTAAAAATGGATTTGCACCAAGCTATGGTGCGGGCTTAAAATTTAAATTGAATGAACAGTTTTCATTTAAAATTAGTTATGACATCTGGAAAACACCATTGGATGATGGAAATTCGGCTGATGATGCTTCCTTTAAAGCCGGAATTTCAATGTACTTATGAAATATAATCGAATTTGGATTTTGCTGATTTTTTTAATGATGACAAGCTGTCAATTTGGTTATTATTTTTCGTCATTCAAAAATCAAGTTTCTATGATGAGCAACCGAGAACCAGTTGATGAAGTTCTAAATAAAAAAGATTTAACTGCCGATCAACGGCAAAAAATAATTTTATCACAAAAAGCTCGAATTTATGCTTTTGAAAAATTAAAACTTAAAGAAACAAAAAATTATTCAACTTATATTGATTTGAAACGTCCGTATGTTACGTGGGTAGTTCAAGCGGCTTATAAGTGGGAAATTAAAAATTACGAATGGTCTTATTTATTTCTTGGCAAAATGCCCTACAAAGGATTTTTCAATGAGGCTGATGCAAAAGCAGAAGCTGAAATATTAAATCAACAAGGATTTGATACTTATGTTCGAGGTGTTTCTGCGTATTCGACTTTGGGTTATTTACAGGATTCATTATTGTCATCCATGTTAAGATATAAAGAACATGATCTTGTAAATACGATTATCCACGAACTTGTCCACACCACAATTTACATTAAAAACAATTCTGATTTCAATGAACGTTTGGCTGTGTTTATAGGCGCCAAAGGCACAGAAATGTTTTACAAAGATCTCGAGGGAGAAAACTCAAAAATGTTAGAGACAATTAAAAATGATAATGAAGATGAGTTTTTATTTGGACAATTCATCAGCCAGGAAATAAATTTAGTAAAGGACTGGTATAAAAACAATTCTCAAAGTAACGATGAACAAAGACAGATTCGATTAAATGAAATTTTAAATTCTTTTAATACAAAATTAAAACCAAAATTGAAAACAAATTCGTATTCAAGATTTACGAATGAAAAAATGAATAACGCCAGACTTGGAATGTTTAAAACTTATATGGAAAATTTAGATGAATTCGATAAAATTTATGAAAAATATGATAAAAACTTACTCAGATTTATTGAAGCTGTAAAAACCTTAGAGTCTTCCAAGGATCCTACAAAAGACTTAAAAATGCTTTAAATTTTACGAGCAAACTTCCCTGTCTGCTTTGTCACTTGAAAAAATTAATTGTGAACTTAGTTATTAAATTTACTGTTATGAACATTATTAGGAGCTTCTAATTTAACGACATCTTCACCCATCAGTGAAATGTCGTTTGGTTCTAAGAACACAAAGGGCTGAGCCCACTTATTTAATTTTTTGATTTGCAACTTCTCGACGGCATTCATGATATGATTGTGAATTTCATCATGAATGGCTTGATCCTGAGGGATTTTAACTTGATCTTCTTTTTTCAAAGTCTCTTTAAGAAATAAATCTTTTTGAGGTTTTTTTCTAATGATGTTTTTATTTGTCGATGATGTCATTCAGCCTCCGTCAAATTCATACGTACTTCATTAATGTCTAAATCACTTTCATTGGACCAAATTTTTAAGTCCAATTTGTTTTGCAAAGCATCTTTAAGTTTTAATAAACCATGTCTGTAGTTAGCTTTTGCTGTATCATAGGGACAATCCATAATTTCAGCTATTTCAGCAAAACTCAGATCTTCATAAATTCTTAAAACTAATGCTGTTTTTTGTTTAAACGGAAGTGCATTCACTTCCATTTTTAAAACGTCGCCTACTGCTTTGTTCACAAGAAAACTTTCAGCGGTAGCATTAGTTCCTAATTCAATATCATCAATATCAGTATACAAATATCGATTCTCACGCAGTTTGTTTCGAGCTCCGTTGATGGCAATTTGATAAAGCCAGCTTTTAAAAGTTGAACGACCTTCAAATAAACTGAGTTTTTCATAGGCCTTAATAAAAGCTTCCTGCACGATATCCTTTGCTTGGTCTAGATCTTTCATAAACCGCATACTTAATCGCAACAACCCCCTTTGATGGCGCTTTACGAGCTCTGAGTAAGACGAAACTTCACCGCCTATGACATCAGCAATCAACTGCTGATCAGTTTTAACATGTGGTTCTAGACTGATTTCTGTTCCCATGTCTCCCTCCTATGACATTTTGACTCTGTTTTCGGTTAATAAATTTCAAAAAATTTTAAAAAAATAACCAGTTCTACTAGGTTAATTTTAGGCCATCCTTGCCTAATTTTTATTACCTTTGAGAGTTAAAAAGCAAGCCAGAGGCCAACAGCTGTGGTGCCAGAATGGAATTCGGAATGTTTTACTTTGGTTAAGCAGATTACCCAGCAGTGACTTTATTACGACCGTTTTGCTTACTTTGATAAAGGGCTTTATCAGCACGATCGAAAATTGTTTCCCATGTATCGGCAGGGGCTTTTACTGAAACACCTAAAGAAATAGTCACGGGGATTTGTTTATTTTCAAAAATAAAAAAATGAGACTCAATCGTTTGTCGAATTCGTTCAGCAACTTCAAGTGCAGTTTTTAAACTAGTCGCTTGCAAAATGAGAACAAATTCTTCTCCACCAAAACGAGCAAAAAAATCATTCGTACGTACTAATTTTGATTGCATTAATTGACCCAGTTCTTTCAAGACGTAATCACCGCCAGGATGACCAAACTGATCATTAATTTTTTTAAAAAAATCAAGATCATATGTAATCACAGATAAAGGCTCTGAAAGAACTTCTGATCTTCGGATCAGCTCTGGAGCTTTATCTAAAAGAGCACCTTTGTTGTAAGCTCCTGTTAATGCATCTTTAGTGGATTTATCAAAAATTTGCTGATTACTAATCGATTCAACATTACCCTTATCTAGAAATTTTAATATCACATTACCGGTTTTAATTTGATCATTATTGACTAATTTTCGAGGAACCATGGGTGGCAAAGCTTGGTTGTTAACAATTGTTTTGTTTGTTGACCCCATATCTAAAATAAGAACTTCAGAACCTTTTAAAATAAATTTAGCATGAGCACGACTTAAAGAGCTATCTGAAATACTAATATCCGATTCATTGGATCTTCCAACGACCATTTCATTTTTTGTGATCAACCATTGTTTTCCAATATAACCTGGGGGACCAACAAGAACAGCAACAGCAGGTGGTACGCTGTCAGCTGCTTTTAGTTTTCCTTTGAAAGTATCACTTGAGACAATGCTTGTTTTATCTGAATAATCACTCATAATGAATCTCCATAATAAATGCACTCGGTCGCTGAAGTTTCTGAAACATTAACAGCAGTTAATATTGATATTTGACTTTTAATTTTATCGTATAGCCATTTTGCTAATACTTCAGATGTAGGATTTTCTAAACCTGGTACATCATTCAGGATTTTATGATCCAAAAGATTTAATATCGGTTTTACAATTTTTGCAATTTCATGATAATCCATGACCCAATTTTTAGGCGGAAGTACAGGTCCTTTAATCGTTAATGTAATTTTAAAACTATGTCCATGCATATGAGAACAAGGATGATCTTTATCTAATCCAGTTAGAAAGCGTGCGGATTCTATTTGAAAATGTTGTTTTAATTCCATAATCATTTTTAAGCAACCACCACATCTTCTTCTATACGATGAAAACCTTTCCACTCTTTAAGACGCCCACGTGGATTAGAATCACCCTCAACATATTCAAACATAACATAGGTCAGCTTAGTTCTTTTTCCTAAAGAAGTCACATCTAATGATATAGATTCAGTCCAACTACCAGTATTAAAATATTCTTTTTGAGGTCCCCATTTTTTATAGTCATAAATGTGAGTATGACTAAAGACCACTGTGTGTATTCGATCCTCATTTAAAATTTTACGTGCAATTTGTGACAAATTTAAATTCCAAGCGCTGCTAAAAATTGTTTTAATGATTTTTAATAGCGACCATGAGCTGGTCCTGTCTATTGTAAATAGCGACTGTAACAATAATTTAAAAACATCAAAAATAAGTATAGGCTTATTAAATAATGACCACTTGAAAAGTAATCGATAAGGTCGCATTTTTCCAATGTAAGGATACTTTTCTTTAATCTTTAAAACAAGATGTACAAATAGGTGTGATCCTAAAGGTAAATTTAGTATAGGTTCAATATAGCCATGTCTAATAAATAATTTTCTTGGATTAAGTCGATTGTAGCTTTCATGCATATGACCGTGTTCGATGTGAATACCATCAATAATGTAAGCAATATTTTTATATTGCAAAGGAACTCCGATAAATTGATCTAAATAATTTCGACAATTCTGAAACATCATGGCTTGATCATGATTACCTAATATGTAAGTAATTTTTTTATTCTGATTTAGTAAAAATTCTTTCATCGCTGAAAAAACGATTTCATGTCCTGCAATAATTGTCTTTAGTAATTCTAAAGCCACTGATTCAGTTATTGATGTCAAATAATGTCCACGAAAATCAACTTGAAGAAAATGCAAAAAATCTCCATTTATTATGAGCTCGACTTCATATTCACGAAATGCTCCTGAAGAATAGTAATTTAAAAACTCTGCAAATTTATCACCATAATTAAATTCTTCGAATGAATTAAGTCGTCCGTCGGGCATAATTCGACCACGACCAAGTCTAAAATCGCTGACTAATATTTTAATTTTTTTTTGCGGATTTACTGACTTATGATCCATGATTAATCAGCTTTTTTATAAACTGTTTTATTTTCTTCTTGCAATTCTAAGTTAGCCATTGCTAAGCGCAGTGCTCGCGTTGTTCTTTTAAATGAATCATGGTTCGTTTCTAAAACACGATTGAGTTCAATACATTTTTGTCTAAAACTGTCCACTTCTAATTGAAGCTGATCAATTTTTCTTCTTGAATCTAAAATTTGTTCATCTTTACTTCGAACTAAGGCATTTTTTTCTGCTCGCATCAGCTCTAAACGATTTTCAAGCTCTCGTTCGCGAGTTCGAATTTTTTTCATATCAAACTTTAGCCTAGAATCTAAATCATCAATTTTCATTTGTGCTTTTTGCAGCTCATTGTCTTTTCGATTGAGCTGATTTTTAATCAATGAAAGTTCATTTTTAAATGAACTTTCTAAAGCATCACGATCGTTTTTATATTCGTAGACTTGAGCTGTTAATAAATCAGATCGTTCTTTAACTATCTCAGAAGCAGAAATGAGTTCTTGATTTTGATACCGTAGTTTTTCATTTTCTCTTTCGAGATCTAAAATTTTAGTTTGAGCCATCTTCAAATTCTCTGATTGCATTAAATGCTGTTCAGTAGAACCTCGTGGTCCGTAAGAATTATTTTGTGACATCCCCGTTTGACCAACAGAAACTTTAATCAAATTATCTGATTCATTTTGTGCACGATTAAAATAACCTGCTACAGCAACTGTTTTATCAGCACCAGCTTCTTCATAATTTGAAGACGAGTTATAAGTATCAGCCAGTTTTATTGCAACTGTATTTTCAGACACATTTTCAAAGATTTCGTGATTGATTTCAACAGGTGCAACAGAATACAAATCTTCGATTGATTCTGGCTGAGATTTTTCCACATTCAAATCAGATTGTAAATTAATCGCTGTTTTATCTAAATCATTATTGTCTTGCGAAGAAAGCAAGTCGCTTTCAATGCTAATATTAAAATCTGATCCTAAATTAATATCAAAATTATTTTCTTCAGTTATAGCCGTCTTCTCATTTAAATCTTGACTGAGTTCAGGTCTATTATTGGAATTAAATTCTTTGGCTTCGCCAAAGTTCAAATCAAGTAAACCAAAATCGCCAAGATCTTCTGAATCTGAAATTGAAGTGGCTTCGTTATCATCTGTTTGCAACTCTAGTCCCTGAAATAACGAATCAGAATTCTCATCACTTTTGATGTTAAGTTCTTTCATTAGCTCTTCCATTGGATCTAAATTGCTCTTTTTGTTATCCTGACTCATGTTCATCTTATCGGCCGTTTCAATGTGAAACTTAAACAGATTGTGAAACTTAAACTCTATACTTCGAATGAATTTGTCAGTGAGGATTTTATAAGTAATTGAAAAGATTGAATATCTAAGCCCATGGTGTTGAGATTTGAGTTGACTAAAAGAC
>JAYUJM010000124.1:0-79521 GCA_043765175.1 Pseudobdellovibrionaceae bacterium | reverse complement strand
AAAAAATAAAGTAAGATAATTAAATGAGAACGACTCAAGCTAAATCAATTAGAAAAAAGCGCAAAAACATAAAACTATAGTTTTTATTCAAACCAACCGACTAGTCTATATGTCTTCATTAGCTCGATATCATGCTCGTCTTCCTCGATATGTATTAAATGCAACTGATAACAGTTTAATTCGATATTCTGGTGCAGCTCGATATGCTTGGGAAGAAAACACTGAAATTCAAAATATTTCTTTAACAGGTCTTAGCTTTACTGCGCCTCAAGATATAAAACCACAGCTAGGCGAAGTCATTCGAATTGAATTTTCAGTACCTGGTTCTGAGCAAATGGCCTGCCATGCTTTGGTTACGCGAATTGAAAATTTAAATTCATCCAATTGTGTCGTTGCACTTCATTTTTATAAACTTGAACGTCTTCAAAGAATCAATTTAGTGCAAGGGTTAACACTCAAAAATGCCATACACCAAAATGAAAATGAATATCAAAAATTAAAGACATCACAAAACAACATTAATCTTTTTTTAATTTGGTTCTACAGCACAATATGGATTTGTTCTTTAGCCTTTAATTTTTATGGGCTTAATTTTATTTTCAATTCTTTTTAAAAACTCTTTTTTTGTAATATAAATTGCACCTAAGCTTGCGCAAACTTCTGTGACCATCTGCAGATCCATCCAAGAATGCCCGTTTTGTTTTAAATATTCTATTAACTTTATAAAAGCATATTTTGATGCATTATCAATTTTATAAAACATGCTTTCGCAGCTAAAATAGTTTTTCGAAAGAACACCATAAATGCCAGAAATTAAAATTTCGTTTCGATAGCACTCAATAGCTATAACATTTTTAGTTTCACCTAATTGGCTGTAAACCTTTTCGATATCGCTGTTGATCCAACTGCCTTTTTGGCCATGTCTTTTTTGCAATCGACATTCTTTAATCACTTGAGGCAAATGTTTATTCAATTTAATTTCAATTGAATGCTCATTTTTTTTTATCCATTTCGACAAACTTCGTCCAATGTGTAATTGATCAAAGTTAATGATTCCTCGCTGATCAGGACAAAACCATAAAAGTGGATACCCTTTATGTGGCCATGGAAAAATTCCTAACTCATAGGCCTCAATAATAGTCTCTTTATTAATTTCTCCGCCGACGGTTATAATATCTTCTATTGTATCGACTGTTTTTGGATCTGGAAAATAAAATTTTTTAATCATAATTTTTTTTAATTCCGTAAACAATTATCGCATTGCAGACACGGATCTTCATTTTCTAATCCAAAGTATTTATAAATGAGTGCTAAACGGCACTCATTTAATTCAATAGTCCATCGCAACATTTCAAGCAATTTTTTTTGATGTTCTTTTTTTAATATTGACTGATTTTCTAGTCTAAAAAAATCCTCAGTTAAAGGTTCATCGATCTGAAAACCAAAGGGAGTGCTGGCTTCTTTTAAAAACCTCCAACGATATAATATTGAAACTGCTGAATTCACGCGAAAATCTTTTTTATTTTTAAACACCATTTGTTCTCTTAAAAAATCAGTCCCTTGAATACTGACTTTATCTGGATGGGTTTCAATCAAATCGTAGACTTTACGAATAAAATTTTCATCGGGATAGGCCCAATCTAAAAACTGCATTTGAATAGAGACATCTTCTTGATCATAAAATAACACACAATTTGATTTTAAACCATCACGTCCTGCACGACCAATTTCTTGATAATAGGATTCAATAGTCGATGGAATTTCAGTGTGAAAAACAAAGCGAACATTAGGCTTATCGATACCTAAACCAAAAGCTGGAGTAGCAAGCATTAAATTCATTTCATTTTTAATAAAAACTTTTTGATTATGACGACGTTGATGTGCCAGTAAGTCCCCATGATACTTTGTGTGCTGTTGTTTTTTTTGAGCTAAAAATTTAGAAAAATTTTCTAACGTCTGAATTAAAGAAAAATAAATAATTCCAGAAGAGCTTTGAAATGATACTAGTTTTTGGTAAAGAGCTTCAAACTTTTCTCTTTGACCATAAGTTTCGATCACTGACAATTTTAAATTGTTTCTCTTGATTCCACCTCGAATCACAGAATCAGGAAATTGTAGATTTAACTTTTCACAAATTTCTTTTTGCACAACTGTTGTAGCCGTTGCTGTGAGTGCCATGACTGGCGGTGAGCCACAAAGCTTGATAAATTGAGCTAGCTGAGAATATTCAGGTCGAAAATCATGCCCCCAAAGCGAAATACAATGAGCTTCATCAACAACAAAAAGAGAAATTTTTGCATTTTTTAGTGCTTCTAAAAAATTACTTTTTTTGAAACGTTCAGGCGTCACAAATAGAATCTGAATTTTATTTGATGCAAATTCTTTAAGAATTATATCTCGCTGCTCTTGAGTCATTAGCGAATTTAAAGTTGCAGCTTTAAGTCCTAACTCTTTTGCTTTGTCGACCTGATCTTGCATCAAAGCAATAAGAGGTGAAATCACCAGCACAGTTTCATTTTTAGGCTGTAAGAAAGTCATAAATTGATAACATAAACTTTTACCTGATCCTGTAGGCATCAATGTCAAAGTTGACTGTTTATTAATCGCTGCTTTGATAACAAGCTCTTGAGTTGGTTTAAAATTTACAAAACCGAAGTGTTCTGCTAACATTTTAGAGTAGTCAATAATATTGAAATTCATTTATAAATTATATACAGAAATTAGAAAAAATACCTCATTTTATAAGACTTAAATATATTTGATTGTAACTTTAGATTGCAACATGGGTTAAGTTAGACTATTTTCTTGATTTTAGTAAAATCACTGTTAAATTCGGGCAAATTTAATTATTTAAAGGAGTTTTTCATGAAAGTTAAAAACAATTTACTTCACTTATGCATGAGCTTAGTATTTCTTTCGAGCTTCTCTTCTTGCATTAAAAATTCTTCTGAACTTGGCAGTGAAAAAAACCCAATAAAACTTCATTTTGTGCCTTCAGTAGATGCTAAAGTTATTGAAAATAACTCTAAAGCATTTAAAGACTTTTTAGAAAAAGATACAGGATATAAATACGAAGTGACGATTCCGCAATCATATGTTGCCGTTGTTGAAGCTTTCGGAACAAAACGAGCTGACATTGCCGCAATTAATACTTTTGGTTACACATTAGCTCATGAAAAATATGGAGCTGAAGCTAAATTGACTGTTATAAGATACGGACAGTCAACTTATCAGGCTATGTTTATTGCAAAAACAGGTAGTAAAATTAAATCAATTGAAGATCTAGCTGGCAAAAAAATAGCGTTCGTAGATCCTGCTTCAACATCAGGATATATCTTACCGACTAAAATGCTTAAAGATAAAAAGATTGAACCTAAAGAAACAGTTTTTGCTCTTAAACATGATAACGTTGTTTCGATGATTTATCAGGGACAAGTTGATGCAGGAGCTGCTTTTTATTCTCCTCCTCACAAAAATGATAAAGGTGAAGATCAAATTGAAGATGCACGCCGTTTAGTAAAAACTCAATATCCAGACGTTGAACAAAAAATTTCGATTATTGGCATGTCAGACTCAATTCCAAACGATCCATTTATTTTTAGAAAAGATATGCCAGAAGAAATGAAAACAAAAATTGTTGAATCAATGCTTAAATTTGTTGAAACAAAAGAAGGTCAAGAGGCTTTTAAAGCTATCTATGGCGTAACTGCATTAAAAAAAGCTACAGATAGTGACTACGATCCAGTTCGTGCTATGTTAAAAATCGCAGGAGTTGATCCTGCTTCCGCAATGAAAAAATAATTTTTTAGTATAGGATTAAAGTGTCAGATCAATTACTATCAGTTAAAAACTTAACAAAAACTTATCCTAATGGTGTTCAAGCGTTAAAAGGCGTTAGCTTTGACGTAAAAAAAGGTGAGTTTTTAGTAATTATAGGCCTCAGTGGATCAGGTAAATCGACTTTACTTAGATGTCTAAACAGATTGCATGACCCAACATCAGGAGAAATTCATTTTTCCGATAACAATAAAAAAATTGATATAGCTCAGTTAAATAAAACTAAAGACATTCGAAATCTAAGAAAAAAAATTGGAATGATTTTTCAACATTTCAATTTAATTCCCCGCCATACAGTGATTAGTAATGTCTTAATGGGCAAGCTTTCTAGTATTTCTACATTAAAAAGCATTTTTGGTTTATTTACTGAATCTGATAAAAAAGATGCTCACCAATTCCTAAATTTGGTAGGCATTTCAGATAAAGCAAATATACGCGCTGATCAACTCTCTGGCGGCCAACAACAACGTGTAGCAATCGCAAGAGCGCTTACACAGAGCCCAAAATTACTACTTGCTGATGAACCTGTAGCATCTTTAGACCCTGCAACATGTCATATTGTTATGGATTACTTGAGAAAAGTAAACCAAGAGCTTGGAATTACAATTATTTGTAATTTACATTTTTTATCACTTGTCAGACAATACGCAACACGAGTTATCGCCCTTAAAGGTGGGGAACTAGTTTACGAAGGTGACCCAAAAAATATTGACGAAGCTTGGTTTGAAAAAATTTATGGCTCTGGCTCTAAAGAAGTCCATATCAATTAAAGGTTTAAATGAATCAAAATTATAAAATTAAAAGTCTTTTTTTCGATGCTATTTCTTTTGGTTTTTTGTTTATTGTTTTTATAGCTTTTTTAGTATCTCCAACTGGAGAACAAATGCTTAATCTAAAACTAAATGCTTCGCTTTTTTTAGCATGTATAATTACGGGTGCTTTATTAGCATCATTCTTAAATTTTAAAAATATCAAAACATTTGGCGAGATTCTTTTTGAGCCTGCTCACAAAAAGCAGTTTGATCAAAAACCTATGGTTAAACAGTTTTGGTGTTGGCAGTTTATAATTTTTATGATCACTCTATTTATAGTTGGTCTCATCAAAACTAAATTTTCGATTATTGAACTATTAAATGAAGATGGATTTCAAGGAGCTCAACGCCTTTTCAATGGATTAACTTCGCCAAACTGGGATATCCTTCCCAGAGCCGTTTTAAATATTATAGAAACAATTTTCATGGCATTTATGGCTACAGTTTTTGCAATTCCATTTGCATTTGTACTTAGTTTTTTATCAGCAAAAAATATCATGTCTTCAAAAATTAATTTTGGTATTTATCTTTTCATGAGAACCTTATTTAATACCATGAGATCTATTGAAGCCTTATTGTGGGCCATTATTTTTTCAGTTTGGGTTGGCATAGGTCCTTTCGCCGGAATGCTTGCTTTAATGATTCATTCTATTGCTTCTTTAGCAAAACAATATTCTGAGATGATTGAAACAGTTAATGATGGACCTATTGAAGGCATTATGTCCTGCGGAGCTACAAAAATTCAAACAATATGGTTTGCAATAGTTCCTCAGGTTGTCTTGCCATTCATATCATTCACTGTTTATCGCTGGGATATTAATGTTCGAATGGCCACAATTATTGGATTAGTTGGTGGCGGTGGAATCGGTACTCTTTTAATACAATATCAAGGACAGGCTATGTGGCCTGAAGTGGGTACCATAATTATAGTCATCGCTGCTGTAGTTTGGCTTATGGATCAGGCCTCTGCCTATATTCGTGAAGCTTTAAAATAACATTTCTAGACTTTTCATTTTTTATTTTTTTTGTCATATTAACATCAGAGGTGAAAAATGAATGAAAAAAAAATAATTGAAACACTTAATTCCATATTAGAATGTGAACTTGCAGGTGTTGTAAGATATACTCACTATTCTTTAATGATTTTTGGACACAACAGAATTCCAATAGTTAAGTGGTTAAGAGATCAGGCGACTGAATCACTTACTCATGCCAGCGTAGCCGGAGAACACATCACAACTTTGGGCGGACATCCCAGTCTTAAAATTGGAAAGCTCATAGAAACTGAAAAGCATTCTTTAAATGATATTCTTAAAGAAAGTCTTGATCACGAAACAGCTCAACTCAAAAATCTATATGCTTTACTTAAACTTGTTGAAGGAAAATCAGTTTTTCTTGAAGAATATGCCAGAGAAATGATTACAGATGAGGAGACACATGTTTCTGAAGTTAAAAAAATGTTAAAAACACAGCCAAAATAAATTTTATTTTAAATACGTACTTACAAGGTGTAACGATGGATTCTTATTTAATAAAGTCTTTACACCTTCTGAAAACAAATCAACCTCGATTTGACTAAATCTATTGAGTTTTGGAGAATCGACATCCAAAACGCCAAAGACTTCGTTTTTAAAAAACAACGGAATAACTAGTTCTGATCTTGAAGCTGTATCGCAAGCAATATGATCTTTAAATTCATGAACATCTGGTACACATTTAATAATTTTTTCACTGAAAGCTGCACCACAAACACCACGATTAAATTCAATAGTGGTACAAGCCATTTTTCCTTGAAACGGGCCCAGTACTAATTTCTGCCCGTCTGAAAAGTAAAAACCAACCCAGTTAAGATCAACAACCGACTCAAAATAATAAGCGCAAAAATTTGATAAATCAGCTAACCAACTTCCAATTAATATTTCTTTAACTTCACTACTATTTGCTTGATTCATCTGTATCTTCCTCAGAAAATACAAATGACAGATTTATTTTGAAAGGGCAACTTATAATATGGACTATAATTTACTAGCTACATTTGCACTCTTGGTTGGTTTAGAACTTGTTTTGGGTATCGATAATATCTTATTGATTTCTATTATTACAGATCGTGTAAAACCAGAAGATAAAAATAAAGTACGTCTAATTGGTTTAGGCTTGGCTTTAGCAGCAAGGTTACTGCTTTTACTTGGCGCAAATCATCTTGTTCATTTGAACGACCCCGTACTTCTTGGATTAAGCTATAAAGCCCTTGTCCTTTTTGCAGGTGGAGGATTTCTAATTTACAAAGCGGTTAAAGAGATTCATCACGTCGTTGAGCATAAAGTCGAAAAAAATAAAGTAGACGTCATCAAAATGACTTTCGCTGCAGCTATCAGTCAAATTTTATTACTAGATGTAGTTTTCTCAATCGATTCAGTAATTACTGCAGTTGGATTAACAGACAATTTGTATGTCATCTATTCCTCAGTTCTACTTTCATTTATTTTAGTTCTTACATTTTCTGGTCGAATCGCCACATTCATACAAAAAAATGCAGCTTTAAAAATTTTGGCTTTGTCTTTTTTAATCACAATCGGAGTTACTTTAGTCATCGAAGGTCTTGGGGGACATGTGCCGAAAGGGTACATTTATATGCCAATGGCTTTTGCCCTGATAGTCGAACTTATTCAAATGCGTTTCGCATCAAATCAAGAGAAATTATGATACAAAAATTAGTAAATCTAACTTTTTTATTTATATCACTTTTTTCAATAAATATTTTTGCACAAAATCAGACTTCTGATATTTCAGAAATCATCATTCTTAAAGACTCGAATTCCTATACCAAAAAAATGGAATTAATTAATAAAGCTAAAAATCGAGTATGGATGTCTACGATGGTTTTTGATTGTTCGCCAACTTCAAGAACTTTTTTCGATCAGCTTATTCAAAAACAAAAAGTCGAAAAAATTGATGTTCGAATTATTGCAGAAAGCGTTTATGTCGAATCCGCATCAAACAGTTGTTTTGATTACTTAATAAAAAATCAAATTAAAATTATTCAAGTAGCAGATCACCTTAAAAAAGATGGTGAAATAGCGCGCATGATGCACCAAAAATACTTAATTGTCGACAATGATGAAATTGTAATGGGTGGACTTAATTTTACTCGCTTCAATAACGAGGCGAATGAAATTAACCAATATAATCGAGACACTGATGTTTATCTTAAATCAAATCGACTTGTGAATACACTCATCGGTGAATTTACATTTAATTGGAATACATTCAGTAAAGAAAATAAAATAAAACCTGAACTGAGTCAGTCTAATCTTAACGATCAATTATCGTGTCGTATAGTCATTGAAAATCCACGGCGTAATAAAAAAGAGATCGAGCAATTTCTTGCTACTTCAATTACTGATGTAAAATCAACATTAAAAATGTACTCACCTGATGTGGAAATGGGAAAAAATCCTATACTTCCCTTACTGATCAATCGAATAAGAAGCGGACTTAAATATGAATTAATTCGTCATGGCGAAAATGAATTAGCCAATGAAAATTCAATGTATCTTGATTACCGCACTAAAGCAAATTTAGCAAATGGCAACAAAGCTGCCGCTGCAATGACTGAGGCCGCTCGTAAAGTAGCGACTTCAAATGCAAATGCTACGACAAGAAAACAACTTAAAGCTTTGAAAAAATCTTTGGGTGATCAAATTACAGTTTATGATTACCCACGATACTCTCATTCAAAAATATTTATTTTTGATGATCAAGTCGGTTTAATTGGAAGCTTGAACTTTAACGATCAAAGCTTAAATACAAATTATGAAATAGGTTTTGCGTGTGACGATTCACGCTTCATAAAGCAACTTTTAGATTTATATCAAGAAGACATTAAAGTAAGTAAACAAGTTAGTCCTTTTTAAAAAACCTGATTTAACTAAAATCAATTCTCGTCCCTTGTGTCAAAATGATACACAGTGGATCAACCCTTAAATCTAATCTATTAGCTCCCGCTAAGTACTTAATTTGCAATTCTCAGAGTATGAAAAATTTATTATTAATACTTGCTAACTGCCTGTTCGTCATCAGCTGCTCACAACAGGAAAGCGCCACAAAGACTTATCAAAACATGAATAATGAAGATTCAGATATCGTTGGTGGGCGTAATTTGAAATACAGCTCAGCTGCAGCTGCAACAATAGTTCATATTTCTTTAGAAAATAAAAGTGGCTTTAATAAAAGCTGCACAGGTGTATTCATTTCTAATCGTTTTATATTAACTGCTGAACATTGTATTTCATTTTATGGAACAAGTGGCATGTCGATTCATTTTCGACGTCCCGACTATAATAAAACAACAAATGTAGATGATTTAAAATTAGTGACTGCTTCAACTATTGATTTTGGAAATAGCACTGTTGTACGTGAAAAATTTGGACTCATTGAGTTCTCTGGTGGACTTCCTAAGCATGCCAAGAGTGCTGATCTAAGCGAATTGCAAACATTCAAAACTAAAAACATTATTCAAAATCAAATATTTTTAGCTGTTGGGTATGGTCGAAACACTGGATCTACTGATTTAGATCCACTTGAATCAGATGGCTCAGGAGTTTTAAGAGCAAAAGTGTTAAACGCTTCTCTTCTTGAAAAAAAATCTGAAACTTTTAAAGTTGATCAAGACAAAAATAAAGGTGGAGTTTGTTTCGGTGATTCAGGAGGACCAGCTTTAGTATTAAACAAAATAACTGGGCGCTATAAACTTATAGGAATTGCATCTGCCGTTGACACGACAAGAACACTTACTAAATCTAAAGTTAAAATTGATCCGAGTGACAGTTGTCGAAATGAATCAATCTATTTGAATGTTGCAGCAGCTTTGCCAGAAATTAAAAAAGCTATTCAATCCGATATTGTACGTTAACTTCTGTTCTTAATTTTATCGAGCCCCCGGCAAGTTCTGTGCTTGTTGATCGACTAAAATCAGCACTCATTGCTTTACTCATAAAACGTTCAGTCGTTGGCATATTCACACTGACATCTGAATAATTAATTGTTTGTACTGCTTTTAAGCGAACGCCTGCGGCTTTTGCAAGACGCTCTGCTTTTTGTTTGGCGTCTGCTACAGCTTCTTGAATAAGATCTTCAGTCATCGTCTTACGTTTGTCAAAATCCCATGAAATAGAATTAATAGTTACCCCAGAGCTATCACTTTTTGCAGTTGAAGAAAGTGAATCTAATATTGAACCTGCTTCTTCTTTTTGCCTTAGAACTATTTTCAATTGATGACTTACACGAAATCCGACTGTTCTGTTTATTTGAGCTTTTTCGTCATACTTATATTCTGGTGTTAATGAAATATTTTCAGTTAAGAAATCTTCTTTTTTAACTTTAAATTTTTCAATCGTTTTTTTTAATTTTTGAAACTCTAGAGCTTGTTTTTCTTGGGCCATTTTTGCGAATTCAGAACGTCCAAAAGCTTCAATTGATATGATGACTAAATTGGGCTCAATATATTTTTCGGCAACTCCGCTAGTATTGATAAGTGCCAAATCCTGAGAAGCATTAACATGCAAAATACTCAGTAAAGTTATAACTGCAAAAAATATTTTTTTACTCGCCATCAAGTTCATCATCGCCAACAACTCCTAAATTGTATTTTTCAATTCTATATCGCATTGATCTAAAAGATATTTTTAAAAGCTTTGCAGCTTTCTTTTTGACTCCATTTGCTGTGTGTATGGCTTTAATAAGAATTTCTTTTTCGATTTGGCCAATCACTTTATCTAAGTCTAAACCATCAAGACCAACTTCGATTTCATGACTTGAAGCCATTTTTCGACCCGTTGATGTTGAAACCATTGGTGGTAAAGATTCCGGAAGTATTGTTGAACCAGCTTCTAAAGCAACTGTTCTTTCTATCATATTTTCAAGTTCTCGAACGTTTCCAGGATAATTATATTTTTTTAAAATATCCATGGCTTCGTCAGAAATTGCACCAATATTTTTTCCTAGCTTATCGTTATATTTTTTTAAAAAGTGATTAGCTAACACTGGAATATCGTCAGCGCGATCTCTCAAAGAAGGTGATGTTATATTAATAACATTTAAGCGATAAAATAAATCTTGTCTAAACGTTCCCTTGGCAACCATATCTTCTAAATTTCTATTCGTTGCAGCTATAATGCGAACTTCAACTTTTGTATCATCTGTAGCACCTACTCGACGAATAATACGTTCCTGAATTGCTCGCAGAAGTTTAACTTGAACAGCTAAGGGAAGTTCCCCTACTTCATCTAAAAAAAGTGTTCCGTTATTTGCAACTTCAAATAAGCCCGACTTATCCATAATAGCACCAGTAAACGATCCTTTTTTATGACCAAACATTTCTGACTCCATTAAGTTCTCTGGGATAGCTCCACAATTTACAGTAACGAATGGTTTATCTTTAAGAGGTCCACTATAATGAATTGATTTTGCAATAACTTCTTTTCCCGTTCCTGATTCTCCGGTAATAAGAATATTTGTATTGGAATGCGAAACTCTTTTAATTAAATCAAAAACAGCATGCATGTTTGAAGAATTTCCAATCATGTTTTGAAATGAATATTCACGAACCAATTCTTTTTTTAAAGTTCTAACTTCAACTTCTAAATTTTGAGAACGAAGCGCATTAGCTATATTCATCCTCACTTCGTCAATTTTAAATGGTTTAGTTACATAGTCATATGCACCCATTTTCATTGCTTCAACAGCAGTCTCAGTCGTTCCAAAAGCTGTAATTAGCATAAATACAGTTTGAGCATAGTTTTCTTTAACGAACTTAAGTAATTCAACACCTGTTACATTTGGCATTTGTAAATCTGATATAATCATATCAAAAGAACGCTTTTTTAAAAGCTCTTGCGCTTTCGCTCCATCTTCAGCTGTCGTAACCTCGTAACCTTCTTTTTTAAGCATTATTTCTAAAAACTCTCTTATAGATTCTTCATCATCGACAACTAATATTCGTGATTTCACATTAACTCCTTATTTATTTTATTAAAAAAAATTTTAAATTCAGTTCCAACGCCAAGCTCAGTATTAATTTCTACTAAAGCTTGATGTGTATCGAAAATTTTTTGGGTAATAGCCATACCCAATCCAGTTCCTTTGCTTTTAGTCGTAAAAAAAGGCTCGAAAATTCGATTTTTTACATTTTCTGTCATGCCTGATCCATTGTCTTTAATACTAATACAAATTTTTTGCGCCTGCTCAGTCATTTTAATTTGTAATTGCGGGGTTTCAGCATCTTTCATCGCTTGCACGCTGTTAACGGCAATATTTAAAAAAGCTTGTTTCAATTTATCTGTGTAGCCATAAACAAATAATTTATTTATATGTATATCTAGCATAAGAGGCTTAGTTAATATTTTTTGAGAACTTAATTTTACATTAGAAATGACTTCATCCAAAACAAGTGACAAATCTACAAATTGATCAGGAAATTGATCAGGTTTTGAATAATCTAAAAATTCAGTGATTAAATTATTAAGACGATCAATTTCACGCAAAATAATTTTCATCAATTTTTGATCATCAGGATTTGAGGCTTCCTGAGAAAGTAACTCAATACTTCCGCTAATTCCTGCCAAAGGATTTCTAATTTCATGAGCAATACCTGCAGCCAGTTGTCCTATGGCTGCTAATTTCTCTTGCTGCTTAAGTTGATCTTCAATATTAATTTGTTCAGTGACATCTTTAATTAAATGAATGTTCACATTTTCATTTAATTCTTGGTCAAAATATGAAGCTTGATCTTTTTCATAAAATCTTTTTTCTTTTAATTCAGCATTATACATCGAAATACGAGATAGCTTATTTAAATTTGAGTGACTTGCTAACTGTTGAGCCATTTCAGAGCTTACATTTAATTTTTTCGCTAAAGATTTATTTTGAAATAATACTTGTTGAGAACTATTCGTTGCAAAAACTCCTACTGGAACGTGTTCAAGAAGTATTCTTGATAAATTTAACTGAGTTTTTAGCTTTATGTCAGATTTTAATAAGTTATCTTTTAAACTAAAGAGTTCGTTCTTAAATTGAGTCGAAATAAGAATCACAAAACCAAAAGTTAAATTAAATAATACTAAACTTAATAAATTTTGAGGGCCATTCCAATGAAGTGTTTTCAAATTTAATAATGATAAAAATACAGAAGCAATTAAGCATAATAACAAGGATTCAAATTGTTTTAAATGTAATCCCGCTAAAAATAACACAACAGAAATAATAACCAAAAATGCTGTCGAAAAGTAAGGTTGTGAATTAAACAACATAAATATCAAAATTAAATCAAATAAATAAAATTTAAATTTTTGCTTAATATCATAAATCATTGACACTAAAAAAAAGCAAAGTTGCAGCCCGCTAATAGTATAAAATACAGCTATTGAATCAATATGTATAAATGGTTTCTGTAAAACAATAATTGATTGGAATACAACAAATAAAATTATAAAAAGAAAATTTCTAGCAAAGAAAAATGTCTTTTCACTTTGTAGAAAACTAAATTTATAAATTTGATCTGAAGTCGTACTAGCCAATGGTATCTCCCATTTGAAAAACTGGTAAATACATTGCAATCAATATAAATGCGATAATGCCACCAAGAAAAACCATCATGACGGGTTCAATTAACGTTGTTGCCGCTCGTATTGAGTTTTCAACTTCTTCTTCGTAAAAATCGGCAACCTTAGCAAGCATTGTATCTAAACTTCCTGATTGTTCTCCAATAAAAACCATTTGTGAAACCATCTGAGGTATTTCTTTTTGACGAGACAACGGGACGTTAAATGGTTTTCCTACTGTAACTGCTTCTTTGCAATTTTTAAGAGCCATTTCAATAACATAATTTCCTGCTGTATTGGAAGCAATATCAATGGCTTCTAGCATATTAATTCCAGAGGCTAACAAAGTTGACATTGTTCGGCTCATTCGCGCTACACTCACTTTTTGAATAACATCTCCGATTACTGGCGCATTGATAATAAATTTGTCAAAATTTTTCTTTCCCTCGTCGCTATTAATGTACATGAAAAATAAATAAACGATTCCGAAAAGACCACCGAAATAGAGATACCAATTGTTTCGAAATGAATCAGAAAAATCGACCACACTTTGTGTTAATGCTGGCAATGGTTTACCAGAAGATTTATATATTTCCTGAAATTTTGGAATAATAAATAATATAATACCCGACACAACTAAAACAGCTGCAAATAAAATAAATGTCGGCATTGTGAGAGCGCTTTTAACTTGAGATTTAATTTTTTCAGTTTTTTCTGCATAAGTTGATAAACGCAGTAATATGGCATCTAAAATACCGGCTTCTTCTCCTGCTTTAACCATATTACAGTAAAGACCATCAAAAACACGCGGATACATCATCATAGATTCAGATAATCTTTTACCACTTTCAATAGAGGCAATAATTTGAACGACTGCATCTTTTATTAATTTATTTGGCGTCCCACGACCCAGAATTCGAAGAGCATCTAATATAGGAATACCTGCATTAATAAGTGTTGCAAACTGTCGTGTAAAAATTTGCAAATCTTTTGATTTTACTTTCGGTGAAAAAAATGAAACTTTATTTTCAGCCTTAACTCCTGAAGCTTCACGAATTTGTACTATTCTCAAAGGAATAAGCTGTTTAGCTCTTAATTTGATTCTCGCTTCATTTTCGTCATTGGCATCAATGACACCACTTTGAGATTTGCCAATCAAAGTTTTAGCTTCAAAAGAATATTTCATTTAAAGTCCCATCTTTTTAAGCAATAAATCTAATTGATCTGGTTCATTAGAAATTTTAAATGCAGTTTTAATATCTATTCTTCGTTTTAATAAAGCTTGCACTATGGATTGATTAAGTGATTGATAGTGCCAAGCCGTACTCTCTTCTAGAAATTTATTGTTGACTAAATCTGGATTTCTTGACCATTCAGCATTTTTATTTTTAAACACAAGTATTTCTTGAATTGAACCTTCTTTTGAATTGAGCTTTTGTTGAAAAATAACTGATCGTAATTGTTGCGCAAATCGACTCCATAATGCAGAATCTTCAGATAACTGTGATCTTACTTGCAGTAATACTGTTTTAATTTCATCAGCACTTATCGATATGATAACTTTTTTCCCTTGTTCAGCAAATTGGATCCATTTCGACCAACTCATAACTTCATTAAAATCACAAATTATTAGATCTATACCTTCATATATGGGATGCATAGTATCCCATAATAAAGTTTCTGAGCCCAAAATAAAAGCGCGTTCACTTTCATACTGGGTTAAAATAGAAGGATATGCATGAAGAGCCGCTTGCAAAGGATTATTACTGTCAAAATTTTCTAACAGTTCCCGAATGAAAGATGATTTACCACTTTGTCGAAAGCCAGAAACTAAATGCAAACCACTTTGGCTTTTTAAACTATCCCAATAAGTTGGATTCTGAATATGCATTGAATTTTTATAGCTCGATAAAACCGAAAAATAGGCTTTTAAACTATCTTTCCATTCAACAAATGAAAAATTCCAAGATTTTTCACCAAAAACAATTTGTCCCCGAACTGAGCCTTTTGTTTCTAATTGCATTTTTTCTTCAGATTTTAAACAATAATCTTTTAAGTCTTCCCATTCATTAATGGTCATAGATGCCGCCTCTGCTTCTACCCAATCTTGATTAACTTTAATAATTGTTTTATAACCCAATCGAAATTGCACTTCTAGCGCAGAATTTTGTGTATACTTTCTGAAAATTTCATTGATCATGATTTATTCCTATTTTAATTCCCATCATCTCGCACCGAAGCATTAAGGACATCTTCAATTGTAGTCTGACCTCGAGCAAGCTTTAACAAAGCACTTCTTCTTAATGTTTTTAATCCAAGTTGACGACAAGCATTTCTGAGCTCTGCTGCAGAAGCATTTTTTAAAATCATTTCTTTAATTTTTTCAGTCATCGGCATAAGTTCAAATATGGCTAAGCGCCCTCGAGTTCCACTGCCATTACAATTTGAACAACCTTTTCCTTTAAATAATTTAAAGTTTGGAATATCTTGTTTGTTAACGCCTAAATTTAATAAAGTGGCCTCAGGTACTTGAATGGGTTCTTTACATGATTCGCAAATTTTTCCCACTAATCTTTGAGCGACAATTAAATTAATTGTCGAAGTAATTAAATAAGGAGCTACACCCATTTCAACTAAACGAGTCACCGTAGCAGGAGCATCATTAGTATGTAATGTGCTTACAACTAAGTGTCCAGTCGAGGCTGCTTTAAATGAAATTTCTGCAGTTTCAAGATCTCGAATTTCTCCCACCATGATGATATCAGGATCTTGTCGTAAAAAAGCTCTTAGTGTCTCGGCGAAATTCAAATCAATATCTTTATTCATTTGAACTTGGTTTATACCTTCTAAATTAAATTCAATCGGATCTTCAGCTGTACTTATATTTACATCCATTTTGTTTAATTCAGCTAATCCAGAATAAATTGTAACCGTTTTACCAGATCCTGTTGGTCCAGTAATTAACACCATTCCCTGCGGTTTATGAATATTATCTTTAAACATTTTTAGATCATCTTCTTCAAAGCCAAGCTTTGTCATATCAAGCTGTAAATTCGATTGGTCTAATAATCGCATAACTACTTTTTCACCCCACATTGTAGGAATTGTATTGACGCGAAAATCCATATCTTTTTTTTCTTTCGTGACACGTATTTTTAAACGTCCATCCTGAGGGCGTCTTTTTTCTGCAATGTCCATTTTTGACATAATTTTTATACGTGCACTAATAGCCATACCTGAAGAAACAGGAGGATTAGCAGCTTCAATTAAATTACCATCCACACGCAAACGAACTCGATATTTTTTCTCGTAAGGTTCAAAGTGAATATCTGAAGCTCGTCGTTTAATGGCTTCAACCAAAACCCCATTCACAAATTTTACGATAGGAGCATCAATATCACTGGCTTCACCAACTTCAATAGCCGTTTCAGTCACTTCAACTGATTGGCCAGCTTCTTCTTTTTTAAAATCCATTTGTGACTGGCTAATAGCACCGTAATATTTTTCAATAGCCATTTGGATACTATGATCTGTGGAAACTACTGGTTGAATTTTAAATTTAGTAATAAACCGTAAGTCATCACGAGTTTGTAAATTACCGGGATCTGAAAAGGCTACAACTAAAGTTGTTCCTGCTTTTGAAATAGGTATAATCAAGTTTTTTTCACAAAAATCTCTTCCTACCAAAGTAAGAACAGACTGATCTATTTCAAACTGTGCAACTTCAACGCCTGGGACACTAAATTGTTTTTCTAATGCACGAAGTATTTGAACATCTTTTAAAAAGCCTAAAGAAATAATGACAGATCCTAATTTTTGTTTTGTTTTAGCTGATTCTTGTATGGCTTGCTGCAATTGATCTGGTCTGATCAATCCTTGTTTAGTTAAAATTTCACCGAGCTTTTGCGCTTGCATATATTGATTCTAGTTAAAGTGCCGTTTTTTGTAACTAGACAATGGTGTAGATTTTAATATTTCAGTTTTTTATTTTTAAATCTTAATTTTTTTGAAAATATTTTCTTGCTGCAACTAGATCTTGGTCTATTTGGCGTTTAAGACTTTCACCATTTTGAAACTTCATTTCATCTCGTAAAAAATGCAATAGCTCAACTTTAATTAATGATCCATAAATATCTTGATCAAAATCAAATATATGAGTCTCAACTTTTAATAAAGAATTCTTATTTTCAAAGGTAGGATTAACACCAATATTTGAGATCGAACTATAAATTTTATGCCCGATAGATGTCTTAGAAAAATAGACACCTTTTCTAGGCGTAAATTCTATGTCTGGGCTTATATTTGCTGTTGGCACATTTAATGTGCGACCACGTTGGTAGCCCATTCTTACTGGTCCACGTAAATAATATGATCTTCCTAGAAATTGATTCACTTTTTCAATTTGACCTATTTCCAAAAACTGTCGGATTGAAGTCGAAGAAACTATAACTCCTTCGTTTTCAAAAGCTGGAATTCGTGTGAGCAAAATATTTTTATCCGCACAGTATTTTTTTAAAAAATGATAATCTCCTGATCGATTTTGACCAAATGAAAAATCATGCCCTATAATTAAATGCACGGGCTTAAAATATTTAAATACAAACATTTCCATAAAATCTGTTGCAGACATCAACGAAAGCTCTCGAGTAAATTTTTCTTCTACTAGAAAATCAATTTTAAGCTTTTCCATCTGTTCTGCTTGATCTCTATAATCGAACAGTCGATGAACTGGTGAATTTTCAATTCCCATTCGATTTTGTATAACTTGCAAAGGATGCGGCTTAAATGTACATACGACAGAGGGAACTGACAGCTTTTGAGCATTTTCTACAAGTGTTTTTAGTAATAATTGATGACCCAAATGAATACCATCAAAATTGCCAATTGTTAAAACTGAGCCCTCAATTTGAGGTAAAGATTGTTCTTGAGTTCGTATCCACTTCATTTCACTAACTTATCGAAGTCAAGATTGAAACTCAACCAAAAATAAAGTACCTTGGTACAGTGAATTTAATGTTATTTCAAAACTATTTTCGTCGGCTAGTCATTTATGTTAAATCAATTTTATCGTATAATAAGAATCGATTTTGGACTCGAGCACTTATTTGCTGGTTGCTGTCTTCGGCCTTGCTTAAACTAGATGCTGTTGAAAGTTATGATGCACGTTTTAAAATACGAGGTGAAAGTAATGATGTGAATTCAATTGTCTTGGTCACAATAAACCCAAATGAATTCGCTGAAGAAAGTAATATTTTTTCATCAAACAAACAATTGTCATCACTAATTCGTATGAATGAATTAAGCAATTCAAATGATTACTTTTTTTGGGACACTGACATCTGGACTAAAATGCTTAAAAATATTTTAGCTGATGATCCAGAAAAGATTGGAGTCAGTCTTTATTTTGGCGATTCCTTAAAAAATACTATTTCAAATATTAAGGACTTTGAATTACTGACGCATAAAAAAATAATTTGGTCTACTTCAAATTCTGTTTTAGAAAAAACCAATCTTCCATTTACAAGCCTGATTGATAGGTCAAACATAGCCTCAATTCAATTAACAAAAGATGATGATAGCGTTGTGAGAAGATTAGTTATTGAAAATGAAGATTACGATAATATTGCTTTGAAAGTTTCAGATAGGATTCGTCAAAATCAAAAATCTTTTGTAATTAACTTTTCTGGTTTAAAAAAATACCCAGTAATTAGTTTTACTGATGTCCTCAATAAAAAATATCCGCCTCATTTTTTTAAGAATAAAATAATTTTTATAGGTGCTGAAAAATCAACGACTCAGCAAGTCCTGACACCATTAGGACAAATTTCAAGAAATGAATTCTGGGCCGAAGTTACTTATAATTATCTTTCCAATAGTTTTATCAAAAAGCTGCCAATCATTTTTTATATATTTTTACTTTTTTTACTGATGTTACTATCTGTTTTTATAATTACCAAATATCCACAAACTGTATCTTTTTATCTTTTTATCTGGGTCGCAACAGTCTGGACTGCATTTTCTATTTGGATATTTGATACCTACGCGACTTGGATACCTGTAGCTAGCTGTTATGCTCTTTTAACATTAATATGGCTTACTCATATTGGTTACCAGGTACTAAAAATTGAAAAAGCACACTATAAATTACAACAAGAACAAAATTACTTAGCAGAACTTGAGCAACTTAAAAATAATTTTGTAAGCCTTATAAGCCATGATCTAAAAACACCGATTGCAAAAATCCAAGCAGTAGTGGATCGGCTCAATTTACAAAATGCTAAATTAAATAATTTAAATGCAAGCCCTACTTTTACTACTGATTTAACAAATCTAAAAGAATACTCTGAAGAGTTGAATAAATATATCCAATCAATCCTTAAACTTTTACGAGTTGAATCTAAAGAGTTTAAAATTCACAAAGAAACTGCCGACTTAAATGGAATTGTTGAAAATGTAATTGCTCGAGTAAAACCGTTAGCGCTTGCTAAAAATATTAAAATTGAAACTATTTTAGAACCCATGTTTCTGATAGAATTTGATATCACTTTAATGGCTGAAGTTATTTTAAATTTAGTTGAAAATGCTATTAAGTACACACCAGATTTCGGTACAGTTGAAATTCACACCACTGAAAATGATCATTATATTCTAATAGAAGTTAAAGACACCGGCGAAGGCATAGATCCGAATGAACTCGAACACATTTGGAAAAAATTTGCGCGGGGTAAAAATCAAGATTTAAAAACTAAAGGTTCTGGATTAGGTTTGTATTTAGCAAAATATTTTATTGAGCTGCATGGTGGTAAAATTTCTGTTCGATCTGAATTAAATAAGGGAACTACCTTTTATATCCAATTACCTATAGACTTAAATAGCGAGGACCTATGAAACTAAAAGCATTAATAGTAGACGATGAAGTTGAGCTTAGAAAATCAATTATTTCAATACTGTCTCAATTCACTGAAAATGAGAATATTGAATTCATTTTTTCTGAAGCGCAAACAGGACTTGAAGCCTTACAAAAAACTCAATCTGAGTTTTGGGATCTTATTTTAATGGATGTTAAAATGCCTGAAATGGATGGCTTAACAGCTTTAAAGCAAATCAAAGAAAATAATCCTCAAACATTTGTAGTTATAATGACTGCTCACAGTAACTTAAATGATGCCATTTTAGCCATTAAAGATGGGGCCTATGACTATTTAGAAAAGCCTGTTGATTCTGACAAACTTCATCAAATTCTTAAAAAAAGTATTGAAGCTAAAAATATGGTTAAAGAACTGGCGGCTTCAAATCCTATTTTTGATGATGATATTGATAGTGAAATAGTCGGCAAAAATGGAAAAATGAAAGAGGTTTTCAATCTAATTTACAAACTTTGTAAAGTTGAAACGACTGTTTTAGTTCGAGGAGAAAATGGCACAGGTAAAGAATTAGTCGCCAGAGCTATTCACTTCAATTCTCAAAGAAAATCTGGACAATTTGTAGCAATTAATTGCGGAGCTATTCCTGAAAATTTAATGGAATCAGAACTTTTCGGGCACGAAAAAGGTGCCTTCACAGGGGCCATTGAACGTAAAATTGGAAAATTTCAATTAGCTAATAACGGAACTTTATTTTTAGATGAAATCGGAGAATTAAAGCCCGAAATGCAAGTGAAATTACTTCGTGCATTGCAGGAAAAAAAATTCACGCCGATCGGAAGCAACAGAGAAGTTAAAACAAATGCTCGTATTATTGCTGCAACAAATAGAAATCTTGAAAAAATGATGGATGATCAAAGCTTCAGAGAAGATCTATTTTATCGCCTTAATGTCATGCCGATTTTTCTGCCTCCTCTTCGCGAACGACCTGACGATATTACAGAATTAGCACAAAACTTTTTAGAAAAATTTTCGCAATCACATCATAAAATTATTTCAAGTATAGAACCTGATTGTATGCAAATAATGAAGTCTTACCGCTGGCCTGGAAATATTCGCGAGTTGCAAAATGTGATCGAGCGAGCTTTTATTATTGAATCTGGACATCAAATGACTATTGCTTGTCTACCAGAGGCTATGAAAGAAAAAAAATCAAGCACAACAATTCAAACATTATCAAATCAACAAAAAACTTTAGAAAGTACCGATCTTGATTTTGAAGTCTACAAAGAACAAGTCGAAAAAGATTTCGTCATCAGCGCTTTAAAAGCGAATAAAGGTCGAATTAATCAGACAGTGGCACAAGCCAATATTCCAAAGAATACACTGCTTCGTAAAATTAAAAAATACGGTATTAATGTGAAGGACTATAGCTAGACTAAGAAAATTTATTGAATTTTTAGTTTTAACTTGCTCTAGCTTTAAGTCTATTAATTTTTTCCTATCCCGATAGTACTTTATAAGTTTTCATTTATTATTTATATTTAACGAATGTTATTTGATAAAATTTTTTACCGACGTTTTATTTATTTATTTTCGTTTGTAATATTATCAGCTTTTTTAATCCCTACAATTTTTAATATTAATCTACTAAATTATGATTTTTTATCGCTAATAAATTTAAAAATTGCATTTAATTTAGCCGTAGGTATTTTAGCTTCAATTGTTATGATTTGCTTACTTGAATTTAACCAAAAAGTTTTATCATGCATTTTCTCTGTGTTTGTTATTTTTTTAGGAATCAGCAGGGCCTTTCGATTTCAAAACAACTAGCTGAACTTATGAATGGTAAAATTGGTGTAAACAGCACTGAAAAATTAGGATCTACATTTTGGATTGAATTACCATTTAAATTAAGTTCTTTAAAAAATAGATCAGATAACTTGGTACCAAGAAAAAACATGTCTGAATTATTAAAAGGAGTACGAATATTAGTTGCAGAAGACAATAAAGTGAATCAAATAATAACTACTAAATATTTAGCAAAACTAGGATGTATTCCAGATGTTGTTGAGAACGGCTCTGAGGTCTTGAATTCTCTAAAAAGTGATCAGTATGATTTAATAATAATGGACGGTCAAATGCCCGTACTGGATGGCTACGAAGCAACTCGCATTATACGAAGTCACGTTAACGAAACTTATAGTAAAATCCCAATCATTGCAATGACTGCTAACGCTTTAAAAGGTGATAAGGATATTTGTTTAGATGCTGGCATGAATGACTACTTATCAAAACCTGTTAAATTTGATGAATTTACTGAAAAACTATCGAAATGGATTCCTCATCAAAACCTTCAAAAAATTATTTAATTCGTTCTTTATAAATTAAATTCTAAAATTTTACACGAAGGATTATATTTAGACCATCGCTTTAAAAAAATGATCAAAACTAATGACGTAAGATTCCACATCTTGAATTCCTAAGTTGTACTTTCTAAAATAATCAGATTGTTTAACAATTTGAAAATGGGGAATAAGTAATTTTTTGAAACTGCAAATGAGTTTTATCTATTTTTGTTTCAGATAACTTAACTTCAACTTTAAAAAACGGTTTATTATTTTTAATAATAACAAAATCCACTTCATTTTTTTCTTTGTCTCGTAAATAAAAAAATTCTAACTTTGCCTCACCTGTGTCAGTATAATAATCCACCATTTTTAGCAAATGGCAAGCCACCATATTTTCAAATTTCGCGCCGTCATTTTTAATGCTAGCCCAGTCATACAAATAAATTTTAGACTCTTTTTTTAAAGATCGAATAATTGATTTGGCATAAGGTAAAACTTTGAAATGATGATAAACTTTTTCGAGTTCGAGCATCCATCGCTTTATCGATGGATTCGAAGCATCTAAATCTTCTGATAATGCTTTTAAACTTAACGGAGATCCTACTCGATCAGGTAAAAATGATGACAGAATTTCAACTTGTCCAATTTGCATAATCTGCGACAAATCTTTTAAATCTTGTCTGATCATCAATTCATTACGACTTCTGCTCCAAACATTATAAATTTTTTGACTTTGCGAAAGAAAGGGTTCAGGAAATCCACTATATTGAAATAAATCAGTAACTAGTTTTGTATTTGAATACAAATCAAAATCTTCTGGATTTTTAATGAAAGATTCGAGTTGTGTAAAGCTATTTTTGTTTTTAGTATCTAGTTCAGCCACTGTTAATGGATGCAATCGAAAATGAAGAAATCGACCCAGCAGACTGTCAGCACCTTTTTTGTAAGTATTTAAATGAGCGCTACCAATCACAATAATTTTAATTTGATTACCATACAGATCATAAAATGCTTTTAGTTGATTCTTCCATTTTATATTTTTATGAAACTCATCGAAAGCAACCAATGGGTCATTTTTAGCATGAATGATTGTTTCAGCAAAATTTTGAGTTGAGATCGTCCACTGTTTTCGAAAAGCTAATTCATCCCAATTAAAATAGCTGTTTTTATCAGCTATTATTTTTTTAGTCATTGTCGTTTTACCACACTGCCTGGGGCCAGATACAAAAGCCATCTTTTTTCTGTCGAGTGCTAATTCTAAAATCGCCTGAGATATACTTCTTTTAACTGTATTTGCCATAAGACTATAATAACGACCTCGTTAAAAAAGTCAGATCATTTAGCCCAAAGCCTTGTTATTTTTTCTAGACGCATAAAAGCTTAAGAAATTCAGTCTTAAGCCGATAAAGGATCATACAAAAGGATCACCCATGAAAAAAATCATTTTAGCACTACTGATGTCAGCTTCAATTTTATCTTGCCAAAAAAGTGATAGTAACGATCTTCAAGATGCGCAGACTTGCTTGAATAATTCAGCACCGACACAGGCTAGGTCTTGCGTTGAAAATATTAAATCGATCAACTCTGCTTCTTCTTACAAATTACAATGTGCTGCGATTTTTATTTCTGAGGGATTTGGATCAGCAACAACTCTAATTAGCACCATGCAAAAAATTAATGAAAATGAAACTTGCATTGGAACTTGTTCGTCAACTTTAAGCGTGATGTCTGTTTTTAATTTTAGTTCAAATACAATAGCTGACGAAGCCTTTTCTGTTTGTGAAAATTCTGAATCAAAAGGCTATACGCAGATTAGTTCTTTATTCAAAATAGGAACATTGTTAAGAGTACTTGCTGGTGTTGCAAATCCAACACCTGATCAACTGAAAGGACAGCTTGGAAATTTACCTGCTGCAGACCTTGGTGAAATCGTTTTACAAACTTATGCGGGATCGTGTGCAAATGTGGCTGATCAATCTGATTCGTCTAAGAAATATTGTGATGAATTGGCAGCTTCCATTGGAAATTTCGGAAGCAATACAAATAACATAGGTGCCTGTTTGAAAAAGAAATTAGATAATCCAGCAGCCACTTGTCCTTAAAAATCTAAGGACAAGCCCACGATTTAAAAATTCCTAGAATTCCTCAACAATAACGATTGTTCTGTATCCATCGATCATCAAATCAGAACCATCTGGTTTCTTATTTACGTTCCCTGTTTTAGGATCAACGCTTGGCACTTGACCTCGTCCAGCAGCATCAACTAATGATCGAATTTCTTGAACTACATTTTTGTGGACTCTTACACATCCACTTGAAGATCTTTGTCCAAGATTAGCTTCACCGCCCGCTTCGCCACCAGCTTTAGAAGATAGATCTGGTGGAACTGCATGAATTGCCAAACCGTTTGTGCTGTTAAAAAACATGGCGTAAGGCATAGTGAATCCAGATTCACCAGATTTGTAAAGTGGCCCTTCAAGACGCTTCATAGTATAAAAACCATTCGTAGTGTGTCTCCAGTGCGATTCACTAGTCCCTTTACCACCGAATATTTTTTTAATAAGTTTTTTAAACCCAGAAACAATTTCAACATTCTCACGACCTGTAGAAACTTTTGTTGAATCAATAAGTTCACCATTTTGAGTTAACTTGTATAGCTGACCATTACGATAAATTCTCAATTTTTGCGCTGGCGAATCAATGACTCGTCCTTTGGCATCAAACTTTGCTTGAGCTTTATTGATGACGATCACATTTTCATAACCACTTAATGGTAATGTTGAAAGATTTGATTCAAAAAATAATTGGCCTTCAGGAGCTTCAAAGCTAGGTTTAACTTTGTATTTGTCTTCTTTGCTGATGACGATCTCTTGACCTTCTTCATTAACTTGCTGAGCGTGTACAACTGAACTAAACGCGACGACTTGTGCCGCCACCATCAATAAACCTATTTTTAAATTTCTCACTGAGTTCTCCTTTGTTTTGTTTTTCATTGTGGTTAAAGCAAATGTGAAACCTGTTTATAAGCTATAAAATGACTTAGAATGTCTCAAAGTGATAAACTGTTTTACATCGAGACACTTTTTAGTGCCTTATCTTTTAGCTATAAGTCCTGACTGATTGCCTCTGGTTTAAAAAAATGATAGACCAAAATGCTTGTTAACTATTTAATACTTGAGACGAATTAACACACAATAAAGAGGGTCTTTATGTCAAAAACTTGGGATATTCAAAAAGTCAGAAATATTGGTATTTCGGCACACATCGATTCGGGTAAAACAACTTTATCTGAGCGTATTTTATTTTATGGTGGTCGTATTCATGAAATTCATGAAGTTAAGGGTAAAGATGGCGTCGGCGCCACAATGGATTCGATGGATCTTGAGCGTGAAAAAGGGATCACTATTCAGTCTGCTGCCACTCAGGTTCACTGGAAAGATTATACAATAAATTTAATTGATACACCGGGGCACGTGGATTTCACAGTTGAAGTTGAGCGATCACTTCGCGTTCTTGACGGAGCAATCCTAGTTCTTTGCGGAGTTTCTGGAGTTCAATCTCAGTCGATCACGGTTGACAGGCAAATGAAGCGTTATAATGTTCCACGATTAGCGTTTGTCAACAAACTTGATCGTCAAGGAGCAAATCCTTTCCGTGTTAAAGATGCTTTAGTTGAAAAATTACGATTAAATGCATTTATGGCTAATATTCCAATTGGCCTTGAAGAAAAACATATTGGTATTGTTGATTTAATTTCAATGAAAGCTTTTCAAAATCAAGGTGATGATGGCGAAAACATTGTTGAAATTCCAATGCCTGCAGATATGGTTGAACAAGCTAAAGAGTATCGTCAAATTTTAATTGGAAAACTAGCTGACGTGGATTCAGTCATCGAAGAAAAATTCTTAATGGAAGAAGAACCCACATTAGAAGAAATGCGCGAAGCTATGCGCAAGGGCGTTATCAGTTTAAAATTAGTTCCTGTTTTTTGCGGATCTGCTTTTAAAAATAAAAACGTTCAGCATTTATTAGATGCTGTTACTTATTACTTACCAAATCCAACTGAAAAAATAGAAAATGCTTTGGATTTAAGTAAAAATGAAGAAAAATTTCCATTAGAAACTAAAAATGATAAACCGCTTGTTATGCTTGCTTTTAAATTGCAAGAAACTCAATTTGGCCAATTGACTTACATGCGCATTTACCAAGGCCAAGTCACTAAAGGTGATTTTGTAATTAATCAAACAAGTAAAAAGAATTTAAAAGTTCCAAGACTTGTTCGAATGCATTCAGCTAAGATGGAAGATATCGAAACAGCTTATGCTGGGGATATCGTTGCCATATTTGGTGTGGATTGCGCCTCTGGAGACACATTTTGTGATGAAAAAATCCAGGCCTCAATGCAATCAATGCATATCGCTGATTCTGTGATTAGTTTAGCGATTGCTCCGAAAACAAAAGAAGGAACTAACAACTTCACTAAAGCTTTACAAAAATTCAGAAAAGAAGATCCAACTTTTCGAGTTCACCGTGACGAAGAATCAAATGAAACGATTATCTCAGGAATGGGAGAACTTCATTTAGAAATTTATATCGAACGTATGAAACGTGAATTCAGTTGTGAAGTCACTGTAGGACAACCTCAGGTGGCTTATCGTGAAACAATCGGTGAAGCTGCTGATTACGATTACACTCACAAAAAACAAACGGGTGGATCTGGTCAATACGCAAAAGCGATTGGTGCTGTTAGACCATTACCTCCGCAAGAAGATGGAGCTGTATTTAAGTTTAATAATAAAGTTGTCGGTGGTCGTATTCCTAAAGAATTTATTGCTGGTGTTGAAGATGGATTCCGTGAGCAATGTACAAAAGGTCCTTTGATTGGTTTTCCGATTGTAGGAATTGAAATTGACCTTGTCGATGGTGGATACCATGATGTGGATTCATCTTATATGGCTTTCAAAATTTGTGCGATGGCAGCCATGCGTGAAGTTTATCAAAAAGCAAAGCCTACAGTTCTTGAACCAATTATGAAACTTGAAACAACTGTTCCTGAGGAATATATGGGACCAGCTTCTGGCCAAATAAACCAACGTCGTGGAGTTATTTTAGGTTCGACAACTATCGAAGGAAACGTGACTATTGAGGCTGAAGTTCCATTAACTGAAATGTTTGGATATTCAACTGATCTGCGTTCTGCCACAAAAGGTAAAGGCGAATTCGCAATGGAATTCACTAAATACCAAGCAGCACCAAGAAATATTCAGGAAGATTTAGCTAAAAAATATCAAGCTAAACGTGCTGCTGAAAATAAATAATTAGAATTAAATTATTAAAATAAAATTTCATTTTTATAGCCCTAGACTTAAGCAATTGCGAAAACTCTAGGGCCACTTTTATATCCCGTGCATTCGACTCTACCCTCTGCTAAAATTCTTACTATATATGGTTACGATTTTAGTTTTCATGGTTCTGATTATTGGTATTTCATTTTTGTGTTCACTTTGCGAAGCTGTTTTACTTTCACTGTCTCCAGCATACATTGCTGTTGAAGTTGATGAATCTGCAAAATCTGGCAAAGTTTTAAAACACATTACTGATAACATGAGCCGCTCTTTATCGGCGATTCTTACATTAAATACTGTGTCGCATACTTTAGGATCGGCACTTATAGCCTACGAAGTGCAAAAAGAATTTGGAGAGACTTGGTTAACTATTTTCTCTATTTTTTTTACTTTTATGATTCTCATATTTTCAGAAATTTTACCAAAAACAATCGGTCAGAATAATGCAAAATCTTTAGCTATTTTCTCTGCCTATACTGTACAAGTTATGATTATTCTTCTTTATCCCATTGTTAAATTTTCTGAATATATTTCAAAATCACTATCATCTCCTTCTCAAGAACCAGATATGACTCGTGATGAAATGATTAAAAGCGCTGAAATCGGAGTCGAAGAAGGCACCATTAAAAGTAAAGAATCTGACATTATTAAAAATCTCATGAAGTTAGATAAAATTTTTATTTCTGATATCATGACCCCTCGATCAGTGATCACAGCCCTTGATGGCAATATGACAGTGAATGAAGTCGCTAAAAAATTTAAACCCATTCGTTTTTCCAGAATTCCTGTGTATGAAGATTCTCTTGAGAAAATTGTAGGCTTAACTCATCGATATAAAATATTAGAAGCTTTATCTCAGGATCACCACCATACAAAAATTAAAGATTTAATGGCACCTATCTCATCGATGTCTGAACGAACCACAGTTTCACAGGCCTTAGATTTTTTCGTTAAAACTAAAGATCACTTAGCTTTAATCACTGATGACTACGGAGTCGTCACAGGATTGGCCACACTGGAAGATACAGTCGAAACTTTGCTTGGGGTCGAGATTGTCGATGAATTCGATAATGTCGAGGATATGCGTAAATATGCCCTTGAACAGTGGCAGCAACGAAAAAAATCAGGCCGTAGATAAAAAATTAAATTTGAAGCAAAAAAATATTTAGCGTGTTGATTCAATTTTTCCAGTAGGAAAACGGCTTTCCAAAAGCTCATTTTGATCTTTTTCAACACCACTTCTTAAAATAAAGACTACTAAAACTAAAAGCAATGTCAAAAAAACTAACTTCGTAAAAATACTTGTCGTTTTGTATGATGAAGATATTAATAAAGATTTTAAAGACACCAGTAGTTTCATTTTTAAGCAATTAGTTACCTTTTATTTGTTAAGAAAGCAGTAAGTAGCATAAACTAAGCCAAAAAAGTGGGGACAAAATGCTAAATTATTTAAATTCTAAAGAAATAATGACTCATCAGGAACTGGCTAATTCTGTTTATAATGCCTGCCATTTAACGGGACAATTTTTGTTACGTAGTGGTCAAACCTCGACTGAATACTTCGATAAATATCGATTAGAATCAAATCCTGAATTACTTTTTCAAATAGCCTATAAGATGAAAGATTTCATTCCAAAAGAAACAGAAATTTTAGCTGGCCTTGAAATGGGGGGCCTTCCTGTGGCTACAGCTTTATCTTTACTAACAGGCCTTCCTGTTTGCTTTGTTAGAAAAGAAGCTAAAAAATATGGAACTTGTCAATTTGCTGAAGGCATTGAAATCAGCGGTAAAAAACTTTGCATCGTTGAAGACGTCATCACATCTGGCGGGCAAGTAATCCTAAGCACAGCTGATTTACGTAATCAAGGTGCTGTGATTGATTCAGTTCTTTGTATTATCAATCGCGGGGGCGATGAAGCCAGCGCGAAACTAAAAGGGAATAATTTAAATTTACTGAGTTTGTTTACTCGTGGAGATTTTCCTAAATATGGTAAAGATCAATTTTAATTCTATACCATATTAAGGAATAAATTATGATGCTGAAAAAATTTTAAAACAAATCGATATTTTATATCTGTAAATCACCAGATTTTAATTTGATCTTTTGCTTCTAAAAACATTTTGTCCCCAGACTTACAAGAGAATGCCTTTTGAAACCCTGGCTGATGCTTTACTTGCTCGTTAATTCTTGCGAAACCTAAACTGTGCGGGTCAGTTTTAAGCTGCGCTTCACGTGCTTTTTCACGATCGACTTCACACCATAATCTGGCGTAGGCAACGAAAAATTTTTGTTTCTCAGTAAGGCTAGCTTCCTTTTTTGAAGTCTCGGGAAATGCAGCACGAAAGGCAAATGTTAATCCGTTTAAATCAGCCATATTTTCACCTAAAGTTAATTCTCCGTTATGACCAATATCAGAAAACTGTTTAATCATTTTTTTTCCGCGTGATTTAAAATTTTCAATATCAGCGTCAGTCATCCACTGTTTCAACTGCCCCTGAGCATTAAATTTTGATCCTTCGTCATCAATAGCATGACCAAGTTCATGGGCAACAACTGCCCCGACTGCACCTAGATTTTCAATAAGGTCTCCTTCAGCCATAAAAAATGGATACTGCAAAATTCCTATCGGCATTACAAATTTATTCTTATCCGGAGAATAATACGCATTGACAGTAAGCGGAGCCATTCCCCATGCTAGCACATTCGCACCCTCTTTTAATCTTTGAAAACTTCGTTCGTGTCCTAATGCAGAAAGAACTTTTCCATTAGCATAGGGTTTTGAATCGCTATACGTGCGAATCGGTTTAAAATCCCATTCTTTATCAGATCTAGGCTTAATAATCTGTAATTTTGCTTTACTAATTTTTTCTAAGGCCCCTTTTTTACCTTGCGGGGATAACCATGTATTTTTTTGAATGCCGTCTAAAATAGATTTTCTGATCTTATCAGTAACTGCGATCATTTTCTTTTCAGGAAAATTTTTAAACAAACGATCAATTAATTCTAGATCTAATTCTTTTCCAAATGCACCCATAACCCCATAGGTACAACGTTCTTGTCGATCAGGACGCGTTGGTGCTCCGCCTAAAAAATCAAAACTAAATTTCATTCTTTTTTTATAAAGATCAGTATAGGCATCATCCATAAATTGACGAGCATTTCTAAAGAAATAAATATCTTTTAGCACCTGCAAATTTTCTGGCTTTTCGATTTCATTGACAACAAATTCAAAACTTTCAGGAATAAATTGTCGCACCAAAGTTTTTGCTGGAACATGATCTTTAAAAAACTGTTCTAATCCAAAAACTTTATTTGTTTTTAAATATTCAGCTCGATCCACATAGCGTGGTTCTGTGTATCTTTTACGTGATTCCGCAGGCAAAGGATAAGTTTTAGTGAATTTTTTTTCAAATTCAACAATGGCTTGAGCTCGCTTTAAAAAATCACTTTTACTTCTTTCAGGATATGCTGTGCTAAAAAAATCAGCCATGAGTTGCTGATAAGCTTTAGTTAATTCTTTGTTCTCATAATAACTATGTTCAGGTAAAAACATAAATCCTAAATCAAAAGAAACGTCATAAATTATTGGATCATTAATATTCGGAGAAATATCATAACCTATAAAACTCCAATCATCGCCTGTCATATTTTTAAAATTAAGTTTAATAAAATCATCATTTGTTTTAATATCTGCAACAGTTTTTTTAAGTTCTTCTACAAGTGTTTTTTCTTCATTCATGGATTCAGCTTCATTCATACAGGCTTTGTAATATGATTTCATTTGAAATGATCTGGCAGATAACTTTTTTTCAGAATCAATATTTTTAAAAAAATCTTTTTTCTTTTCTAATAATCTTTCATTTGAATCACTAAATGAAAAAGTGTGACTGCTTCGATCTTCGCGTAACTTAAACTGACTTTCCGCACGACTGCAAACATACTTATGAAAATCATCACAAGCTTTAACTTCAGTATTTAATTCAAAAATCCGTTTTTCAGGTATTATTGAAGTCGGTTCGCCTGCAGCAAATAAATTGAGTGTAGTTAAAAAAATACATGCAAAAAATAAATTAAACATAAAGCCCCTCAGTTGCTTTTAGCATGCTATTGCCTAATTTTGCAGATGGCAAGACTCTGAAATAACAAATGCATCTTTTTTTACACAGCAGCATGCGGCTTGCGAATAAAAAACATGACTTCATACACTAATTCTTACCATAATATGAACTTAAGTATTCATTCTAGACTAGACAAAGGAGTCCCCATGAACGTTCCCTTTATTGATTTAAAATCACAATACAAAGCATTAAAAAATTCTATCGATTCGCGCATTCAAAAAGTTTTAGAAAGTGGAGCCTACATCGGCGGCCCAGAAGTTCTTGAACTTGAAAATTTATTGGCAAAACACACGGGCACTCAACATTGCCTGGCTGTTGGAAGCGGAACTGACTCATTAGTTGTTCCAATGATGGCCTTAGGAATTGGCGCTGGTGATGAAGTCATTACTACTGCTTTTTCTTTTATTGCCACAGCAGAAACCATAGCGCTTGTTGGAGCCACTCCTGTATATGTTGATATTGATCGTAAAACTTTTAATGTTGATGTATCAAAAATTGAAGCTGCTATTACACCGAAAACTAAAGCTATTGCGCCTGTATCTCTTTATGGTCAAGCCTGCGATTTAGATGAAATCAATGCGATTGCAAAAAAACACAATTTGTTTGTCATCGAAGATACAGCTCAATCCTATGGTGCTGGCTACAAAGATCGTAAAAGTGGAGCCGTAGCAACTGTTGCTGGAACTTCTTTTTATCCCGCTAAACCACTTGGTTGCTATGGTGAAGGTGGAGCCATTTTTACTAATGATCCAAAATTACACTTAGCAATGAAAGAAATTCGCGAACATGGTTCTGAAAAAAGATATTACCACACACGTCTTGGAATTAATGCTCGGCTTGATACGATTCAATGTGCAATTCTACTTTCAAAAATGGAACGCTATGATTGGGAAGTAGAGGCTCGTAACAAAGTTGCAAAAGAGTACACTGCCGCTTTTAATGGTTTAGAAAAATTTGATCCTCAATTTTCTACTCCGTTTATTAAAGCTGGTAATTTGAGCGTCTGGGCACAATACACAGTCACAGTCACAAATCGTGATCTGTTTCAAAAGAAAATGCAAGAATTAGGCATACCTACAACTGTGCACTACCCGATCGCAATGCCTGATCAACCTTGGTATAAAGAAAATACGACTTGTCGATTTGATATTTCAAATTCAAGATGGGCCGCAAGTCATGTGATTAGCCTTCCGATGTTTCCAGATATGAATCAAGAGCAAATGAATCAAGTTATTAGCGCCACTAAAACAGCAGTTCAATTTTCATATGAGAATAAAGTTTAATTATGACTGAAAATAATTATCCACTGACAAATGAATTTAAAGCTTTAAATAACCCTGTTGTTTTAGAATCAAAATATGGAAACATCACTTGGGGCGATGGACAAACATTTTCTTTATTCGCTGGTCCTGATATTATCGAAGATGAAGCCATGGTTATTGAAACAGCTCAAGAAATAAAACGTGTCACTTCAAATTTAGGAATCCCTTGGGTTCTTAAATGTTCATTTGATAAAGCCAACAGACAAAGTTTAAAAAGTTTTCGAGGGCCCGGAATGGGCTCGGCTTTGAAATCGCTTGATAAAATAAAATCTAAAGTGGGTTGTAATTTTATAACTGACGTTCACGAAACAATTCAAGTTAAAGAAACTGCTGAGTATGCTGAAGTTATACAAATCCCTGCCTTTTTATCTCGACAAACAGATCTTATGGTGGCAGCAGCAGAAACAGGACGTGTTATTCACATTAAAAAAGGTCAGTTTTTAGCTCCGTGGGATATGAAAGCCATTGCGGACAAAGCCGTTCAATCTGGAAATTCAAAATTATTATTATGTGAGCGTGGCACGACTTTTGGTTACAATCGTCTTATTAACGATATGACTGGATTAATTGAAATGCGAAGACTTGGCTTTCCAGTAATTATGGACTGCACTCACTCAACACAGCTTCCAGGTGCTACAGGGGAATCTAGCGGAGGCCGCGGAGACATGGTTTGGCCACTGGCTCGTGCCGCTACAGCTGTTGGCGTGGATGGAATCTTTCTTGAAACTCATCCCAATCCAGCGGTGGCCTTGTGTGACGGACCGACTTCGCTTCCGCTTAAAAATTTAGAAGCAGTATTGAAAAATTTAAAATTAATATACGACACCCATAAAATAAAACTGGCATAGCTGTTTGAAGGTTTTTTTAAATTCTTTTTTTAAATTTTTAATTGCTGGAGTTATTTTATACTTACTTTATAGAAGTGGAATGCTTCAATTAAGTAAGGTTAAAGATGTACTTGTGCAACCAGAAATTTTTATGATGGGCTTAGTTGTTTTTGTTTTGCAATATGTTGTTTTTAGCTTCAGATGGCGGCTTGTCACATCTACTCATGTCAAAATTTCTTTTTTATCATCGGTCAAACAACATTTAATCGGGCAGTTTTTTAATGTTTTTGTTCCCGGCGGAGTTGGTGGCGATGTCTTAAAAGCACTAGAGTATTCTAAAGTCACTTCGATCCCAAAAACAGAATCGCTATCTATGACTTTGGTTGATCGAGCTTTGGGAATTTTTGCCTTAGTTTTATTTTCATTTATCTTTTTATTAATAGAAATTCGAGACCTTAATGAAGCCAGCTACAAGTACCTGCATTTTTCAGGTTTGATTTTAGCGTTAGGATTATTCTGTTTATTATTCAGAAATAAATTATACACTTGCTTTTTAAAACTCACACAAAATTTAAAAAATACATTCATATTAAAAATAAAAAATGTTTCAGTTGATTTTTTTAAAAGCTTAAATCTCATGTTTGACCAAAAAAAAATAATTCCTTTTATTGTTCTGTGTTTTTTTGCACAGTTGCTTTCAATTGTGTTCATTTATTTTATAATTTTAAAACTGACAAACTCTAACCCTTCTTTCTTGCTTATTTTCCCATTGGCTAGCTTTGGCTTTATGGCCATGGCTATTCCATTGACTCCTGGATCTATTGGGGTTGGTCAAACTGCATTTTATTTAATCTTTAAAACTATTGACGTTCCCTCAGCAGAAGCAGCTATAATTGCTGTAAGTTTAATGCAGTTTTTTTTCATCTTACTTAGCTTACCAGGAGGATATTTTTTTTTAAAATCGCAAAAATTAAAAAATAATATAAAAAATTATGACACTTATTATAAAACAAATTCTTAATCTGATTCGGCTTCTTCACTCGGAAAATGGACCCAATCAAATAGCGATTGGTTTAACACTAGGTACGTTTTTAGGTTTTTCTCCATTTTTCAGTTTGCAAACATTTTTGATTTTATTATTCATACTTATTTTTAGAGTTCAATTTGGAATAGCCATGCTGTCAGCATTCTTTTTTAAATTTATAGCTTTTCTAATCGATCCAATGGCTGATGTATTAGGTCGATGGACACTAGAGCTTCCTTCGCTTAGAAATTTATGGACTACACTTTATAACATGCCCTTAGTTCCTTACACCCGTTTTAATAACTCTATTGTTATGGGTAGCTTCGTCGTAGCCTTAATACTGGCACCGATCATGTTTATTATTTTCAAATTTGTTGTCGTTAAATACCGCCTAACAATTGGCCAAGCCTTTGAACAAACAAAAGCTTGGAAAGCTTTTAAAGCCTCAAAGTTTTATGATTACTATGCAAAATACAACGATTTGTACGGAGAATAAAAATGTCTGAATCAAATATTAAATTTAAAAAGAAAAAAGGCATTATTCGTTGGAACGCACTTATTCCACTATTTGTTTTTATTGTCCTTATTGGTGTTTATTTTAAATTGTTTTTTGACAATCATTTAAAAAGTTTAATCGAATGGGGTGGCTTCAAAGCCTTAGGAACTGAACTTAATATTTCCAGCATTAAAACTTCATTTAGGAAAGGCTCTGTTGAAATAAATAAACTTGAATTAACTAACCGTGAAAAGCCTGAGCTCAATTCCATAGAACTTTCACAAATAGTATTTGATGTAAACACAGATGCTATCTTGAGATTAAAATATGTCATTGATAAAATGGCTGTTGATGGAATTCAATTTTTATCGAAACGATCTTATCCGGGGAAAGTAGCTCCGCCCCCTCCGCCAAGTAACGAACCTGGATTTGCCGATCAACTCAAAAGCTCAGCACTTAATAAGTTAGAAAAAGATAATAAAAGTAATCTATTAAGTGACATTGCTGGATTTTTAAAAAACGGTGATTTAAATGCACAATTAAAAAATTTAGAATCTCAAATTGCCTCAAAAAAAATGGCTGAAGAGCTTAATAAAAAGTGGGAACAAAAACGTGTCGAATGGGATGCGACTATCAAAACACTTCCCAACCAAAAAGATTTAGATCAATACAAAGTTCGTTTTAATGGTATAAAATATAAAGATTTCAAAAATATTGAAGAAGTTAATTCTTCCGTCAATGAATTCATTTCTTTAAAAAAAGATGTTGATACGAAAATTCAAGTCGTCAATGATACAAAAAACAAACTTACGACAGATGTCGCCTCTATTCAAGCGGATTACAAAACACTCGAACAGCAAATTAAAGCTGATATCGATTTTATAAAAACAAAATTTAAAATCCCAAAAATAGATGCAGCTCAATTCGCTAAATCTTTATTTATGGGGTATTTGATTCCGTACGCAGAAAAATTAGATCGTTATAAATTATTAATTGAAAAATATTTACCTCCAAAATATTCAAAAATGATTACAGGCAAAATTGAAAATGTGCAGGCAAAATTGACCGGTAAAAAAATTGCTGAAACAGAAGCGGAAATAGATGATTCTATTCAACCACAGCCACGGGCTAAAGGTATTTTCTATGAGTTCCCGATTTTAAATGGTTACCCACAGTTTTGGATTAAAGAAATTGGCATTTCATCACAGTCAAATAAACAAGCTGATTACGGTGATTTTAAAGGTCAAATTACCAATGTCACATCAAATCAGCGTCAAATTAAAAAACCAACCGAACTAAAAATTAATGGTGATTTTAAGTCACAAAATTTATTTGGCATAAAGGCCTACGGACTTTTTAATAATATGCCAGTACTACCAATCGTAAGCTTTGATTTCGATGTGGCCTCTTATTTATTAAAAAATTTAGAATTAATTAAAACTGATGATGTTGGAATTACGATACCTTCTTCTAAAAATTCAATTGCTATCAAACTTAAAACAGAAGGTTTTAAAACATATATTGTAGATTTTAAAAATGATTTCAAAGAAGCTCAATTTATCACGACCGCAAAAGATAAAATCGTCAATGAAATATTAAATGGAACATTAGCCTCAATAAATAATTTTGATGTTCAGGCAAGCGCTAAAGGGGCACTGAAGGACTTAGATATTAATATTAGCTCTTCCTTAGGACAAAAACTTGAAACAGCCTTTTCTGCCTTGTTAAAGAAAAAGCTAGATGAAGTCAATACTTTGGTTCAACAAAAAATAAATGAAGAAATAGAAAAACAAAAGAAGCAATTGAATGAACAAATTGGAAAACTAACTAACGGTTATTTAACAGATTTTACACAAGCTGAATCAAAATTTAATGAACTTAAAGGCCAAGCTCAAGAACGTATCGAAGTTGCTAAAAAAGATCTTGAAAACAAAGCTAAAGCTGAAGTTGAAAATAAAGCCAAGCAAGAAGGTCAAAAAGCATTAGATGATATTAAAAAGAAATTGGGTTTTTAAAAACTCAGCTTCACTTTAAAAGTGCTGGAATTTGTTCGCCCTAGATTATCAGTCACTGTAACTTGATAATTTCCAGCTTCATGGGCTTCGTAAAACAGGGGCTCTTTCTTAAACGAACGCCCTATATAGACCTTATTCACAAACCAATCCAAATACTGACTGTCAGATTCAGACATTGCATTCAATTGAATTTTTGTTTTAAATTCTTTTTTTTTCGTTTTTATATTTTTTTTTGATGTTAAAATGTATTCGATACTACTTTGTGGACTGGCTATAAACAATTGTGTTGAAGAATTGTCTAAATGATCGCAGGAAAAATTTTGGTCTGATAAGGCTATTTTTTTAAGTCCACTTTGTTTAAAAGCATGAAATAATTCGTCAGGCCAGACTTCAATAATTTTATTTTGCTGGTTTGCACTTTTCTGCAAACAATTCATTTTTTTTGATACTGGATCAAAATATATTTTTCGATGTATTTGGCAACTTTCAATTGTAGACACTGTCGGAATAAATAAACTTGTCTCAAGATGATGAGTGCAGTTCTTTGTGGGTAGTTTTTTTGAGACACTACAAATTGAAACTGATTTTATATTAAGTCCTACTTTTGAATCCCAACGGGGATGCTGCACTTCATGATTATATTTTGAATTATTTTTAATATAATCATGAATTTGAAAAAACAAAGGTGCCGCCAAATTACGTCCAACCAATGAGGGATTCATGACTTTATCGTTATCACCAAACCAAACACCTATAACATAGCGACCAAATAAACCAATAGTCCATGCGTCTTTATAAGATTTTGAAGTTCCTGTTTTCCAAGCTACAGGCGCTGAAGTTTGTGCAAGCTTAGACATCATTTCATTTTCACTTCTAGAATTTGTCTTCAGCATCTGAAGTACAATATAAACTGCTTCTGGTGTTAATATTTGCTGTGCCGTTTCTTTTAAGTTTAAGTTTTTAAAAAAATTAAGTTCTCTGTATTTTCCCTGATTAGCTAAAGCTGAATACAATTTAATTAAATCCAGCATAGAAAATTCGACTCCACCCAATGCTAATGATAAACCGTAATGCATTTCACTTTTAAATTTTAATGAACTTTTTCCATCTAAAAATTCATACAATGTTGGATCGTGTAATTTCGTAGATAATTCAGCCGCTGGTAAATTTCGACTAAGAACTAACGCAAGCTCTGCTGATAACGGACCTAAAAATTGCTGATCAAAGTTTTCAGGATTAAATCCTGCAAACGACATTTTTGTATCTTTAAGTAAAGATTTTTCATGTATCAAACCTTGCTGTAAAGCTAAAGCATATATAAATGGTTTTAAAGTTGAACCCGGTGATTTCAATGTGCGATTGGCATCAATTTGACCTTTAATCTCATTATTTTGATAATCAGCAGAACCATTATAGGAAACTATCTGATTGGTTAATGAATCCAAAACAATTGATGTATAATTTTTAATTCCAAAACTTTTTTGACTTAAAAAATACTGATCTGTTATTTTTTTTATATCAGAATCAAATTCAGAGTCTATCGATGTGATAATATCTTTTTGATTTAAATTCATTTGAATCAAATAATCAACAAAATGAGGATTTTTAAAAACTAAATCTGCCTTAGACAGTTGAGCTTGATTTATATATTTTTGGGGACTTTGTGGAATACTAACTAGAAATTGAATTTGAGACTCGGTTAGTTTTTGGCATTTTTTTTTAAAATAAAAAAAACAAGCGGTTTCAATACCTTCTAAATTACTGCCATACGGAGTCCAACTTAAATAAGCTAAAAGTATTTCATTTTTGGAATATAAAAATTCAAGCTTTATTGCTTGCAAAATTTGTAACATTTTACCAGACGAATTCTTAGTTGAATCAGGATACAAAAGGCGCACGACTTGCATTGTTAATGTTGAAGCACCTTGGCGATTTCCTTTTTTAATAAAAGTTTCATTTGTCGCACGCAATAAACTCAAAGGATTAAAACCTGGATGATAATAAAAAAACCGGTCTTCTTTTTTTAATAACGCCTGAATATAATTTTTATCCAATTGGTAAACATTCACTGATAGCCGGTATTTTTCGTCTCCACTTAAAGTTACCCTAAGCAAATGACCTGTTCGATCAAAGAATCTTTGAGAATACGTTTTTTGATTGATTAATTGACCTATGTTTAAGTGCACAACTATTTTTTGAAGCACAAAAAAAGCACTCAGAAAAAAAACAATATAAAAACATTTTTTTTTAAATATCAATTATTTAACCTCAATTTGACCTGAATCGCTTTGACCAGTTAAACTAGTTCGATAAAGCCCCTTAGCATAAATACCAGGAACTAAATAGCGCCCCTTGGCGATCGCTTTCATTTTATATGTAAATTCTTTCATATCACGATTTAATTGAACGTATAGATTAACTCGATCTTCACGGACATCGACTAACTTTGGCCACAAAATAGCAATACTTGACGTATCTTTAGCCCAGGCTCGATTTAGTAATAAATTAACAGGCCAATTGTTAGCCCCCTCAGTTGACTCGCTAGAATCATTTTGATCCATTGGCTCATCACTTGGATTTTGAATTTCAGCATCTGAATTTGAAATTTCATTTTTTCGAATTGAATTTAAAACTACTTCAAACCCTGCAGGAATTAAATCAGTAATTAAAATTGAAGACTCTTTTTCAAGATTTGTGCGAGCGCGAATGCTGACATTAATTTCAGTACCGATATCCACTTTATTTATACTTGCCTGTGAAGCTAAAGTATATGTTCTTGAAATTTCTATTCCAGAATATTTTTGTTTCATTATACTTTGCTGATCAAAACCTGCTTGCACGTAGGACAATAAAATTGGATTTGTATTTTTATTGGCAATGCTTATTCTTGAAAATGATTCAACAAAATCAATTCTTTTTGATTTCAAATCTTTAAAATCAATCTGCTTTTCGATTTTGTTATCATCAGTAGTTGTGATTTTCATTGCATCTAATTTTCCGGGCAGTGCATTTTGTTTGAGTATGGAATCCAAGCTCATTAATAAATAACTTGAAGAAAAAGTATTCAAGCTTTGTTTAGAAACCTCTGTAATCATATTAGTTAAAACTTGATTATTCAATTTACCTGCAAAATCTTGACTGAAGTGCTGCAATATTAATGCTTGCTTTTCAAAATTTTCAGCATCTTCGAAAGCATAAGATTCATTCATGAGTGTATTTTTATTTACCCGAGCCAGTTCAATAAATTTTTTAGAAATATCATCTTGCATTGCCAATTTATAAGCTGAGGCAAAATAATAAGCCGTTGTCGGAGTTAATAATTTGTCAAAATTTTTATCTTTCATCAATTGAGAAATGTTTTTAAAATCTTCTTTAGGCAAGGTTTGTGATCGAACAAGAATGTACATTGCTTTTGCTTTACGATATAGATCCATTTTAGTTTGAACTGAGTTATACCCAGATTTTAAACTTTGTAAAAATCTTTGCCATAGATCGTTCGCAACGGGTTCACCTTTTTCTTGCATATACAAAAATATCATTCCTAAATGCAAAGTAGCCTCTAAATGAATCGATGAATCATTAGGGTATAAAATAAACTCGCCACTGACTTTTTGACGAGCTCTTAATAGCGAAATCAATCGATTGACTTTATTTAATTCAACATTTGATTTATCATTTCGTAAAACTAATGGCATTAATTGACTGGCAATTTGTTCTGTGCATAGGTAATCATTCACTTCATAAAAAGAGCTAAAAGGTTGAATCAAGTCTTGTATCACGGAATGCGCTTGTAAATAATTTTTTTTATATTCTGGTCTGTATTGAGTCAGTTGTTCTAAATTGAATGGTTGATCTGCGACTAATAACCAATCTATTTTTTGAATGTACGGAGTTGCAGGTCGATTCAAAATATTGATTTCTAAATTTGCATTTTTATCACCAATTCCGGTTTTAATATAAATAGGAAATGAACCCAACTGATCAGTAGCTTTTAATCTAAAATTAAAAACTTTCTCTTTACCTTCAGGTACTAATAAGCTTTCAATTTGTTTTTGCAACATCTCAAAACCTTTTTCAGTTTTGACAGATAAATTCAATTTAGCATCTGTTCCACTTCCTTTTAGTAAATTAGCAATGATTAAATTGACTTCGAATTCGTCGCCAGGTGAACTAAATGTTGTCGATGTCGCATTGATAATGAAATCTCCTTGAACATTTATATCAGTAGAAATTGATCCTAATTTTTTTTCATCTGCAGTAACAACCATCAATTTTAAATTTCCATTAAAATAATCAGGCACCGAATAGATATACGTCGTCCAATTTTCTGAAATATCTTTTATTCCCAACCACGCAGCAGTCGGAGGTAAATTTTTTCTTTTAAATGGATTTAAACTTTGACCAGTCATTGAACCCTGATCCCCACCTGCTGCTTTGTCTTTTAAGCTGATAAAGTCAGGCATCACTTGATCCAAAATTTGAGCTGTGCTGACTTGAAGGGCCTTCTTTTGAAAAAAATAATCTAATGGCTTAGGCAGTTTGTAACTAGCAACTTGAAGTATCCCTTCATCGACTAAATAAACTGCAGCTTTTGTTTTTTGATCAGATCTGACTTTAAAAGTCAATTTTTGACCAGGCTTAATTTTTTCTGGCACGTTCAATTCTATTTTTGATTTACGGGCTTCTAAGTCAATGGCAAACGTGGATACGCCGTACGCTAATGGTGAAGTATAAATTTCCTGGGAATGACTATCTCGAAGCATTGTCACTACAACATAGGCTTGACCTTCAAGTCCTGCTGGAATTTTAATTTTTTGGATTGAACTTTTACTAGTCGATTTAAACCACTGTGATACATAAACTTTATCGCGCTCAATTGTAATCAATCCTGCTCCAATATAGGGAGATTTTATTTGGACTTCAATTTCTTCTGCGGGTTTATAATCTTTTTTATTTAATCCTAACTTTAAAAATGATGACTTTTCAAGTCCTCGATCAAGATCTGCATCACCCACAATATTAAATACTAGTCGATTAAGTTCTATTTGATCCTTGTCTTTAAAAACTAAAATAAATTCACCTACTAAATCTGTCTGTAAATTATAAGTGCTACCTTTTTCTCGAACATTTATTTTTTTCTGACTGATGACTGTTTCTTTATAAATAGTTTGATACGCCCAAGTCTCGTTCGGTAATTTTGTAAGCACTGATGTAGGTTTTTTCTCAATAATTTCTATATTGACTGAATCCAGTGCCACAGCATCCAATTTTGAATTAACTGCAATTAAATCAATAGGTGCCGGGCTATTTTTTTTGATAAAAGACAAATCCACTTTTTTTGAATTGATTCCCAGTAAATAGTCCTGAGTGGAAATCAATTGACTCAATTGCGATTTAATGCTTTTTCCGCCTTCAGTTTCAAAAACTTCAGATTGAATAAATAATCGATAAATAGACTTTTCTAAATTTTCTACATTTAATTTCCAGCTTGCTTCTCCGTTATCATTTGTCAGCATCTGTGGTAAATTGTCATTAATTTCTAATTGCGTGACTTTTGGAGTTGTAAAAAAATAGTCTTTCCACTTTTTAAAAAACACGTCTGCAGGTTTTATTTTTAAATTAGATAGAACAACACGATTTGTAGCGGGTTTTCCATAAAGCGAAAATGCAGTCACATTCAATGATAAATCTTTAGGATTGACCCACCCCTCAAAATCATTTTTAGACAATGTAGAACTGACTTTAATTTGATCCGGCATAAATTCTTCAACTTGAAATCGAGTGCTACCGATCAACGACTGGTATTTGTTTTTATCTTTAACATAGATATAAAGTGTATATTGTCCTGTTTGAAAATAATCTTCAGTTTTGAAATGAATATTTTCCAAAGAATGTGAACTGACTTTAATTGTTTGTTTATAAATCTCCTGTCCTGACGAATTTTGAATAGCAATATCAACAGGAATCTGAGTAAATGATTTATTCCAATTTTTAGAACGCACAACTAATCCAAAATCAACTTCTTCACCGGGGCGATACAGACCTCGATCTGAAAATGCAAAAGCACTTAACTCATCTGAAGAGGAATTATCACGAATTCCGCCAATATCAAAAGTTGAAAAATCAATTTCTCTTGAGTAGGACTCAAAAGGAACAAATGAAATACTGTCCCCTGATTGTGCCACAAAGGCGATTGGCATTTTATCATTTTTAAAATCTTTTAAACTTGGAAAACTGACTGAACCATTTTCCGTTGTTACACTGGACAAAATATTTATACCGTTTTGTCCAAGAACGCTGACTTTGGCTCCAGCCACTGGCAGTCCTGTTGTTATATTTTGCACAAAAATATCGTAACTGCCAGCAACACTTTTTTTAATCACCATGCCTAAATCAGTTAAAATAATAAATCTTTGATCTGAAACAGGTTCGACAGAATCTTGTGATTGCAGGCTGATATAGAATATTCCTTTTTTCCCTGAGCTTAAAAAACCTGTTAAATCAATTGAACTAAATTGTGTTTTTTGAGGATTTTTATTCAAAACTGAAATATCTGCAGAAAATCTTTCAGCAATTGAATCTGGGCGAATATCATACTCACTGGGTTTAGCAAATTGTCCTATAAGACCTGGAATTAAATGATTCAATTGTTCTAAACGGATTTGATGAATTTGATAATTAATCTTATTTACGTTTCTAGAAACAAGTGATATTTGTTTTGAGCCCGATAAAGGAATAAGTGAACCACTTCCCATGATTTGTATATCTGTGGGGTACTGCGGAACTAAAATGACATTCTCATAGTCATCTTTCAATTTAAACCCGCCAAAAGAAGTCATTCCTTGAGGAATTTTAACATACAAAAATCGTCCTGGATTTGCAGAAAATTTAAAAGCATGGTTCAGTGAAATATTTTTCTCAGATGGAATTAAATCTAAATTTAACTTTTTCGATTTTTCTAAAATTTTTGCAGTGACTTCTGAAACACTAGTCCATTGATAATTTTGTTTTCGTTTAGATTCTTCATCCGTCGGAGGTAAATCTGGATTTAAAACAGGTAATTCATAAACAGTTAATGTTTTAGCTAATTCTTCAGAAGCTAACTCAGATATATTTTCAAGTCTTAAAATCTGCTCGGATTCAAATTTTTCATTACGAATAATTGTAACACTTGAGTTTGTGAATTTAAAGTAATCATACAATGAGGGAACATTAATAATGGCCTCAATAGCAGTTGGACTAGATCCACCAAACACTGATGAAACTCCAGACGCAATTGCATATTTATACAATTTATTTTTTTCACTAATACCTATACGAGCAGACTGAACAAACATTTTTGATTTTAAGTCATCAAATGATATGGCAAACTCAGTCTTAGACTCAGACTCAAGACCGTCTTCAATTTTTTCCAAAAGCTTTATTCTTTTTTTAATAGCCTCAGGATCAACGGGATAATTAAAATTAAATGTGGCAATGACTTTTTTATTGTCAGCAAACCGTGGATCTTGATAAAAAGAACTTTGCTCAGTTTGTCCTTCAATTTGTGCTGTTTCAAATTCAAAATCAGTCTCTTTTAAAATGACAAGCGCTGTAAATAATTTTCTATTTAATGATCCACTATATCGTGTTCCCACAGACCAATCTATTTTCCCTTTTTCAGTTAATGGAGTAAATTTAAGTTCTCGATCGCTAGCCCAAATCCACTGTCCTTTTATTTCAGGCTTAAGTTTAATAAATTCTTTTAAATCCCTACCGATTAAATTCACATCAGCCACTGAACGATCAAACTTAATTGAAAGACTTCTCACTTCTTTTTGATAAAAATCATAGGCCCATAGAGGTTCAACTTTGAATGTGGCTAAATTCGGCTGTGGCCTTTGATCGTAATACGATTTGGCATAATAGCCACCCGTAAGTAGCACTGCCGTTAAAACTAAACTGGCGCTCAATTTTTTAAAAGCGACTGGATTTTTTTTTACATTTTCTAATAACTGATTCAACCACTCGGGCTTAGTGTGCTGAAACTCACCAAATATTTTTATTGAAAAAGCAGATATAACTTGAATTATTTTTTGCATACAAAATTGAATCATTGATCAAACAATAACTCAAGGTTGTATATTTTTTATATTTAATGTGAAAGTCAAAAATTACTGAAGAATAACTCCATCAAAATAAACTTCTATAGCACTATCAGGTGGCTGATTTTCATCTAAAGTTAAATCTTTACCCAACTTAATTGAATTATCTTTAGGGTCATAAATCCACCCATTTAAAAAACTTGGAAATATTTCTTGAGTTCCAAAAAAAACCCGAATTGTTTGTACGTTTGGTCTTTGTGCTAGAATAATTGGCCTGTTCACTGCATTAACAATGGCTTTTGAAAAATCAACTAGTTTTTTTCCAAATTGAGTATCACAAAGTGAAACAATGTTATTTCCTTTATTAATATTTAGACTAAGAAACTCTTCAATTCGAGTCGGTTTTTCAAAAGCATCTCTTGAACAATCAACTTCATTAGAGGGAACAATCGCGCCAAAACTGAGTATTTTATTTTTATCTTTTTTCAAATCAAATAAAAAATCTAAAGTTTCTTCAGCATTTATTTTAGAACTTGCTTCATCACTTTGATCTTCAGCATCTGTTATAAATATTGGAATTAAGTATGCAGATTGTCTGTAAAACCCAGCATTCGCACCTAACTGATTTTTAGAGCTAAGCGCTCTAACTAAAGGTGCAAAAACCATTTCAGTTGCAGAACCACTTGTACCTAGGATTACATTGCTTTTTAAAATATTTAGCCCATTAAATGTCTTAGCCTCTACATATTTTGGAACTCCTCTAAGTTCACCATTATCATTTTCACTCGTACTAATGACTCCAATATGATAATCAATTAATTTCAATTTACTAAATTCATCAACAAATAACTCAATATTATTTGACAAGTTTTTTTGATGAGTACTCATTGAACCAGAATCATCGACAATAAATAATATATCAACTTTAGGTCTTCTAAAAACATTATTATTTTCAGATTTAATCTGATTAGAAAAATCAGGCATCGGCTGTAGCTTGGGTGAAGTAGGTGAGCAGGCATATAATCCTGTTATAATGAATACTAACAATAGAAAAAAATTATTTCTTTTCATATTTACCTCTTAATGGCCTGACAGCCTTTTTTTACATCTACATTATAATTTGACAACTCATCAAACCAGATTTCAGATTCAGCAGGAAATACTAAGGCTTCGGTTTTTCTTAAACCCATAGAGCCTTTTTTTATTTCTGCTTCTTTTTTTGTAGAATCTTTAATAATTTGACCAGACAAATCAATTTGCGAAACAAGTTCAGCTTCAACAATTTGCAACTTATCTAATATTTTTTTAGTTTCAGCCACTTCAATTCTAGCCAAATCTTTTATACGCTGCACAGTTGCCGATCGTGATTCTATTTTTTTTGACGTTGTACTATTTTTTAAAATTTGAAAATCTCCTTGTAGTCCAGTTAAAGCTAAAGTGTCTGCGTACAAATTATCCGAGACAAGTGATTCCTTTTCGAAAAGATTTTGAGCTGATATCAATTGAATCAGCTTATAATCTTTAATCATTGCACGAGGTAAATTTGACATATCTTTACCCATATTTGACCATGTCATTTTTTCAGTTTTAATTTTATTAACTATTGAATCAAGAAAATCAACCTTTTCTCCTTTAGCTAATTTATCCAATTCAACAGTTCTTGATTTAAACTTTTTAGGAAATTGTTTTAGTCCCTCCATTACTTTTGGATAATCACAAACTTTTAATCGGCCAAGCGTTTCTACAAAGTAAGGCTCAGGTCCTAAATAGCCATCGAAAGCCACATTCATTAAAGTTTTACTAATAGCTACAGAATTTTGAGTTTCCCCTTTTCGAAGATATGACCATGCCAATTCTTCTTGCGCTTCTAACCAATAATCTGATTTTTTTAATATTTTTTCATAGTACTTTGCAGAAGCTTCAAAATATCCTTTTTGAAATAATAATCTTCCTGCAGTTAAATTAACTAAATCTTCTGAATAAGGTGATTTTTTATTTTTTAATAATTGACCTATCAACTTTGCTGCTTCGTCTGCTTTATCATTTAAAGCGTAACTGAGAGCTAATTGCCAATCTACCAAAGCTCTTTCCTTTGTGTTTGCAGCTAGCTTTGAGGCCATGTCAGTGAGCATACTGGTGCTGGTTTTTAAATCGATTTGGCGCAGTCGACTTTTAACTTCTGAAGATCTACCAAATACTTGAGTCCATCCATCATTCCACTCAATCTTTGCAACTTCCCAAATCGGATTTTCTTCAGTGTTTGCTTCTTTCCAAGAATGTGTAATTTCAGTATTAATATTTTTTGGTTCAATTATAGTAAATAATTTTTCAAGACCTGTAATCTCTAAACCAGATTTAAAAATAACATAGGCACTTAATGCTTTTCCATTTTCTGTTTTTTCAAATGGAGTGCCATTAAATGCTTTCGACCAACTGATAAAAGATTTTTTCCAATCTTGCTTTTCAATATATCGCAAAAAAATATTTTGATCAGCAGTTGTTACTTTAAGCTGACTTTGAATGGCTTCACTCAAACGAGTTTGCTGCGACAAAGCAACTTGTTCATCGGTTGTTGCTGTTCCATTAATAAGTGATTCTAAATCACTTGCTAATGATAAAGATGACAAAATAAAAATTGAAATAAATATATAACTACTCATTAAAACAACCAACCTAACTGCATCGAAGCAGAAGTAATTCCTAATTTTAAAGGTCCACTAAAGTACTTTGCTTCATAAGACATATACTGCATTTCAATTCTTGTTGTCACATTTTCATGGCCCCAAATTCCCATTCCTATTGCGCCCGAAGTAGCATTTGTTCCACCTGAGTTTAAACTAATATTTCCATATCCAAGTTGAGCATATATATCGAAATGTGAAATAGATTGCCCAAGCCAACTTATCTTTCCATAAATTGGATAAAAGTTTACAAATCCCATTGTCCAGTTTTTTGGATAATCAATATCAGGAATCGGCGCCTTTGAGGAACTTGGATTTGCATTATGATCAGCGATTGCTTGATCAACTAGTGAGTTGCCCTCATTTGATAATTTATTATAAGTAACTCCATATTTTGCACCTAATGACCATTGATTATTAAAATGAAATTGCGTTGCTAATCCTAAATTTGAATTTCTGATGTAAGTGTCACCACCAATAGAATTATCAAAAAGACCTGATATTTCTATTTTATTTTTACGATCAACCAATCTATTTTGAATAATTGTTGTATGTACCTCAGGATTAAGTGCACGTGCTTTTTCAAGCAAAACAGTATTTCCCCCGAGCGAATCAAAATCTTTTTCTATTTGTTCCTGTGTCGATTGTTTACTTGAAGTTGTATCAATTTTTTCTGTTTCAGATGCTTTAGCATATGAAACAGTTGTTGATATTATAATTAAAACTATTATTTTCAATTTATTAATCATTTTTAATCCTTTATAAATTTTTACTGTGCAACTACTGAAAACTGAATACTTGTTGAAGCTTTGATAACACGTGTGTCAGCTGCATTTGTACTTCTTAATTCCACATCTAAAGTTGGATAAAAAGTTTTTCCTACATCTACATCAGTCGGCATCCACAAAAATTCACACTGCTGAAAAGTAATATTAACAACTTCGCAAGTAATTTGACTTCCTGCTGGCAAGTTAGTCGAATTTGTATATTTAACAATAGCTTCATTTTTTGAATCAAAAATATTAAATTGAACTTTATTTAATATTCCTAGTTTCAATTGAGTTGCTTTTTTTAAGTTATTTTTTACATCTCCAAATTTTGTTAATATTTTATAAGGAATTAAAACACGTTTCGAGGTACCTACAGCATTACTTGCTCTAATAAATAAATCTGCATTACTCATGCTTGTAGTCAGCTCTTTACTATACAAGTTGATAAAATATTTATAATCCCAAGTCTTTGTATTGATATCATAAGTTGGATTATCATAACTTTCTGCTCTAACATAAGGTGCAAACAAACCATCAAATTCAATTTCTGGCTTAGTTGATTGATCACTAGAGCTTTCGGGATCAAATATTTTTAAATTAAAATAATTATACGAATCTTCAATAATATTTAAATTAGATGATGTGCTATTTGCTTGAGTTATTTCAGGAACACTTCGAACTCGATAGACATCAATATTAATACTTTCTTCTGATTGCAATGGTACTGAACTTACTGAAACATCTCTTAGTTTTGCATTAATTTGAATCAGTAAATTAATTTTACGAACTACTTGTGAATCAGCATAATTAAAATCTCCTTTGATCGGCGTCCATGTAAACGCATTTTTAGCAGCATCAAATTGTGCATCCTTAAAATCAGCCAAATTGGTGATTTCATACGAAAAATCGTAATTTGGGTTAAATCCATTCAAAGTAAAGTCAATACTGAGCTGTTCACCTTCGTTAATGGCCGTAACTTCAGACCAGGTAAATGTATAATAATTAGCATCTATTGGCTTTGGTGCACTTGGCTTTCCCGCAGGATCAATTGCTGTATTCACCAAATCATTCTTTCCCTTATAAGGATCCTGATTAAACCCGTTACAACCTACTAAAAATAATCCAACTATGATTAAAACTATTTTCATAACTTACCCTGCTCTTTCTAATTTAAATGGATAATTAACTTGTACATCTACACCGCCCTCAGGCACTGGAAACTTCCACGTTTTTAATCGCATCATCATGCATTCTTCTACTTGTTTAGAATTCAATGATGTCGAATTTATTTTTGCTGACTTAACCATACCTGTACCACCGATAACGAAATCAATTCCGACTCGGCCAGATATTCCTGGAGTATCTTTCAACCCCTGTTCGTAGCAATACGTGATTTGTCCTTGATTTCGAGTGATCACTGCTGCGATTTGATCGCGATCTAAACCTACTGCTATTGTAGCTTCGCTACCTAACTGCGTAAGCTTTGCTCCAGTGGCTCCAGTGATGGCCATTTTTCCATAGCCTGCTTGTCCGCCGCCTTTTCCTTTTGTTCCATAACCACCTGCACCGTTCACATTATTACCCACACCTAATGCAGAACTTGTAATACCTTTTGCGTAAAGCGATGATTGAACTCCACCTGAGCCTTCAGTACCGCCTCCCATACCTGCACCTGCAGAACTTTGTGCCGCAGAAATATCTAAACCACCTTTATTTTTTCCAGATTTCAAACTTCCTAATACTGAAAGTGCACCCATTCTTTTCAACCCTGCAATTTTTGTCGGGCTGACTTTTGCATTTACATTTTCTTTTTGAACTTCTTCAGTTTTCATCACTTGAGTTTTTGAAACAGGAACTTCACGGCGAATATTTTTAACTATTTTGACAACTTGCTGTTTAAGCTCTTCTTCCATTTTAGCCGTCGTTGGCGGAGCTAATTTTAACAAAAATGAAGAGCCAATAAAAAACATGACCACAGTTGATAAAATAGCCGTCCATTGTTTTTGTTTTTCAATTGTCATTTCTTCATTTTTTAGATGAGTTTCTATTTGAGGCACTAATGCTAAATAGCTATTTTGTCCAATTTCTAATTGTGTCGACTTTTTTTTATTCTGGGTATTTGCAGTCATCGATTCAAATCGATCTCCGTTGACTTTACCTAACTGAATGAATTCAATTTTTTGATCTTCAAAATAGCTTAAATCATTTAATATTTCTAATCGGCGATTATCTTTTCTTCGAACTATTGAAGCACTTTCCCCATTCCAATTAAAATAACGAACAATTTCCCCGTCATTATTTCTTAAAACAAGTTTTGAATTTGTACTTTTTTTATTTTTTAAATGGGTCTCATGATTTAATTCCATATCACCTACTTATTTGTTGCTGATTCTTGCAAACGATCTTTAAAATCTGTTCTAACACCAATAAGAGAATCAAATACTTTATCTGCTTCTACAGTTGATACAGAATCATCAATAAAATGATGTTGACCATTAATGAGCAAATCTTCAAATTGATGAGACTTGCTATTTGTTACATTTGGATTCGTTGTGGTAGTCGCCGCTACAGCAGGACTTTCGGCTGCCATTACAAAAATATTTACTATTATACTTAAGGCAAAAACTAAAATTTTCATTATTTAATGTCCTTTTTTATATCGTTGGCTTCATTGACCGTGCTATTTAATGAATTTTGCATTTGATTCAACTCAACTATTCTTCCTTCTAAATATTGAACCATCATTTTATTTCCCTTTTTATATTCTAAGTCTTTTAAAACCTGAATTTTAGATACACTAAATGGCTCTGATTTAACTTGTTCTTGTGCCGCTTGAATTTCAGCTGAACTATTTTTATCAGACGATAAACTTGCAATCGATTTGTTTTGAGCGACAGTCGCAGATGAAACTTCAGCTAGTCTTGCTTTTTGCTCTGAATCAGCAACTTCACTTAAGGCATTCAATTCATTTTTTGCTAGCATTGAAAATTCGCCGTTTAACCTACGAGATAAACTTGTCGTCCACTGACTATCATTCCAGAACTCTTTTACTTTTTCAGAGGCCTGATTTGATTTTGCCTTATAAGGATCAGCTTTTTCCCCAATTAAACGCATGTATTCTGATTGTTCATTGGCATTTAGTCCCTCTGGCATGGGTAGTGACATAATTTCAGAATAGAATCGGTTTGATTCTTTGGCTATTGCATCTAATGAAACAACCTGCAAAGTCCAGTCTTTTGATTTAATAAATCCATTGGCCAAATTTTCCATTTTTTCTAGAGAAGCAGCGCGTGCTTGAATATCTTTAGACATCATTTTTTGAAAATTTTTATTTGTTAAATCTGTCGTCATCGACATTTTTTTAGTTTGCTCATACAAAGGTAAAAACTTTTTTAATGATAAATCGTTCATGACAACATGACCAAAAATTGTCTGTTGTAAATCAGCTCTTTTTTCGATTATTTTTTTTCCGTAAGACACATCGCCACCTAATACATATGAATAGGCTGCTACTTGAGACATCCCTTCGTTGTTTTTACTAAGGATTTTTTCTAGTTTTAAAATTTCAGTGTCTAATTCTTTAACTGAACTAACTGCTAAATTTTTAGAAGAACTAGCGTTAGAATATATTCTTTTGATTATTTCAATCACTGCAGATTCTTTTGCAAGCTGATCTGACGATTTATTTACAAACTCTTTCAAATAAGGGACAGAATTTTGTCCAATTAAATCAGAATACAATGATAATTTTAAGTTCTTCTTGTCTGCTGATAAAATTGAATCTGGTAATCTTTCTGTCAACTTAAAGGCTGATTTAAAATCAAATTGCAAATCAGAATACTGCGCCATCTTAGCACGAGCATAATCCTTGTCTGCATCACTTATCGTTTGATCTTCACTCATTTTTTGTGCTGTCACATTAGCAATGATAAATTGGTTATTTTTTTCAGCTAGAACCATTTTATTTTTATAAAAAGTTGCTAAATCAGTTTTATCCGCTAAGCTTGGCTGAAATCTTTCGATGCAAGCAAAAGCTAAACTTATATTATTTTCTTTAACAGCCGCTGCAGATTGATTCAGAATTGATTTTTGAGCGATTTGAGCCCACTCATTATATTCGTTTTGTTTCGTTTTATTTACAGCAGTATTTATCGCTGTATAAAATTCCATAGCTTTAAGCTCAATTTCAGGATCACGTTTTTTTGATGCTAAATAATCTAAATACAAATTTCCAGATTTAATTCGCAGCTCATTCGGAGCACTTGTATTTATACAAATGGCTTCTAACTCAGTTAAAAAATTCTCATTGGCTGCTTTTTCGTATCCATCATAAGCTTTTTGATACAAAATTTCCCAACGCTTACTTTGTGATTTTGATTCTGTTAAATAAATTGTCTGTGATTCATTTTTAATTGAATCAACTTTTGACTGTTCACCAAGCTCAACACCTAATAATAAATGATTTTCAAAATCTTTAGCGTCACCATTGATTTTTAAATTCTGGCTAGCTTCAGAATGAATTTTCCATGCCAAATCCCACTGCTTATTTTCACTAGCGACTTGAACGGCCCATTGACTCATTTCTTTTTCATAACCAAATTGAGCCAAATACCCCTGATAAGCTTCTAGCAACTCAGCAGATGCTGATTTTTTTTCTGCCTGATTCCACGTAACAATAGACGATCGAATCAAACGACGAGTGTCTTCGAGTTCTTGTTTATACTTAGCTTTATCAGCCTCACTAAATGTAGATATTAACTGATAGGATTCATTAAAATCTTTCAGCACATCAGGTCCTTTTCCAAGTTGTAGTTTCACATTAGCTAAATGAGCCTTAGATAAAACACGATCTTGCGGATTCATTTGCTTTTGATATAAAAAATCCCATGCTTTTAAAGCTTCATTTTTCTTACCAGTTCTTTCCAAATCTGAAGCAATCGCATATAAATTGTCTAAGCGTTTTTTCTCTGGAGAAAATTCATAAACATTAGATAAATCAGCTTCATCGAATTGTCGCGCTGACAAAACTAAATAATCTTTTGCAACTTGCTCGTGAAAAGTAACATCAACAACTGTTAAACTTGTACCAGATTTTGACATGTATTCTGGTTTTTTCAAAACTTCAATAAGATGATTTTTCGCTTCAGCCGTGTTTCCTAAGCTAAACTGACTCCAGCCAAGTTTGTAAGTCGCAATGCCTTTTGTTTCCGTATCACCAATTTGAATAGCTTTTTCAAAATTGGCTTTTGCGTTTACCCAGTCGCTTTTTTTAAAAAATATTTCTCCAATTGAAAGATAAGCTTCGCCTTGTGATTTTGGAAAATTAGCAAGCACTGTTACTTTTTTATAACTTTCGATGGCCTGATCACTTTGACTGCTGAGTTGATATAAATGACCCATTTGAACTAATATTTTAGGTTTGTTTTTTTCCTCAGCTTTAACTAGTGCTTCAGAATACCATTGCAAAGCTTTTTTACGATCAACCTCGGGAGAAATACAATTATTGCATTTTCCATCAACAGATTTCATACTGTTTAACCGCGCACGCTCAGACAATAAATCTGCCAATCTTAATATAATTCCATTTTTAGCCGAATCCGAAGGAGGAAGGTTATTAACAACTTTTTGCAACTTTTCAATTAAATAATTTCGGTTCTGATTTTCACCCTCATCAGCATTTGCAACACTACCAATATGGATTGAGCAAACAAATAAACAAAGTAATAAAAAAACACTTACCCCAAAAATTTTCACTTTAAACTCCTCATCCTTGAGAATTCAAAAAACAATGACATCTTAAAAAACTTAAGCAAATAACTTAATTTCTATTGATCACTTTCTACTAACCGCTTACTACTAATCACTTCGTACGTATCACTTACAACTAATCACTTCGTAAATACTAAATATAACTTTCTGCTTTTTACTTACTTACAACGGCAAATCGAATGTCACCAAAACCCGCATGAGCCATCGCCAAAACAATTGAATTTAAATTTTCATATTTAGTTTTTTTATCTGCTTGAACAGTAACAACTCCTTTAAATTCCTCACCTGGATATGATGTTGACCACTCTTTTCTTGCTAACAGCAATTCGCTAATTAAAGCGTCTTGATTTTCAAGCTCTTTATTCTCAATAAAAAATTTATTCTCTTCAAAACGAACAACAGTATTTCTTTCCAAGACCTCAGTGGCCGAAGCTTGTGGAAGCTCGATCCCCTTACTGATAAATAATATTTCGCCAGTGCTTGAAAAATTCATCAACAGAAAAATGACTAAGATTGAAAAAGCATCAATCAATGCTGTTAGTAATAAATCAGCATATAAACTTCGTTTTGTTTTATGATTTTTAGGATTCAATACCGATTGCGACTTCAATGCTGAACCTAAAGTACTATTTGATAAAACACTTCTTGAAATCATTTAAACCCTTCCCTGTCTTAGAATGAATTAATTTTTAAAACTATAAAGGAACCACACCTAAATCAGACAATCCTGCTTTTTTAACTGTGTCCATTAACCCAACCATATCTTCATACGTGGTCTCTGCCATGGGCTGAATCAACGCTGTCCTTAATCCTGGATCAACTTGTCTTAATTGCAATGCCAGCTTTGAGGCTGCATCTAAATCAATTTTACCACCAATAGCTGCCACTGTTGTTTTTTGCGATTCATTTTTTTGGCTTGCAAGTTTTCTTGAATCCAAACTGTCTTTAACATCAAAAGTTAAAGACCCATTTTTACCCATCGTTATCCAAGCTGTTGGTTTTTTTTCTGTTTCTGCAGTTGGTTGACCACCAACTGCTTGCTTTACATTCAAAGATCCAATTTGCATCCAAACAGCAGTAATCAACAAAAAACAAATACAAGTCGATAATAAATCGATAAATGGAATTAAATTTAATTCAAAATCTAAATGTTTTTTGTGTTTCATTACGCATTTATTTCGTTATTAGAATTTTTTGTGTTCTTGCCAGATTTAAACATTACTGATTCATAACTATAAGAAAGCCAGTTAAAAACCTTCAAAGCCCCTTGATTTAAATCTTCAGACAACAAATTAGCTCGATTCATTAGTATGGCATAGGCAACCAAGGCTGGAATCGCAGCAATTAAACCGTAGGCTGTCGCATTCATCGCCTCCGAGATACCCGCCGCAAGCAATGCAGCTTTCTCTGCAGGGCTTGCATACGAAACAGCCGCAAATGACTTGATCATTCCAGTAATTGTCCCTAAAAGACCAACTAACGTCGCCACATTCCCTAGCATTGATAAAAATCCAGTTCGACGATCTAAAAGAGAATTCTCATGCAATAAAACTTCGTCCATTTTTGCTTGAATTTCTTCGCGTCCACCAAAATATTTCGCAGCCTTAGCCCCAACCAAAACAGCTTTAGCTACTGGCTGAGTATTTGATAAATTATTGGCTTTATTAATTACCGAATCTATTTCGCCGCGACGAATGTCATCTTCAAATTGTCCAGCAGTGGCCGTTTGATTAATTTTCTTTTGTATAAATAGTGCAATCGTTCTTTCAATCATAATTGCAACTGAAAACAGCTGAATCACAAGTATGACGTACATCCATATACCACCATGCTCAAATGCTTGAGCAATTTTTGTAAACATATCCATTTTTCCTCCATGTAAAAATAGTTCTAAAGTCCTAATATCAAAGTCTATTTAGAAATTTAAGATTCTGTCATTAAAAATGTAGAGCATTTAAAAATTGATCTATTCACTGCCGCAGCTCAGCAGGACTATAGTCTTATCTAAAATTACACCGAATTGGCTTTGATGGTATTTTGAAATTCTGAATGAATTAAAAGCAAGAGTGACTTAAAGCGAGGGCCAAGGAACAACTCCTTCAACTCTTCTAACTGATTGATTAGATTTTTTAGAGCTCAAAAAAATAGTCATCGGCAATCGATCAATTTTAAACACATTTGAGTAAATATTTTCCTTATCCCAAACTTGCTTGAATAAATCCTTATTAGCAATTTCTGGAAACAACTTCATAAATCGCTTCAACCCATCAACATCAGCATCTAATGAAATAAGCACGACTTGCATTTTTTTATTTTGAGTTTTACTTTTTTTAACGTACTCGATTATTTCTGGCATTTCATTCAGACAAGGCTCGCACCAAGAAGCCCAAAAATGCAAAGCAACTTCTTCATCTTCTTGATTTTCAAAGTTATTTTGCATTTTTAAAAAAAATTTTTCGTCTAAAACATTTGAACTAAAATCAGTTATTTTGTTTTGATTTTCTAGATTTATGAAAAATTTGAAAAAATCGGAGGGTTTTGCTTGAATCGAATTTATTAAGTTTATTTGATTATCTTGCTCATTTATATCAATGTTAACTGGTTTTGAATAATCGTATTTTCGGAAATAAAAAATACATACTGACAAAATTAAAAAAATTAATAAAAACAAAAAACCAATTTTAATTTTCATAATTTATTCAACAACAAATTTTTTCAAACATCAACTTAACTTAATAACTGTTTGAAGAGCTCAAAAAAGAAAAAACTACTAAACTCAAAAAAAAACCTGGAGATTATCCAGGTTTTTTAAATATCAAATTTTTTTAAATTAAATATTAATTTCTATTTAGCATTTTGCGCAAAATTATAAGCACGAGATTTATTTTTCATTACTCGTACTGATTTTTTTGATTTTGCAGCGGCAATTGTTTTTGCTTTTTTAACTAAATTTTCAGCTTTAACAACTTTTTTATCAGTTTTCTTTTCAGAAGTTACTTTAGCAACTACTTTAGTTTTGTAATCAAAATCTACGAACTCCAAAAATGCCATCTCTGCAGAATCACCCGGTCGACGACCAATTTTAATAACTCGTGTGTAACCACCTGGTCGATCTTTAAATCGCGGCGCAATATTTTTTACGATTTCTAATGCTGAATCAGAATTAGCTAATCGAGAAGATATTAAACGAATAGAATTTAAGTTATTTTTCTTTCCAAGAGTTATCGCTTTTTCAACATGACGACGAACTTCTTTAGCTTTAACTACAGTTGTTTTAATGCGGCCGTGCTCTACTAAAGACAACATTAGACCTCGCATTAAAGCTTTAAGAGGCCCACTTTTTCTACTAAAATGTTTTACTAACCGACGATGTGATGACATATTAATTCCTTATTTTTAAGATTCTCGTTTAGACTGCGGCATCATGTTTGGATCCCATCCAGGAGGTGGCCATCCATCGATCTTCATCCCTAAACCAAGACCCATTTCAGTCAAAATTTCTTTAATCTCATTTAATGATTTCCGACCAAAGTTTTTAGTTTTAAGCATTTCTGCTTCAGAACGAACAACTAGTTCACCAATAAAACGAATGTTTGCATTCTTTAAGCAATTGGCAGATCTAACGCTTAACTCTAGATCATCTACTGATCTAAATAAGTTTTCATTCAATGTACTATTTCCCATAGATTTAATTTCATCAGAGGGCTCAAGTGACTCATCAAATGTAAGAAAAATCTGTAACTGTTCTTTTAAAATTTTAGACGCTAACGAAACAGATTCATCTGGTTTTAATGAACCATCCGTCCAAACTTCTAATACTAAAGCATCATAGTCTGTTCGTTGTCCAACACGAGCGTTAGTTACAGAATAATTCACTTTTCTGATAGGGCTGTGTAAAGCATCCACGCCAATATATCCTACAGGCAATTGGTCATTACGATTTTCTACAGGTGCATATCCTCTACCATAAGTAACTATAAGTTCTGCTTTAAAGTTTGCAGAGGCCCCTAATGTAGCGATATGTTGATGGGAATTCAAAATCTCAATTTTATCATTGGTTTGTATATCTGCAGCTGTGATAACACCAGAACCAGACTTAGAAATATGCAGCGTAAAAGAGTCAGAAGTAAACTGTCTAAATCGAACTTGTTTCAAATTCAAAATAATATCAGAAACATCTTCTAACACATCTGGCATTGTCGAAAACTCATGTAATACGCCATCAAATTTAACAGCAGTTACAGCTGAGCCCATCATTGAGCTCAGTAAAATTCTTCGCAATGAATTACCAAGCGTAACACCAAAACCTTTTTCTAAAGGCTTAACTATAAACTTAGCATAATCCGAAGAGTGAGTATCTTTTTCGATCTCAAAACCCTTAGGTTTAATTAACTCTCTCCAAAACTTAAAATATTGTTCTTGCATTACTAACTCCTACTATCTTGAGTAATATTCAACGATCATACTTTCTTCTACTGGGATCGACACATCATCACGAGCAGGCATGTCTTTAACAGTGCCCTTTAATGCTGCATGATTTGCGTCTAACCAACTAGGAATAGTTCTGCGTGCTACAGATTGAATACCAGCTAAAATTTTATTAACTTCTTTGCTTTTCTGAACAACTTCAACAACATCACCTTTTTTAACTAAAAAGCTTGCTACATTCACGCGCTTTCCATTAATTAAAAAATGATTGTGAGAAATTAATTGTCTAGCTTCTCTACGAGAGGCTGCAAAACCTAAGGTGTAAATAACATTATCAAGTCTTAACTCTAAATATTTTAATAGCTCAGTTCCAGTAATCTCTTTAGACTGATCTGCATTTTGAAAATATTTTCTAAACTGCTTCTCAGATAAACCATAATATCTCTTTGCTTTTTGTTTTTCTCGAAGTTGTAAAGCAAATTCAGAAAACTTAAGTCTAGATTGACCATGCTGTCCTGGAGGATAAGGTCTTCTTTCGAAAGCACACTTATCACTAAAACAACGATCACCTTTTAAAAACAACTTAGTATTTTCTCTTCGACATAATTTGCAAACAGCGCTATTTACACAACTCATATATTACTCCGATTATATTCTTCTACGTTTAGGTGGACGACAACCGTTATGCGGCAATGGTGTAACATCTTTAAGAACTAGAATTCTCATTCCTGTTCCAGCTAATGCTCTGATTGCAGGCTCTCTACCTGCTCCAGGTCCAGTCAAAAATACATCGACAGATTTCATTCCACATTCCATAGCTTTTTTCGCAGCATCTTCTGCTGTTACTTGAGCCGCATATGGAGTTCCCTTACGAGATCCTTTAAAACCCATATGACCTGCAGAAGACCATGAAACTGTATTTCCTGAAGGGTCAGTGAATGTCACTATTACATTTCCAAAACCAGCTGATACATGACACTGACCTTGAACAATATTTTTTTTTATTTTCTTTTTTGGAGCTGCTTTTTTTTCAACATTAGTTGTAGCCATTATTTCACCTTGAAATTTAAAATTTAGTTAATTAAACTGCTTTTTTCTTATTTGCCACGGTCTTTTTAGGACCCTTACGAGTTCTAGCATTTGAACGCGTATTCTGACCTCTTACTGGAAGACCTTTTCTATGTCTAGTCCCTCTATAACAGTTAACATCAGTTAAACGTTTAATTGACATACCGATATCACGTCTTAAATCACCCTCAACTTTGAAGCTAGCTTCAACCAAGGCTCTGATTTGAGCTATATGTTCGTCTGATAAAGCATCAGTTCTTAAAGTTGAAGGAATTTTTACTTCCTCACATATATCTTTAGCTCTTGATCTTCCAATTCCGTAAATATATGTCAAAGCAACTTCAACTCGTTTATTTCTCGGTAAATCAATACCCATTAAACGTGCCATATATTAGCCCTGCCTTTGTTTATGTTTTGCGTTTTCACAGATAACACGTACAACGCCTTTTCTTTTAATGACCTTGCACTTATTGCATATCTTCTTCACTGATGGTCTAACTTTCATAAAATCCCCGTACAAAAAGTTTAGTTAATAACATTCTCATATATTCATGTCCACACTTTATCTTAAAAAGATAAAAAATTTCTAATTTGCTTAAATACAACACTAGGTTCCTCTGCAGAATCAACTTCTTCTAGTTGATTCAAGGATCTGTAATATTCAATTACAGCCCCAGTGTTTCTATCAAATTGCTGCAGCCGCTCAACAATTACTTCCTCTTTATCATCTGATCGATGGAGTAAGCTATTACTGCAAAGATCACATTTTTCAGAAGATTTAGGTAGCTTAGTTATTATATGATATATTTCACCACATCCAGAACAAACTCTTCTACCAGTCAATCTTTTAATTAAAATCTGAGGATTAATTTTAAAGTAAAAAATTTTATCTAACTTAACATTTTGACTAAACAGCATGAGATCTAATTCTTTTGCCTGCTGTAAAGTTCTAGGGAAACCATCAAAAATAACTGATTTACCACTATTGTCTACTAAAAAACTTTTAACTAAGCCAATCATTACTTCATCAGGAACTAACTTTCCCTCATCCATAAAAGATTTTGCTTTAAGTCCCAAATCAGTTCCTTCTTTAATACTTGCTCTTAATAGGTCCCCAGTACTTAGTTGAACAAAATTATACTTATCAATGAACTCCCTTGACTGAGTCCCTTTTCCAGAACCCGGAGCTCCAATAAAAACTATGTTCAAAACTGAACCCTTCTGCTTTTTATTTTTGCACCATTTAAAAAAGAATCATATTTCTGAGATAACAAATGAGATTGAATTTGTTGGGATGTATCAATTGCTACACCTACTAAAATTAATAAGCTTGTGCCACCAAAGTAGAAAGGCAAATTAAAACTTTGAGAAAGAAGTCCTGGTAGAATGCAAATTACACATAGATAAAAACAACCAAGAATATTAATTCGATCCAAAACATATCTGATATATTCTGATGTGCTTTTTCCAGCTCTAATACCTGGAACAAATGCTCCTGATTTTTTTAAATTCTCAGCAACTTCATCTGAATTAAAAACAATATCAGTGTAGAAAAAAGAGAAGAAAACAATCAAACAAACAAATGTAATATTAAATACTATTCCGTTTGGATTTAATGATTCACTCATAGCTTTTATCCAAGGCACACTTGTAAACTGAGCCAATGTACTTGGAAACATCAATAAAGAACTTGCAAATATTGGAGGGATAACACCTGAAAAATTAATTTTTATAGGTAAAAAACTAGATGCTAAGGAATTCATTGAATTGTTAGCTAGCTTTTGGCTGTATTGTATAGCGATTTTCCGCTGCGCCACTTCCATAAAAATTACAGCACCAATAACTAAAGCCATGAACACTAAAATTAAAACTGCAACTAAAAATTTTAATTCTCCAGATTTAATTAGCTCAAACATACGTTGAGCACCAGATGGTATACTTGCAGCAATTCCAGTAAAAATAATAAGTGAGGTACCGTTACCAATGCCTTTTTCAGTGATTTGGTCACCTAACCACATTACAAACGCAGTACCAGCAACTAATGTAATTACTGTAATGACTTTAAAAGGGAATATTCCAATCATACCAGAGGATATCAAGCTTTGTCCGTTGATATTTTGACTTGCTAACCAAGTACTTATTCCCGACCCCTGAATTAAAGCCAATAAAATAGTAGCATATTTTGTGTACTGACTGATTTTTTTACGACCAGTCTCGCCCTCTTTTTTTAAGGCCTGCAAGTAAGGAACTGCCGAGCTAAGTAATTGAAAAATAATGGACGCAGAAATATATGGCATAATGCCTAGAGCTAATACTGAAAACTGAGACAAAGCGCCACCAGTAAAAGTATTAAACAAACCAAAAATTCCTTGACTTTGCGAAGAAAAAAAAGCAGCAACTGAAGCTCCGTTAACTCCAGGAGTAGGAACATGAACACCTATTCGATAAACAGCTAAGCAGATTAAGGTAAATATAATTTTACGACTTAATGTATTGCCAGATTTGTTGTCTACAGTTTGCTTACTCACTACTTAATTACCTCAGTTTTGCCGCCAGCTTTTTCAATAGCTAACTTTGCTTTCTCACTAAAGGCATGAGCTTTAACAGTTAAAGCTTTTGTAAGGTCGCCTTTAGCTAAAATTTTTACTAAGGATCTTTTTTGAGTTAATCCTGCTTTGTAAAAAGCCGCAGTATCAACAGTTCCTGAGAACTGATTTAAAGTAGATAAATTTATTTCAGTATATACAGTTGCAAATGCAGCATTTGTAAAACCAAATTTTGGAAGCCTTCTAGATAATGGAGTTTGACCACCTTCAAATCCACGACGAACTTTACCGCCAGTTCGAGCTAATTGACCCTTATCACCTTTAGCTGAAGTCCCACCTAGACCAGAGCCAATACCACGACCAACTCGCTTTTTATAATGAGTAGATCCTTCTTTGGGAGCTAATTTACTTAATAAACTCATAGACAACACTCCTAATTAATTACTTAATCACATCAACACTTATTAAGTGTTGAACTTTATACAACTGTCCACGATTTGCTGGATTATCATTCATTTCAACAGTTTTATTTATTTTTTTTAAACCAATTGCTTCCAAAGTTCTTATTTGATCTTGATTACAACCAATTAAAGATTTTTTTAGAGTCACTTTAAATTTTTTAGCCATTTTTAGCCTCTATTTTTTTTAATTGCTTTAAACCATCTAATGTTGCTCTTACAGCATTATGAGGGTTTCTAGTTCCAACACATTTAGTCAAAATATCTTTAATTCCAACTGATTCAAGCACAGCTCTAACAGCTCCGCCCGCAATAACTCCTGTACCTGCAGCAGCTGGCTTTAGAATAACTTTAGCAGCTCCAAACTTACCAATAACTTCATGAGGAATAGTACCCTCTTTTAAATTAATATCATGACAAGATTTTTTTGCAGAACGGGTTGCTTTACCAATAGCTTCAGGAACTTCTCCAGCTTTTCCACTCCCAAAACCAACCTGACCTAAGTGGTCACCAACAACAACTAACGCAGCAAAAGAAAATCGACGTCCGCCTTTTACAACTTTAGTGACACGATTGATAGCTACTACTTTTTCTTCAAGCTCAACAGAATTAACGTTATCCATCATATCTCCTAAAATTTTAATCCACCCTCACGAGCACCTTCAGCCAAAGACTGAATACGACCGTGATAGATATAACCATTTCTATCAAAAACAACTGATTCAATACCTTTTTTAACTGCTTCTTGAGCAATTTTTTTTCCTACTTCTTTTGCAGAATCTTTTCCAGAAGCTTTCAAATCTAATGCTAAAGATGAAATAGATAAAACTGTATTGTGTGTAACATCATTTATGATTTGTGCATAAATATGTTTAGAGCTTCGAAAAACACAAAGTCGCGGTCTTTCCACAGTACCTGTAACTGTTTTTCTAATGCGGATTTTCTTTTTTAATCTATTTACAGTTTTAACTGCAGTTTTCTTTGATACTTTAATTTTCATAACAACCCCTATTTACCAGCCGACTTACCAGCTTTTCTACGAATATGTTCACCGACATAGCGAACACCTTTTCCTAGATAAGGCTCTGGAGGTCTAAAACTTCTAATCTTAGCTGCTATCTGACCAACTTGAGCTTTATCAGCACCAGTCACAGAAACAGCTGTTTGTTTATCTACTTTAATTTCAATACCTTCTGGAATATCAAAAGATATTGGGTGTGAAAAACCCAAAGCTAATTCAAGTTTTTTACCCTGAACATTGGCTCTATATCCGACTCCGTGAAGCTCTAATGCTTTTGTAAATCCATTCGATACACCAGTTACTGCATTTTGAATAAGGACTTTATATAATCCGTGCAAAGATTTTGACTCTTTCGAATCATCTTTACGAGTTAATACAACTTTCTTTGCATCTAATTTTGCAGTAATTCTTTCGTCAAGCTCAAACTTTAAAGAAGATTTTGAACCCTTAACAGTAACTAGCTGCCCAGCAATAGTTACATTAGACTTATCATCAAAATTAATTGGATATTTTCCTATACGTGACATTTTCTACCTACCATACCGTACAAATGAGTTCGCCACCCAAGTTTTGTTTTTTAGCTTCATAACCAGTCATGATGCCTTTGTTAGTACTAATTATACATGCGCCAGTTCCAGAGCGAATAGTTGGAATATTTTCGGCTTGCACATAACTTCTTCTTCCAGGGGTACTTACTTTTTTAAGATTTGTGATAGTAGGGTTACCTACATCATTATATTTCAAATAAATTCTCATTATACCCTGCTTTGAATCTTTAGCGATTTTAAAACTTCTAACATAACCTTCAGTTGTTAAAATTTTTGCGATATTTTCTCTTACTTTAGATGAGGGCATATCAACTTTTTCGAGTTTTGCTTGAGAGCCATTTCTAACAATTGTTAACATTTCTGCTATTGTATCCATATTACCTACCAACTCGCCTTAGTTACGCCAGGAAGCTTTCCATCTAAAGCCAACTGTCTAAAAGCTATTCTTGAAAGACCAAATTTTTTATAATTACCACGAGGTCGACCTGTGATCTCACAACGAGTTGTGACTCTATTTGGAGATGTATTTCTAGGTAATGATTGCAGTTTGTTACGAGCTGCAGATCGTTCTTCCTCAGATAATGAAAAATTAACAGCCTTTTCTCTAAGCTCTGTTCTAAATTTATAAAATTTAGAAGAGATAGCTTTTTTCTTGTTGTTTTTTTCGATACTTGCTTTTCTAGCCATATTAAATCCCAATTACTTTCTGAAAGGCATGCCTAAAGCCTCAAGCAATGCACGTCCATCGTTATCGTTATCTGCAGTCGTACAAATAGTTATATTCATACCTCTTACTTTTTCGATTTTATCAAAATTAATCTCAGGAAAAACAATCTGTTCTTTCAAACCCATATTGTAGTTTCCACGTCCGTCAAAACCTTTACTCGGCAAACCTCTAAAATCTCTTACACGCGGTAAAGCTAAACTTTGAAGCCTATCTAAAAAAGACCACATTCTATCACGTCTTAATGTAACACGAACTCCGATTGGCAAACCTTCTCTTAATTTAAAATTAGAAATGGCTTTTTTTGCTTTTGTAATAACAGCTTTTTGCCCAGCAATAGCAGTTACTTCATCAGCGATACCATTTATGATCTTAGGGTTTTGCACAGCATCGCTTGTACAAACACTAATAACTATTTTCTCAAGTTTTGGCACTTGCATTTTACTAGTGTAGTTTAACTTTTTAGTTAAATGGGGAACTATTTCTTTGTTGTATTGATCTTGTAAACGATTCATATATACCTCACAAAACTTCAGGAGCTAGAGAAACAATTTTAACAAATTGTTTTGCGCGAAGCTCTCTAGCTACTGGTCCAAAAATGCGTGTTCCAATTGGCTCTTTGTTAGCATTAATTAAAACAGCGGAATTATCATCAAAACGAATGTAACTGCCATCTGCACGACGAAGCTTATGAATCGTGCGCACAATAACAGCTTTAGCTACATCACCTTTTTTTACTTTAGCAGTTGGAATTGCTTCCTTAATTGAAACAACAATGACATCTCCTATCGAGGCAAAACGTCTTTTAGAACCACCCAATACTTTAATGCACATGACTTCCTTAGCACCAGAATTGTCAGCAACATTTAATCGACTCTGCATTTGAATCATAAATACACCTATTACTTTGAGTTGTTAATCACTTCAGTCAAAGCCCAACGCTTTGTTTTACTGAGTGGTCTTGTTTCGTAAATTCTTACAGTATCGCCGATTTTTGAAATTTGCTTTTCATCATGAGCTTTAATGATAGAAGATTTCTTTACATATTTTCCATACTTATCGTGCTTTACCATTCGGTAAACAAGAACAGAAATTGTTTTTTGCATTTTATTTGCTACAACTTCACCCTGAAGTTCAACTCGTCTTCCTCTTGAAGAAACTTGCTTTTTTTCAACTGCAGTCGTTTTATTAGCTGTCATAACTACCTTACACTTTTCTTAACTATTGCAGTGTTAATTTGTGCAATATTTTTTCTAACCATTCTGATTTGAATTGGGTTGGTTAATTGTCCCAAAGAATTTTTCATTCTCATTTCAAAAAGCTGAGACACTAAATCTCTCTTTTGTTTAATTAAATCTTTTAATGTTTTATTTTCGATATCATTAAATTTCATAAATTAACTCCGTGCCAAAAATTTAGTTTTAAATGGCAATTTATGAGAGGCTTTTAAGAATGCATCTTTTGCTTGTTCTGCTGTAACGCCGTTCATTTCAAATAAAATTCTTCCAGGTAAAATTTTGCAAACCCAAAATTCAGGATTACCTTTACCGCTACCCATTCGAGTTTCAGCTGGCTTTTTTGTAATTGGCAGGTCTGGAAAAACTCGACACCAAATCTTACCACCACGTTTAATAGATCTAGATATAGTAATACGACCAGCCTCTAATTGACGAGCAGTTAGATGACCATGTTCTACTGCTTGTAATCCATAGTCGCCGAAGTCTAAATTAGAACCACGATAAGCCAATCCACGAGATCGACCTATGAATTGCTTTCTCCATTTTACTCTTTTAGGACTTAACACGGTTTACCTCCTGCACATCTCGAGTTGATAAAATATCGCCTTTGTAAATCCAAACTTTTAAACCAATAATTCCGTAAGCAGTCAGCGCTTCTGCTGTACCATAATCAATATCGGCACGTAAAGTATGAAGAGGAACAGATTTTTCGTTATACCACTCAGATCGAGCAATCTCTGCTCCGTCTAAACGCCCTGATACTCTAATTTTAATACCTCGTACGCCACCTTTAATTGCAGCAGCGATTGATTTCTTTAGAGCGCGTCTCCAAGAAACTCTTTTTTCAAGCTGTTGCGCAATACTTTCAGCAACTAATTGACCGTCAGTATCTGGCTTTCTAACTTCTTGAATACTTAAGAAAACTTCATTTTTAGTTAAGCGCTGAACATCTGCTTTAAGCGTATCTATTCCAGTGCCTTTTTTACCAATAACTACACCAGGACGAGCTGTATGTATTATTAACTTAACTTTACTAGCAGCACGTTCGATTTCAATTTTAGCAATTCCAGCATGCTTTAGTTTTGTTTTTAAATATTTTCTTAATTTAATATCCTCATGAATATAATCGAAATAAGTATGACCTTTTGCGTACCATCTTGAATCCCAAGTACGAATAACACCTACGCGAAAACCGATTGGATGTACTTTTTGTCCCACGACTATTTCTCCCCTAAAATAACATTAATGTGACTCATTTTTTTTCTCACACCAAATGCACGACCTTGAGCACGAGGTCTAAATCGCTTCAATACAGGTCCTTGATCAACTGAAATCGACTTTATAAAAAGTTGGTCTGTATTCATTGTTTTTTTATAATCAGCATTTGCAGCAGCTGATTCAATTAATTTTTTGATAAGCTCAGCAGTTTTTTTATTCATGTAGGTTAAAGTTTTTAAGGCCTCATCTACAGATTTACCACGAACGACGTCGGCTACTAATCTAGCTTTTTGTGCGCCCACTCTTGCATATTTTAAAGATGCTTTAGATTCCATTTATACGTCCTATTTCTTTGCCGCAGGAGCCGAAGGAGCAGCTTTTTTTTCAGCATGACCCTGGAAAGTTCTTGTCGGCGCGAATTCACCAAGTTTATGACCAATCATATTTTCAGTTATGTAAACTGGAACAAATTTTCGACCATTATGTACCGCGAAAGTTAATCCAATACACTCAGGAAGTATAGTTGATCTTCGCGACCATGTTTTTATTACCTTTTTGTCATTTTTTTGAATAGCGTTATCTATTTTTTTTGATAAATGCAAATCAACAAATGGACCTTTTTTAATTGAACGAGCCACAAATACTCCTACTTACGACGTTTAATGATTGAAGAATCAGTTCGTTTGTTATGACGAGTCTTAAAGCCCTTACAAGGCTTACCCCAAGGCGTTACGGGATGATGTCCTTTTCCGACACCTTCTCCTCCACCCAATGGATGATCTACTGGATTCATTTTCATACCACGAACTGAAGGTCTAATACCTCTCCAACGAGAGCGACCAGCTTTTCCTAGTTTTATATTTTCATTATCAGTATTACCTACTTGACCAATTGATGCCTTACATGAAGATAACAATTGCTTCAATTCACCAGATGGCAATCTTATTTGACAATACTCTTCACCCTTACCAGCAAGAGTTGCCGATGCACCAGCACCACGACAAATCTGCCCACCTTTTCCAGGTCGCATTTCAATATTATGAATTATTGTTCCAACTGGAATAGCAAATAACGGCAAACTGTTACCCGGCTTAATATCAGCTTTTACGCTTGCTACAACCATATCGCCAACATTCAGACCTACCGGCGCTAATATGTAAGCTTTAAATCCGTCTAAATAGTGAACTAGAGCAATTCGACATGTACGATTTGGATCATATTCTATAGCAGCTATTTTCCCAGGAACTTCTAATTTAGTACGCTTAAAATCAATTAATCGATATTTACGCTTGTGAGCTCCGCCTTGGTGACGAATTGTAATCATGCCAGTATTATTTCTGGCAGACTGCTTCTTTAAAGAAACCGTCAAAGCTTTTTCAGGCTTGTGTTTTGTGATTTCTTTAAAGTCAAAACCTATCATTCCGCGGCTTGCATGCGATCTTGCACTGAATACTTTTAATCCCATGTTTAAGCTCCCTCAAATAAGGAAATTTTTTGGCCTTCAGCTAACTGAACAAACGCTTTTTTCCATTTTTTAATTTTGGTTAATCCATGCTTAGAATACTTCATATCGCTTCTACAAATTACAGTTCTAACGCTTTTAACTTTCACAGAAAAACCTTTTTCAATTTCATTTTTAATTTCAGGCTTTGTAGCCTCCATTAAAACTTGAAAAACATAAACAGATTTCTCAGAAAGTAATGTATTTTTTTCAGTCACTAGAGGACTTTGAACAATAGTTTTCATATTATTTCTCCAATGAACATCGATCAACAATTTTTTGGATCGAGCCTTTAGTTACTACTGCATGATCAAATTTCAATAAATCAAAAACATTCAAACCTTCAACTGGAAAATATTTGTAATTTTGTAAATTTTTAGCTGCACGGTTAAATTTTAAATCTGTGGTTATGTCTACTAAAACAGCCTTCGAAACACCAAAAGTTTTTAATCTTTTATTCAACTCTGTTGTTTTACCCTCAGAAGTCATAGAATCAACAATAGTTAATTTACCTTCTTTAAATAGATGAGACAAAGCCATTTTAAGAGCTACTTTTCTAGTTTTCTTCGGAAGAACGTAAGCATAGCTTCTTGGCACTGGTCCAAAAATAGTTCCGCCTCCAGGCATTAACGGAGAACGAGTTGAACCTTGACGGGCATTACCTGTTCCTTTTTGCTTAAATGGTTTTTTACCACCACCACTGACTAAACCTTTTGTTTTAGTCATTGCATTACCTTGTCGACGAGATGCCAATTGCCATCTTACAACTGAATGCAATACATCAGTTTTTACTTCGACTTCAAAAATTTCAGCAGCCAAATCAATTTGACCTACTTTTTCTTTTTTCCAATTTAATATATTTACTGTAGCCATACTTAACCCTTCACCAATTTAACAAGAGTATTTTTGCTACCAGGAACTGGTCCTTTTACAAATAAAACTCCTTCATCAGCTAGAACATCAACAATTGTTACATTTTTAACAGTGACAGTTTCATCGCCAAGATGTCCTGGAAATTTTTTACCCGGCATAACGCGACCCGGCCATGTTCTATTACCACTTGAGCCTGGTCTTCTGTGAAATTTAGAACCATGAGTCGCAGGACCTCCTGCGAAACCCCAACGTCTAACAGAGCCTTGAAAACCTTTACCTTTTGATACTGAAGTGATTTTTACAGTATCGCCTTTAGCAAGACTTGAAATTGCTACTGAATCACCTACTGAAATACCGTCTGGAAGAGATTGCCTAATTTCGCGAACAAATTGTGCTCCGGATTCAAAACCTGCTTTTGACAAATGTCCTTTTTCAGCACTGCTCGCGTTTTTTGATTTTTTAGGAACTGATGCGATTTGCACAGCTTCGTAACCATCTTTTTCAACAGTACGAACTTGCGATACTTTCCAGTTTTCATATCTTAAAACTGTAACTGGAATCGCTTCACCTTTATCAGTGTATATAGTCGCCATACCTTCTTTGAAAGCATAAAGACCGTTTAAAACTAATTCTTTTGAATTTTCTTTGTTTGTATTTGTTTCCATTTTCTATCCTTACTTTTCTGTAGATAGTTTAATGTTAACGTCTACACCAGCAGACAGATCTAACTTCATAAGTTGATCAATAGTTTGTGGTGTTGGCTCAAGAATATCTAAAATTCTTTTGTGAGTTCTGATTTCAAACTGCTCACGTGATTTTTTATCAACGTGTGGAGATCTTAAAACAGTAAAACGATTGATTCGAGTTGGAAGCGGGATAGGACCTGCTACTTTAGCACCGGTTCTTCGAGCAGTGTCTACTATTTCTTTAGTAGATTGATCTAATAACTTGTGATCGAAGGCCTTAAGCCTGATTCTGATGTTCTGATTTTGCATTTTTACCTCTTAAATTCGCCAAAACCTTATTCCGTATAAAAGCAAGTACTGCCTATGAAGACGGAGGTTTCCGTAATTTTTTTAAACTGAAGTGCTACTATGTTACAAAATCAATATTGAAGTCAATAATTTATTTATATTTTTTCGTTGTTTTTAGAATAATTTAAGTTTATCGGCCAAGCTTTTGAAGAACTTCGATTTTTTGCTTGTTTGGAAGCACAGCATACTGAAAAAACTCCATACTAAAAAAAGCTCGTCCTTGAGATAAGCTTCGAATATCAGTAGCATAACCAAACAATTGAGCTAATGGCGCTTCTGCTGAAACAATTTGACCACCAGTAGATTTAGAAACCATATTTAAGACACGACCGCGTCGTGAGTTTAAATCACCGACTACGTTTCCAATAAACTCATCAGGAGAAGTAATTTCTAGTTTAAAAATAGGCTCTAACATCAAAGCTTCCGTTGACTTAAAAGCTTCCCTTAAGGCCAGAGATGAAGCTACCTTACAAACTAATTCATCCGTTAACTGTGGCTTTGTGACAATCGATTTTAATTTTATTTGCAATCCAGCCATTGAATAGCTTGCGGTTGGCCCAACTTCAGAAGCTTCTTTTAATCCACTTTCGCAGGCTTTTATGAACTGCAGCGGAACTTCTTTTGAAGGCTGTATTTCACAAATTATTTTAATACCCTCCGAAGGGGATATTGGTGTCACTTCAAGAAATAACTGCACAAATTTTTCATCGCCGCCAAGCATACGCTCAAAAATATAATTTTTTTCAACTTTTGCTGCTAATGTTTCTCGATATGCCACTTGCGGACGACCTACATTGGCTTGAATTTTATGTTCTCTCAAAAGTCTATCTAGTAAAATATCTAAATGTAATTCGCCCATTCCTGAAAGTAATGTTTGACCTGTTTCAGGGTCAGTTTTTAAACGACATGATGGATCTTCTTTTTCTAATCGATTTAATCCTTCAATCATTTTATCCTGATCAGCAGATGATTTTGCTTCAACAACTACTGAAATAACTGGCTCGGGAAAATAAATAGATTCAAAAACAACTAATCTTGCGGAGTCGCAAAGTGTATCACCAGTTGTTGTAAATTTTAATCCTATGATTGCACCAATATCTCCGGCTTTTAATTCAGAAACTTCTTCTCGTGAGTTAGCATGCATTTTGACAATTTTTTGAATGCGTTCTTTTTTTTCCGTTCTTGGATTAAATAATTGTTCACCAACTTTAATTACTCCAGAATAAACTCGAATGTATGTTAGGGATCCAGCGAAGGGATCATTAGCAAGCTTAAATGCCAAAGCAGCAGCGGGTTCATTAAAAGCCGTATGACATTCAACTTCAATATTATCTTTTATTGGATTCTTTCCTTTAATTAACTTTATATCTAAAGGACTTGGTAAAAAATTAATAACTCCATCTAGTAATTGCTGAACGCCTTTGTTTTTAAAAGAAGCTCCACAAAAAACAGGAAATGCTTTTAAATTTAAAGTTGCTGTCCGTAATACTGAAAGCAATTCCTCTTCTGAAATCAATTCACCATTTAGGTATTTTTCTATAAGCGCATCATCTAATTCACAAATCTGCTCAATCATTTGTGCTCGAGCTTTATTAAAATAAGTAGTTAAATGACTTGGTATTTCTGATTCAACAAATGCGTGGTCATTGTCTGTTTTCCAAATGTAAGCTTTTGATTTAATAAGGTCACAAACACCAATAAATTTATCTTCTTTTCCAATAGGAATTTGAATTTTAATGGGATTAGCTTCTAATCTTGTTCTAATACTTTCCACACTGGCTTCAAAATCAGACCCGACTCGATCCATTTTATTAATAAAACAAATTCTTGGAACTTTATATTTAGAAGCTTGACGCCAAACTGTTTCTGACTGCGCCTCTACTCCGCTGACAGCATCATAAACAGCAACAGCACCATCTAGCACACGCAGCGATCTTTCCACTTCAACAGTGAAATCAACGTGCCCAGGAGTATCGATTATATTTAGTATGTATTCTTTCCATTGAGCGGTAGTCGCAGCAGAAGTAATTGTAATACCACGCTCTTGCTCTTGCGGCATCCAATCCATTGTAGCAGCGCCATCATGCACTTCACCAATTTTGTGACTTTTTCCTGTGTAGAATAGAATACGTTCAGTCGTTGTTGTTTTACCGGCATCGATGTGAGCCATGATGCCGATATTACGATAAAAATTGAGATCAGCTTCAGTTTTTAATGATTGAGCTGACATTTAAAAATGAAATTACCAATTGTAGTGAGCAAATGCTTTGTTTGAGTCCGCCATTTTATGAACGTCTTCTTTTTTCTTGATCGCATTTCCTCGATTATTATAAGCATCGAGCAATTCTGCAGCTAATCGCTTTGAAAAATCCTTTTCTCCACGAGAGCGAGAATATTCAACTAACCATCGCATAGCTAATGTTAATCTTCTTGTAGGACGAACATCAACAGGAACCTGATAAGTTGAACCACCAACTCGTCGAGATCTAACCTCGATAGAAGGCTTTACATTTTCTAAAGCTTTTCGCATAACCGTTACTGAATCTTCTCCAGGAACTTTTCCGTTCAATTCATCCAAAGCTCCATAAAACAATCTTTGCGCAGTACTTTTTTGACCACGTTCCATAATTTTATTGATAAATTTAGCAATAATAATATCTTTAAACACTGGATCTGGAATAATTTCTCTTTTGTACGTTCGGGTTCTTCGTGACATTTTATCCTCTTAATTTAATTTATTTTTTAGGTTTTTTTGCGCCATATTTAGAGCGACTGCGTAAACGACCGTTAACACCTTGTAAATCAAGAGTACCACGAACGATGTGATATCTAACTCCAGGAAGATCTTTAACACGACCCCCTCTGATCATAACAACAGAGTGCTCCTGTAAGTTATGACCAATTCCAGGGATGTAAGAAATAACTTCAAATCCATTTGATAAACGAACTTTAGCCACTTTACGTAAAGCTGAATTTGGTTTTTTTGGTGTTGTTGTGTAAACACGAGTACAAACTCCACGACGTTGAGGACAGCCAGCTAATGCTGGAGACTTCGTTTGGTTTTTTTGTACGCTACGCTCTTTTTTAATGAGCTGATTAATTGTAGGCACTTGAGAGCTCCCTTATTTTACTATTGATTAACTAACTTAAAAACTAAATTACTTATTTTGACTAAGCTCGACAAATTAACTTTTAGAAACTAACTCGTCAAGCCTATTGTTACATTTTCAGATAATTTACAGGACTTTTTATTTGCCTGCAAGATATGCAAACTAAATTAATGGCAAGGCTACTGAATCCATATCATCGTCTTCCGCAACGACTACTTTCCACTTTTTGTAGGCTGTTAAGCCAGTTCCTGCAGGGATTAAACGGCCCATGATAATATTTTCTTTAAGTCCACGTAAGTTGTCAGTTTTAGACTTGATAGCTGCTTCCGTCAGAACCTTTGTAGTCTCTTGAAACGAGGCTGCTGAAATCCAACTTTCAGTACTTAAAGAAACCTTAGTGATACCTAAAAGTAAAGATATACATGTTGCTTGTTGACCACCCTCTTTAAGAACTCGAGCGTTTTCGATTGCAAAAGACATTTTTTCAACTTGCTCACCAACTAAAAAAGTCGTATCACCGACATTTTCAACTTCAACTTTACGAAGCATCATACGAACTATGATTTCAATATGTTTGTCATTAATTCCAACACCTTGTAATCGATAAACTTCTTGCACTTCATTCACCAAGTAAGCAGATAGCGCCTTAGGCCCAAGTACCGCTAGCAAATCGTGTGGATTAGTTGGTCCGTCAACAAGGGCCTCCCCTGCTCGAACAAACTCACCCTCACGCACAGCTACGTGTTTCCCTTTAGGAATTAAATATTCGCGCTGTTCGCCAATTTCTGGTGTTACTATTACTCGTTGCTTACCTTTAACATCTTTACCAAAAGTAACATATCCATCGATCTCAGAAATGATGGCAGCTTCTTTAGGTTTACGCGCTTCAAATAACTCAGCTACTCGAGGAAGGCCCCCAGTGATATCTTTTGTTTTAGAAGTTTCACGGTGCATTTTAGCAATGATGTCTCCAGCAAAAACTTCATGACCATCAGTTACTAATAGCTGAGCTCCAACTGGAATCATATAACGAGCAGGAATATCACGACCTGGTAAGTTCATATTTTTACCAGCTTTATCAACCATAAAAACTGTTGGCTTTGTATCTGCAGATTTTGATTCAGTTATGACCTTTGTAGCAAATCCTGTGACTGTATCGATTTGCTCAGTCATTGTTTTACCTTCTTCAATATCTTGGAATTGAATTTTGGCAGAAACTTCTGAAATAATCGGGTTTGAATACGGATCCCATTCTACAACTGCTGATCCTTTAGTAACTTTATCACCATCTTTAAAATTAACAACAGCACCATAAACTAATTTAAAATTTTCACGCTCTCGGCCTGATTCATCAATAATCAAAGCTGTTCCGTTACGATTTAAAATTGTTAGTTTACCAGATTTATTCACTACGCTCTGTATATTATTTAATTTTAAAAAACCATCATATCTGGTTGTATGAACTGATTGTTCAACTGATCGAGAAGCAGCTCCTCCTAAGTGGAATGTTCTCATTGTTAATTGAGTTCCAGGTTCACCGATAGACTGTGCTGCAATAATACCTACTGTTTCACCGAGGTTGACTGTAGCTCCACGTGATAAATCACGACCATAACACTTTACACAAACTCCACGTTTGGCTTCACATGTTAATCCTGAACGAATTTCAACACGTTCAATACCAGCTTTTTCGATTGCAATAACTAAATTTTCTGTAATTTCAGTCCCAGATGCAACAATTAATTTATTTGTTATTGGCTCTAATAAATCGGCTCGAATTGTTCGACCTAAAATACGATCACCAATACCATGAATAATTTCACCGGCTTCGTAAATTGGTGTAATTTCTAATCCATCTTTAGTTCCGCAATCTAATTCAGAAACAACAACATCTTGAGCCACATCTACTAATCGACGTGTTAAATATCCAGAGTTCGCTGTTTTCAAAGCCGTATCAGCCAAGCCCTTGCGAGCTCCGTGTGTTGAAATAAAGTATTGAAGAACTGTTAAGCCTTCGCGGAAATTAGCCTTGATCGGAGTTTCGATAATTTCGCCAGATGGCTTAGCCATTAGACCACGCATAGCTCCTAATTGTCTGAGCTGATTGAATGAACCTCGGGCTCCAGAGTCGGCCATAATGTAAATGGGATTAAATGAAGGACCAATAAGTTCTTTACCGTCGACAATAAATTTTTGTCTTTCGATCTGACCCATCATTTCTTTAGCAACTTTGTCAGAAGTTTGCGCCCAAATATCCACAACTTTATTGTAGCGCTCACCGTCTGTGATTAAACCTTCATCGTACTGCTGTTGAATTTCTTCAACTTGCAATTCAGCATCAGCAATCATTTTTGATTTTGATTCTGGGATAATCATATCATCAACAGAAATTGATAAACCTGCAGTTGTTGAATATTTAAATCCAAGTTGCATAATTTTATCTGCTAAAATACAAGTGGCTTTTGCTCCAGCTAAACGAAATGTGGTATCAATCAATACCGCGATTGATTTCTTACTCATGGTTGTATTAATCGAAGAAAAAGGAACTTCTTTAGGAACTGCGTCTGAAAGAATTGAGCGTCCTACTGAAGTTTCTTCAACTTTTCCTTTAATCTTAACTTTACAAGCAGACTGTAAATCAACGACTCCAGTTTCATAAGCATACAAAGCTTCTTGAACTGAAGCATAAGTTTTCCCAGTGCCTTTAGCGCCAGGACGAATACGCGTCATCCAATACAAGCCCAAGACAACGTCCTGAGATGGATTGATAATTGGTTTTCCATTAGCAGGTGATAAAATATTATTTGTCGACATCATTAATACACGCGCTTCAACTTGTGCTTCAACAGAAAGAGGAACGTGCACTGCCATTTGATCTCCGTCAAAGTCAGCATTGAATGCCGTACAAACTAACGGATGTAATTGAATCGCTTTTCCCTCATGCAAAACAGGCTCGAAAGCTTGAATACCCAATCTATGAAGAGTCGGGGCACGATTTAATAAAACCGGATGCTCTTTAACAACTTCAGCAAGGATATCCCAAACTTCAACTGTTTCTTGATCAACTAAACGTTTAGCTTGTTTAATTGTAGTTGCTAAACCTTTTTCTTCTAATTTGTTGTAAACAAAGGGCTTAAATAATTCTAAAGCCATTTTCTTAGGAAGACCACACTGATGTAATTTTAACGTAGGACCAACAGTAATAACCGAACGACCAGAATAATCTACTCGCTTACCAAGTAAATTTTGACGGAATCGGCCTTGCTTACCCTTAAGCATATCACTTAAAGATTTTAGCGGACGCTTATTTGGACCAGTAAATGTTTTTCCACGACGACCGTTATCTAGCAAAGCATCTACTGCTTCTTGCAACATTCGCTTTTCATTTCGAATAATAATATCAGGCGCATTTAATTCTTGTAACCGCTTTAAACGATTATTTCGATTAATGACTCGACGATATAAATCATTTAAATCAGACGTGGCAAAACGACCGCCATCCAATGGAACTAAAGGACGCAAATCCGGTGGCAAAACTGGAAGAACATCTAACATCATCCATTCAGGCTTATTATCAGAACCTTTAAAAGCTTCTACAACTTTTAAACGCTTAGTAATTTTTTTAATTCCCGCTTCAGATTTAGTTTCTTTCAATTCAATTCGTAATTTTCTTGATAAATATTCATTATCAATTTTTCTTAATAATTCACGAACATATTCTCCGCCCATTCCGGCTTTAAAATTTGGTCCAAATTCATTAAGAGCTTGTTGATAAGCCTCTTCAGATAAAACTGTTCCTTCTTCTAAAGTTGTCTCCATAGGATCAACAACTAAATAAGACTCGCAATAAAGTACTTTCTCAACATCTTTCAAAGAAAGATTAAGTAAGTTACCAATTCGCGAAGGAAGTGATCTTAAAAACCAAATGTGAGCCACTGGCGAAGCTAGTTCAATATGGCCTAAGCGTTCGCGTCGAACTTTAGTTTGAGTAACCTCAACACCACATTTTTCGCAGATCACTCCACGATACTTCATTCTTTTGTATTTACCACAAAGACATTCATAATCTTTTATTGGTCCAAAAATTTTAGCACAAAACAAACCCTCACGTTCTGGTTTAAATGTTCGGTAGTTAATCGTTTCTGGTTTTTTAACTTCTCCGAATGACCAGTCACGAATCATCTCTGGCGAGGCCAAAGAAATACGAACAGCGTCAAACGAAAGTGGATCTTTTGGCTTATCGAAAAAATTTAATAAATCTCTCATTATAAAACTCCTGCTTCCTAATATTTAGTGTTGAAGAACATCGCTTGAGTCAGACGGCATATCTGATAACTCTTCAGGCTTATCAGTTAAAATATCCGATTCGACCAATTCAATATTCAACGCTAATGATTGTAATTCTTTAATCAAAACATTGAATGATTCTGGTAATCCTGGTTCTAAAATATTTTCACCACGAACTATACTTTCATACATTCTTGTTCTGCCGGCCACGTCATCTGATTTCACAGTTAAAAATTCCTGCAAAGAATAAGCAGCACCGTAAGCCTCGATGGCCCAAACTTCCATTTCTCCAAGACGCTGACCACCGAATTGAGCTTTACCGCCCAATGGCTGCTGAGAAACTAAAGAATAAGGTCCAATTGAACGTGCATGAATCTTTTCTTCAACTAAATGATGAAGTTTCAACATGTACATAATACCAACCGTTACTTGATTCGCAAAAGGCTCGCCGGTACGTCCATCAAATAGGATTGATTGCGTCGAAGCTAATTGAGCTTTCTTTAACAAACCACGAACGTCGGCTTCACTGGCTCCGTCAAATACTGGAGTTCCTAC
>JAYUJM010000123.1:0-18771 GCA_043765175.1 Pseudobdellovibrionaceae bacterium | reverse complement strand
TCTCGGAATTTTAAATGCAGCAGCCCTAGGTTTTTTAGGTCTTGGAGCGCAGGCTCCAACAGCAGAGTGGGGAACTATTCTTGCCGATTCTCGTCAATATATTGAAAGTAATCCTTTTTTAGTCACAATGCCTGGTCTTTGTATATTAATAGTTGTTCTGTCGTTTAATGTTTTCGGTGATGGTTTGCGGGATGCTTTTGACCCCCGTTTAAAAAAATAGAGGTTACTACGAATGACTCAATTACTTGAGATTAAAAATTTAAACATTGGATTTGAAACACTGCGCGGTTTTGTCGAGCCAGTTCAAAATTTAAATTTAAATTTAAACGAAGGCGAAACATTAGGAATTGTTGGTGAATCGGGTAGCGGTAAAAGTTTAACAAGTTTAGCTATTATGGGATTACTTCCTGCAAATGCTAAAATAACATCTCAAGCATTAAAATTTCAAAATATTAATTTGACTGACTTAAATGACGAAGAACTTAGAAAATTACGTGGTCTTAAAATGGCTATGATTTTTCAAGATCCAATGACAAGTTTAAATCCAAGCTTTACTGTAGGTTTTCAAATTATTGAAACATTAAAGACACATTTTGGTGGAACAAAAGAAGAATTAAAAAATAAAGCCATTGATCTTTTAAAATCAGTGGGGATTCCTGATCCACAAAGATGTCTTGATAGTTATGCTTATCAACTTTCAGGAGGAATGTGTCAACGAGTCATGATAGCCATCGCCATTTCTTGTCAACCGCAATTGCTGATAGCGGACGAACCCACGACTGCTTTAGATGTGACTATTCAGTCTCAAATTTTAGATTTGATTCGAAATTTACAATTTGAAAAAAAAATGTCATTAATTTTAATTACTCATGATATTGGCGTTGTTGCTGAAATGACGGATCGAATTTGTGTCATGTACGCTGGAGAAATCGTCGAAGCAGGACGTACAGAAGAAGTTATAACTCATCCAAAGCATCCTTACACAGCGGCTCTTTTAAATTGTTTACCGAGTCGACATCAAAAAAATGCATTTCGCGCAAAACTTCCTTCTATTCAGGGACTTGTTCCCGATCTTTCTCAGCGTCCAATCGGATGTCAATTTAGCCCTCGTTGTCAAAAAGCAAGTGAACGATGCTTTGCTGAAAAACCAATAATTACAGAAATGGTCAATCAACATCAGTTTCGATGTTTTTTTCCAATTGGTGAAATTTTATGAATGTCGTTTTAAATATTAAAAATTTGAAAAAACATTTTGTTTTAAAAAAAATATTTCAGCCTGCAAAAATTTTAAAAGCTCTTGATGGAATTTCATTTCAACTAAAAACCCAGGAAACGTTAGCCATTGTTGGAGAATCCGGTTGTGGAAAATCAACATTGGCAAAAACTTTAATGCAAATAGAAAAAAAATCTGAAGGCTCAATTCAGTTTGATTCTCTAAATATTGAGGAAATATTTTTAAGTGATTTTTATAAAAAAATTCAAATGGTCTTTCAAGATCCCTATAGCTCTATTAATCCAAGGCGAAGAGCGTGGCAGATTATTTCTGAACCCTTAGTGGTGAATCAAAAAGTCAGTGTTAGAGAAGCTAAAGAAAAAGCTTTAGAAATGATGATTAAAGTAGGACTTCGACCTGAAATGGGTGATCGATACCCACATATGTTTAGTGGTGGTCAACGTCAGCGTATCGGAATAGCTCGAGCACTCATGTTAAGACCTAAAGTTTTAATTTGTGACGAACCTGTCTCTGCACTTGATGTTTCAATTCAGGCTCAAGTTATTAATTTACTTCTTGAGCTGCAAGATGAATTGAAACTGAGTCTGTTATTTATATCACATGATTTAAGTGTTGTTCGTCATATAGCAGATCGTGTACTTGTCATGTATTTAGGAAAAATCGTAGAAATTGGAACACGAGACCAAATTTTCGAATCTCCACAACATCCCTATACAAAGCTTCTATTAGCCAGTCGTCCTGGATTTAAAAAAGACTTCAAGGATCAAGAGTATTCAGTGAGTGTTCAATCTGCTCTTGAATTACCATCGCCAGTAAATCCACCAACAGGCTGTCATTTTCACAAACGTTGTTCATTAGCCACTGAGGATTGTTTGAAATCATATCCTGAGCTTTTAGAGAAAAATAAACGACTAGTGGCTTGCTTTAAGGTTTGATAATTTTAATATTTTTTTTATCTGTGCTTTTTGATAGGATCCAAAATTATTTGTATATAAACATCGAATGAGGGGGTCTTCCATAATATCAATATCTTCATCAGTAATTTTAAGGTTATGATTTATTCGAATATAAAGCGAAGTCAGAGATTCCCCTTCGAAGAGTGCATTATAAAGTTTTGTTGCGCAAATTTCAGTTTTCCAATCAAAAGTATGTATAGTTGCAGTTTCTAGTTTTAGCGAAAAATGAGAAACAATATAATTATAGATTCGGCAATTTCCATCTTGGTAATAAATAATTAACTGCCATCTTTTTTGATTTTGAAAATAAATTAAGTCATCGTTTTGTAATGCTTTGTATTTTTTGATAATTTTATTTTTACAATAATTTTCGACTTGAACTAATTCAGTAGGATTTAATTTTTCAAAGTATTGAGCTAGTTTACTCAAATCAATCGGTAAGGTTTCAGGATTAAAAATGTAATCGATTTCATCATTAGGTTGATTTTTTTTAATCCAGTCGATTGAATTAGACTTTTCAACTGTGTGTTCTGAAATCTGTATAGAATCACCGGGATCTAAACGAAAAATATGAGTATTTGGAATATGATCTTTAACTGTTTGATTAAAAAAATTATATGAAATGGGAAAAAATATTTTATTATACCATGACCAAGATTCAAATTTGAACTGACATGAGCTAGGAACTAAATTTTTAGGCTTTAAAATTTTAAGTTGATTGATCCATTCGTGAGGAATTTCAGGGGCAAGGTTTGGCTGAATTGTCGGAGCTAGCACTTCTAACTCACGCATAGTCTGAAATGGCCAAAAAATTAAATCCCACGATGTTGTTTGATTGAGTAAATCTAAAGTCTCGTCATCGATCCATGAATCGACAACATTTAAAACGTTTATATTTTGATATTGAATATGAAAGATTGAATCGACATCAAAATCTAACGCTTTTCTGGGTATTATTTTAAATAATCCTATGTGATAAATCTGATTAAGTTGAATCGAATAGACAGATTTGAAGCCTAGTTTTTGGATCAAATTGATCATTTCCTGATGAATGCAAAATATATAAATAGGGGTATTTTTATCAATTAGGTTTAGACTTTCAAATGAACAGTGATCATCGTGATAGTGTGAAATAAAAACAGCAGAAAATTTAATTTTTTTAATCTTCTCTATATCAAATTGAATTTCAGGAAAAGCAAAGCAATTTTTGCTAAAAGGGTTTTCAAAAATAGGGTCAAAAATAATACTGTGATTGTTATCTTCAAAAATAGTACCTGCGTGTAAAACTCTTGAAACTTTCATAAGGTTAAACTAACTAAAAAAATACAGGGTCGTCAAACTCGATTTTTTTGTTGTCAGAAAACCAAACGGGAGTTCAAATAAGGGTATGAATCAACTATTAAAATTTCTTTTTGTATTTTTTCTTGCATTTAATGCTTATTCTCATGGCGAAGATAAATCTGGTCCTCATCAGGGATTTGTTCGTATGCCAGGAGCTTTTCACATTGAAGTCGTTCCGATTTCAAAAAATAAGATTAAAATATATTTACTCGATATCGATTGGAAAAATCCGTCTGTAAAGCGATCCAGTATGGAAGTTACGTTGAAAACAGGCAAAGATTATAGAGCTACTTGTAAAGTCATCAAAAAATATTTTGAATGTGCATTTTTAGAATCCATTAATTTAAAAGATACGGGGCAGTTGATAGTGCTTGCTACTCGTGAAGGTCGAAAAGGTAGTGAAGCTTTATATTCACTTCCTTTAAAATTGGAAAAATAAATAACTAGTTAATATTTTTTCTTTTTATTCCTTAGCCTTAAGCCGGCTTTCGTTATCAGAAATAAATTGTTTAAGTTCTTCTGTGATACCAAGAAGTTTTAACCATTGCTCTTTATAAAGAGTTACAGGAAATCTTCCCATTCCGTAAACAGATAGGGCACCTTTTTCACTAACTTTCATTGAAAGTGTGCCGCTTCCTGATTTTTTATTTTTAAGGGCTTCATTTTCGGCTCTGAGTCTCTCTAGTTCAGCTTTCATATCGTCAGACATAAAATTCCTTTTTTTAGTTTATTTTTATGATTACTATTTTTGGTTATTATAAACCAGATTTAAAGTAATGCATTGTTTATTTTTGCACTGTCTTCTTTAGTTATCCAGCGACGATAAAACAAGCTGAGTAAAGCAGATGTAATAACGATAAATAGAGAATACAAAACAGGTATTAACATAACAGATTCTTGAATTTCTTTTGGAAAGCTAAAAATGACTATAGCGATAGCCAACGGTCCATTTTGGATTCCAGTTTCCAAACTAATTGTCATTGCTTTTCGATTTGACTGTTTTAAGATTTTTGCAAACAACATTCCCAAAGTAAATCCGAATAAGCCTAAGCAAATACTGGCTGCGTAGATATTAAATGGAGTGGTTCCAAGCAAACTTGAATTACGTGGAATCCAAGTAATTATTAGAAATAAAATGACAAATATTCCTAATACGCCACCAAAAAATTCACACACGGCCCCAATATTTGCATTCCATTTTCTGACCAACATTCCTAAAATTACGGGAACTAGTAAAACAAAAAGAGTCAATGATATGTCCTGAACAGGAATTTGTAATTCTTGATTCATTATTTTTGAGCCATAAAAATAGAGTAAAGCTGGAGTAGCTACAATCGCAACAAGTGTTGAAGCCACTGTCATCATAATTGATAAAGCAAGATCACCTTTGGAGAAATAAGTAAAAATATTTGATGTGGTTCCGCCTGGAACACAACCCATTAAAAGTAAACCTAAAGAGGCTTCTATTGATAGACCTAAAGTCACTCCAAGAGTATAAGCAATCAAAGGCATTAATCCGAACTGAGAAACAATACCAATAATCAAGCCTTGAGGTTTTTTTAAGGCGCGCAAAAAATCTCGCCATGTTAGGCCGCTACCCATTCCAAACATGATAACTATCATCATAATTCCAAGAAGTTTTTTTTCAAAATCAGAAATCATACGTTCTCCGTTTGGGATTGATTATTTTGAAGACGCAGATCTTTTCGCAATATTTTTCCTACAGGGGATTTCGGCAGACTAGTACGAAATTCAAAGTTTTTGGGAATTTTATAATTAACCAGTGATTTTTTACAATGAATCTTAAGTTCATCTGAATTTATTTTTTGACCAGATTTTGAAACTATAAAAGCTTGAACAGCTTCGCCTGTTTGGTTATCAGGTATTCCAATGATAGCGGCCTCTAAGATATCTGAATGCCGAGTCAAAATATCTTCCACTTCGTTTGGGTAAACATTGAAGCCACTAACAATAATCATATCTTTTTTTCGATCGACTATTTTGTAGTATCCATCACTATCTACAGAGGCAATGTCTCCTGTGTAAAACCAGCCATCTTTGATGGCTTTAGAAGTTTCATTTGTATTTTTCCAGTACCCCATCATTACTTGAGGCCCTTTTACAATCAATTCGCCAGGATCACCCAAAGCAACTTCTTCGCCAAGATCGTTAACTAGTTTTATTTTTGTATTTGGCAAAGGTAGTCCAATGCTATTAGGCTTTGGATTTTCAAAAGGATTAAATGAAATAACTGGACTAGTTTCTGTTAGTCCGTATCCTTCTATGATTGGAACTCCTGTTATTTTTTTAAATTGATCAGCAACTTGGCTATGAAGTGACATGCCACCGGCGACTGCCATTTTAAGATTTTGCGGTGGAGTTTCGCAAAACCAATCTTCATTATTTAAAGCATTATAAAGCGTATTCACTCCAGCAAAAACAGAAATGGAATAATTTTCTATGGCTCGTTGTAAATTATTGATAGGTCTTGGATTGGGAATTAAAATATTTCGTGCACCGATTGAATGAAAACATAAAAAATTCAAAGTAAAAGCAAAAATATGGTACAATGGAAGAGCTGTTAATATGACTTCACTGCCGTTATCTAATCTTTGATTAAGCATAGGAAGTAATTGGTTCATATTTGACAACAGATTTCCGTGGGTTAAAGCTGCACCCTTAGAAACTCCGGTTGTTCCGCCAGTGTATTGTAAAATTGCAATCGAACTCAGATTTATTTTTTCTGTATATTTTTCGATTTTAATTTGTTTTTCTTTCTTCAGCGTTTGGCCTATTTTTAATGAAAGCAAAAAATTCTCATACGGACCCTCCGATTCAGGTATTTGTTTGTTCCAATATTTAATAACGATTTGAGAAATAGTTTTTGGCAAAACAGGAAGAAATTCTGGAACCTTTGCCACTAAAACTTTTTTCACTCCAGTCTTTTTTAAGATTGTTGTCGCTTTATCTTTAAGAATATCAACTGTTATTAATACTTTAGATTCTGAATCGTTGAGTTGATGAGTCATCTCAGATACTGTGTAAAGGGGATTGATACTAACTAAGATGAGCCCTGCTTTGAGAACGCCAATAGCTGCAACGGGGTATGATAAACAATTTGGCATCTGAATCGCCACCGATGTGCCTGTTTCTAGCTTAAGTTCTTCTTTTAAATAAACTGCAAACTGATCTGAAAGTTCATTGAGTTTTGAAAAACTGAAGCTTCCGTTCATGCCATTTCCTAAGACCAAAGTCATAGCTATTTTATCAGCGTAAAGCTCAGATGATTTTTGGATTAACCAAGCCAAGTTTGGTGCATTCTCAATGTGATTTGTTTGTAACATAGAAGTCTCCTGATTTTTTATTAAATCAAAAGAATTTGGATCTCGCAATTGAAATACGTCTTATTCAAGCCAATTTTTTGAACTCTTTGAATTCAGAAATTAAATAAAAAGTATAAATAAATTTTTTGTAGTTTAAGCTATGGTAAACACAGAATCCCATAAAACTCGTTCTTTAAGAATTCGATTGCGATAAGATTCAAAACATGTTTTGTCTGAAATAATATCGACGTGAATAGACAAATCAGATTCCTCAAAAATTTCACTCAGCTGAGCGATTTGCTTTACAGTTAAGATTGGGCTTGAATCAATCCATAAATCAATATCTGAGTATTTTTTTTCAGTCCCAAGGGATCTTGAGCCGAAAACAAAAATATTGATGTTTTTATAGGGCTTTAAAAAAGAATCTAGAATTGATTTAATAATTTTTAATTGTAAATCATTGAGTCCGAAGTTTTTATTCATTTGTTTTTTTGGTCAAGTATTTTAAGTAAATTCACTGCCAGAGGAAGAAATATTTTGAAAATTCGTAGCTTTTTTCAGTTAGCTTTTTTCCATACCCATGGCTTGTTAAATTTCTTGATTTTTGAAATTCAATACAATCTTCAACGTTATTTATCCAAATAAGACGACCGAGCTCTTTAAATACTGATTTGGGCGCTTCTGCAGTAATTTCGTTTTCTTTAAGAATTCGCTGAGTTAGTTTCCATATAATTTTGTAACTATACTCAAATCTTTAAATAGTTCTATCGCGCTCTAATTCCGTTGGATTTGTAATTTTTAATGCAGCAACTAAATTTGAAATCGCATCTGTCGAAGAAAAAATTGGTTGCGGGGGCAGGATTTGAACCTACGACCTTCGGGTTATGAGCCCGACGAGCTACCGGGCTGCTCCACCCCGCGACAGATTTGTTTAATTAAACTATTCTAAAAAAATTGCCACGTCACGTACTAAAATAACTAATTCATATTAAGTTATTTTATAATAAGTGTATGAAATAAGGCTCATTTATAAAAAAATGCTAAAAAAGCTGAAGAAAATAACATTATTCACTGAAAGCTTGAATTTTAAATGAAATCTCGGTAAATATTTAGCACTTATTTTTAAAGTGAATATAGAAAACAATAACAGCTTATAAAGGAGCTCACATGAAACAAATTATTATCGTATTGGTCGCATTAACAGTATTTTCTTGTACTAAAAAAGAAGAAATCACAAACACAGTAACTGATGCTGCTGCAACTGCTGTAACAGAAGTAAAAGATGCTGCTGCAACTGCAACTACAGAAGTTAAAGATGCTGCAACTACTGCTGCTACAGAAGTTAAAGACGCTGCTGCTACTGCAACTGCTGAAGTAAAAGATGCTGCTAAAACTGCAGTTAACGAAGCTAAAGATGCTGCTACTAAAACTGTTGAAGCTGCAAAAGATTCAGCTAAGACTGCAGTAGCAAACACTAAAGAAGCAGTTGGATCTGCAGCAAATAAAGCTACAGATAATGCTAAAAAAGCTGCTTCAAATGCTGCTGAAGAATTAAAAAAGAAAATGAACAAGTAATTTTTAAATAAATTATTTTAAGTTAAAAAAGGACCATTTCATGGTCTTTTTTTTATTCGCCAGTCCTGCGTAGACAATTAAACAGTGGCATAGACCTTATGAGTATCATCTAAGTCATCTACCGCATTCAAAAACTCTTCAACTTCTGCTTGTTGTTCAGAAGTTAATTCAGTTATGTTTGTTGCCTTATAAGAAGAATCTGCTGAAGTTACATTCCAACCACGCTTTTGTAAATTCGTTCTTAATAAATCTATATTTTCAAATGTAGTCATAAATTCAAAAGTGCCATCATCATTTTTTTGAACGTCATCGGCACCTGCTTCAATAGCTTCTTCATCGATATCAAATGTTCCAGTTTTATTTGCTTCGATAGCTCCGACGCGATTAAACATCCATGCCACACTGCCAGATTCTCCAAGATTTCCATTGTGTTTTTTAAAAACACTTCGTATTTCCGGGGCAGTTCTGTGTTTGTTGTCTGTTTGGCACTCGACAATGACGCCAACGCCATGAGGGCCGTAACCTTCATATGTGAGTTCTTCAATAATTTTTCCGTCATCTAAAAGGCCTGCACCTTTTTTAATGGCACGATCAATTGTGTCGTTTGGACAAGAGGCTTTCTTCGCAGCATCGATCGCCATACGAAGACGGGCATTCATATCAGGATCATGTCCGCCAGTTTTGCTAGCCACCGAGATTTCTCGAGCTAGTTTAGTAAACATAGCCCCTTTTTTTTGAGCATTTTCTGATTTTCCTGCTGCTTTCCAACCTTTTCCCATTGATGTCGTCCTTTCATTTGTAGATAATTAAAAGTATATTTTATTCATTTTTTTTGGAGTTGTCTAGTTTCTATGGAAGTTGTCAATCATTCTAATTTCAAATCTTTATCGCTCCAGATTCTCAATGAACCCTCTGTTTTTGAGAAATTAAGACTCATTAAACAAAGCACTCAGTCTGATCTTATCCAGACTAAAGATTTAAAACTATCAAGTGATTATTTACCTGGTCGTGACATTGAAATACTTCATCCAAAATATCATCCTAAGAAGCCAGGCTTTTCAACAAAAGCAGGTCAAGCCAGGATGTTGCACGATTTAGCTAATATAGAACTTCAAGCTATGGAGCTAGGGCTTCGCACATTGACAGAGCTTAATGAAAATACTCCTGATGAATTTAAAGAACACCTTTTAAATATAACTCTTTCTGAATCTGAACATCTAGAAATGTGTTTGCATGAAATCGATAAACTAGGACATCAGTGGGGAGACTGGCCGATTCATTTAAGCCTTTGGCGAACAACTAGCCCACAGGATTCTTTATTAGATCGAATACTGATAGTCCATCGTTATTTAGAAGGCAGTGGTCTAGATGCAGGGGATACGCTTTTTCGTCGATTGATGTTATTAGATTGTCCAACAGTGAAAGCTGCCGTTCACAAAATTACGACTGATGAAGTCGGTCATGTTTTATTTGGATCAGATTGGTATCGAAAAATTTGCTCGTTAGAAAAAATTGATCCTGAAAAAGACTATTCAATTCGAATGAATAATTTATTAAATATTTTACCGAAGCGCCTTGAGCCTTTAAGTTTACATTTGCGTAAACAAGCTGGTTTTGATGAAAATGAAATTCAGTATTTGCAGAAGCTGAGGTTGAATCAAATGGGAAATAATATATCGTAGTATTTGACAGTTCTCATTGCGTCTTGTGAGATAGATCAGTGAAGTATATTCTGTGTTCCTTTTTTTACTTTCAAGCAAACGCCCAAGTTTTTATTCCATTTTCTTCATGGAAGTGTCAATCGGCATCCTTTTCCATAGTCAATACAGCCGTAAATTTTAATTTAGGAACTTATTCTAATACGAATATTTCTGGAAATACTGTTGTGTTGAGCACAGGAAATACAACAGGAACGTATACATCTCCTGTTATTGATATTTTTAAAGGCTGCGGTGGTGACTGGACAAGCTTAGAATGGAAAACAGCGCTTCCTTACGGCAAAGAAATTCCAACGGCTGCTGAAACAGTGGCTAATTATTCTGGAATTTTTACAACGACTGCTTTAATGACTAATTTAGTTGGCTACTGGAAATTTAATGAATCTGCAGCAGCGACTACATTTGCAGATGCTTCTGGAAATTCCAATACTGGAAATAAGCAAGGCACAGTTACAACTGGAGTTACATCTGCAAAGCTTGGTTATGCTATTACACCAAACGGAACGAATGGCCATGTTTCCACAACTAATTTATTTACAAGCCCAGGTCCTACAAATTTTACTTTGTCTGTTTGGTTCAAAACAACAACCAGTAGCGGCGGTAAACTTATCGGATATGGTAACTCACAAACTGGCTCAAGTGCCAGTTATGATCGGCATATTTATATGAATAACAGTGGTCAAATTTATTTTGGAGTTTATCCTAGTGCTGTCAGAACAATTAACTCAGCTTCAACTTATAGAGATGGAAACTGGCATCATGCAGTAGCATCACTATCATCAACTGCAGGCATGAAGCTTTTTATCAATGGATCTCAGGTTGCTGCTGATGCTGCAACAACTACTGCGCAAGCCTATGCGGGTTATTTTCGCATCGGTTATGATAATTTAGCTGCTTGGACAAGTGTTCCTACTTCGAATTTTTTTAGCGGTTCTTTAGATGAAGTTGCAGTTTGGACAAGAACTTTGTCTACTACTGAAATTCAACAACTTTATCAGCGCAGTGGTAATAATATTAAATTTCAAATAAAAACTTGTGGGCTTTCAGATTGTTCTGATGTGGCCACCTGGAAAGGCCCAGATGGATCTAATTTAACTTATTTTTCAGAAGCTAATAATAACTTTTCTCCAGCATCTATTCCCCCTCATCCGAATGTTTTTAGTACATATCCACTAATGACTTTTACTTCATTTTCATCGCTAGGTTTGCCTTCAAGGCCTTATTTTCAGTATCAAGCAACATTGAGTACTGATAATACTACTTTTATGCCCGTGGTTGAATCCATCTCGATAAAGCGACCTTAATATTATTATGCATTTACTTACTACTAAAAATAGATAATTTGTGTTTCAAAAAAAGCAATATCCGAAATTACTAGTGATAGAATGTCATTGAAGTCATATCAGTTTATTGATTTAAAACAAATTTCATTAGATGAAAGAAACAATAATATTGCAGAAAGCATAAACAGTACTTTAAATAATTTTTTACAAAACGACAAAACTCGATTATCTCTAGAAAAGAAAAGAAATACTTTTGAGGCCATGTTTAAAGCCATTTCGCTCAATAAAAGTAATTTTAATGGTTTTGATCAAAAAGACTTAATGAACTTGTTTAAAAATAATAAACTTTTGAAAAATAATTTTTTTAATTTAATCTATGCCGCATTGATGGCGACAAAAAACAATAGGGCTTTGATTTCGAATGTAACAATTAATCAACCTGGTGATAGCATTGTAGTTATAAAAAGTAACCAAGATGAGTTAATTAATCTACAGTTCGAAAAATATAAAAGCTATATAAATAATATTCCTGTAAGTGTTTTAGTTGATATGCATTTAGATAGATATTTTGATGACTACGGAGATATGTATAATTTAGCAGATTTATTGAAAAATAATATCGATAATTAGTGAACTAAATTATTTCAGAAGGGTCAAGAAAGCGCCATTGACCCTCGGGTAATTTTCCAAGTTTAAGTTGACCTACGCGAACACGTTTTAAGCCAGTTACATACAGTCCCACTTGTTCACACATTTGTCTAATTTGTCGTTTTTTGCCTTGGCGAAGAATAAATTTTAATTGATCTTCATTAATCCATTCGACAACAGCTCTTTTTAATTTTTCACCATCGATACTTAAGCCATAATTTAAAAGAGCTAATTTTTCTGGAGGAAAAATTTTTTCAGGCGAGGTTTGGTTTAGATATTTAACGCGAACTAAATATTCTTTTTCGATTTCAGAATCTTCGCCTATAATTTTTTTAGCTAATCGCCCATCTTGTGTAAAAATCAATAAACCTTGAGAATCGATATCAAGCCTGCCAGTGACAGCAATATTTTTTAAGTCACCCATTTTTAAAGCTTGGTATTTTGTTTTAATATTTTCAACTCCAACAAATTGATTTTCTGGCTGAATCAATCTGATGGCTGGGTCATAGCCTGGCTCAGGCTGGCCTGAAACATAGCCAATGGGTTTATTAACAATAATTGTGATCAAGTCTTTTTGATGCTGTAACGCGACTGATCCCAATGTCACGGTGTCACTAGGGAAAACTTTAGTGCCAAGCTCAGTGATTAAAGTTCCATTCACATACACTTGACCCTGAGAAATTAAATTATCAGCTTCACGTCTAGATGCGATTCCTTTTTCTGACATTAATTTAGAAAGTCGAATTTTTAATTTTTCATTTTTGTTGTCGCTCATTTAAGATTAATCCCGCCGTCGACATTTAAAATGCTGCCAGTTGTAAATCTTGAAGCCTCAGTCGCTAAAAAATAAATGGCTTCGGCCACATCTTGTGGTTTGCCCAGATTTTTTAAAAGCTGAATGTTCAATAAATTTTTTTCTACTTTTACTGTTTTTTCATGATCAGAAAAAGAATGAAAAGAATGTATTGGAGTATCAATGATGCCGGGACAAATGCAATTAGCCCGAATGTTATGTCGACCGCCCTCAATAGCTAAAGACTCAGTCCAATTGATCATTGCGCTTTTTAATGCAGAGTAGGCTGACGTGTTGGCAATTGGTTTTAGACCTAAAGTTGAAGAAACATTAATTATAGAGCCACATTTATTTTTTATAAATTCAGGCCAAAGTAATTGAGTAAGTTTGATTGAACCCAATAAATTAGTTTGAAATAACCGAATCCAAGTTTCAATTTGAGTCGATTCAAATGGTTGTTGATGATATATCCCTGCATTGTTTACAAGTGCAGTGATTTTTGATGTTTGATTTGATTTAGACTGTAAATCATTTGCATTAACATCATAAATGTCGCAGGCATACGTTTGCAAATTTGATTGAGAATTTTCCTTGAAACATAAGGCTTCTGTTTTTTGAAGATTTTCTACATTTCTTCCTAAAAGAATTAAATCAAATCCATTTTTAGCAAAAATCAAAGCTGTCGCTTGTCCTATGCCTGAACTTGCACCTGAAATAACGACAGTTTCATTTTTCTTCAATTAGTTTTTATCCATTTCCATTTTTGCAATAGTTTGTAACTGCATATTTGAAGTACCCTCATAGATTTGTCCGATTTTAGCATCACGCCAAAATTTTTCAACCGGATACTCTTTTGTAAAACCATTCCCACCAAATAAATCTATGGCCATAGAGCTTACTTTTTCTGCCACTTTTGAAGAATAGTATTTAGCCATGGCTGCAGCCTGGATAAAGTCTTGGCCTGCATCTTTTAAGCGAGCCGCATTGAAAACCATTAATCGTGAGGCTTCTAATTCAATTCGCATTTGAGCTAATTGAAATTGTACGCCTTGAAATTGACCAATAGCCTTACCGAATTGTTCACGCGTTTTAATATAATTCAACGTGGCATCGTAAGCACCTTGAGCAATACCAACCATTTGTGCACCAATTCCTATTCGACCTTCATTAAGGGTCTCAATGGCAATTTTGTAGCCTTTTCCGATTTCTCCCAAAATATTGCTTTCAGGAACTTCACAGTTTTCAAACATCAGTTCACACGTAGAACTTGCTCGAATACCGAGTTTATCTTCTTTTTTACCCACAGTGAAACCTTTAAAACTTTTCTCAACGATAAAGGCCGAGATTCCTTTGTAGCCATTTGAAGGATCCATATTAGCAAATACTAAAAAGAAATTAGCTTCTTTTCCATTGGTAATCCAAAGCTTATTTCCATTTAAAACCCATTTGCCGTCTTTTTTTTCTGCACTTGTTCCTGGCACGAGCTCAGCTCGACATTTTAAAGCAAAAGCATCTGATCCTGACGAGGATTCAGATAAGCAATAAGCACCAACCCAATCTTTTGCAAGTTTTGGTAAATATTTTTCTTGTATGCCAGCAGATCCATATCGAATGATAGCATTTGTAACAAGAGTATTTTGAACGTCACATAGAACTGAAATTGAAGCATCAATTCGAGCTAATTCTTCAATCGCAATACAAGCCATTGTGAAGGAAGATCCGGCGCCCCCAAATTTTTCAGGAGTTTCAATGCCCATAAGTCCCATTTCAAATAATTTTGAAACCAGTTCAGGTTTCATTTGTGCTTTTTCATCCATTTCAGTGACATGGGGCTTAATTTCTGCCTCTGCGAAACTTCTGACAGCATCGCGAAATGCAATTTCATCATCAGACCACATAGTTAAAGCAGGGCGGGTATTTGTAAGTTCAGTAGACATAACTCTCCTCAGTTTTTGCAATTTTGTGTTAAAGTGTTAATCTAAATCCAAGCTGAAAATTGTTCAAGTAGTTGATCATTCATAATGAAGCAGACACTGAGTGTTAATTGCATTGAATAAACAGTTAGCAGTTCAAAGGTTTTTCTCGACAAGAGTCGAGGTTTTGCAGACCATAAAAAGGTAACGTTTTTAATTAAGGATGATGAATATGGATTTAGTCTCAATAGGTGGAAAATTAGGATTGTTTTTTGTTCCATTTTTGTTTGCATTGTGTTTTCACGAGTTTGCCCATGGTTTAGTTGCGAAGTGGCGTGGTGATAATACCGCTGAAAGAATGGGAAGATTGACTTTAAATCCATTTGCACATGCAGATTTATTTGGAACATTTATTTTACCGATTGCATCCATCGTTTTCAGTATTCCATTATTTTTTGGCTGGGCAAAACCAGTTCCCGTTGATTCTCGAAATTTAAAAAACGTCAGAACAGACATGTTTTGGATTGCTCTTGCTGGACCTCTTTCAAATATTTTTCTTGCAGTTGTAGCTACTGTTTTGCTGTATTTTTTAGTTCGCACTCCTGTATTGATTAACTATCAACAAACTATAACAGCTTTATTGCAAATGTTTATTTTAACTAATTTATTTTTGGCTATTTTTAACATTATTCCACTTCATCCACTTGACGGTGGAAAAGTTCTAGCTCGTTTTTTACCACCAAGTATTAATTATAAATTAGAACAAAACGAACAGCTGACATCTATTGTTTTAATGGTTTTACTTATAACCGGAGCTTTAGGGGTTTTAAGAATTCCCGTATTTTTTATTTTTAAAAATCTAATGGATTTAGTAGGAGTCGGAAGTTCAATAGTATGAAAGTCATGAGTGGGGTTCGAACAACGAACCAGCTGCATGTTGGAAATTATTTCGGAGCTGTCAAAAACTGGCTTAATCTTCAAAAGGACTATACTTGTTTTTTAGGGATTATGGATTTTCATGGACTAACTACGTCTTATAAAAAATCTGAAGAAATTAAAATTTTTAATCGAGACATATTTGCTGATTTGATTGCTTGGGGAATTGATGTTGAAAAAAACACAGTATTTATTCAATCGATGGTGCCAGAACATATCGAGCTATTTATGTACTTTGCGAATTTGACTCCAATGGGTTGGCTTGAGCGAGTTCCAACTTGGAAAGACGCTGAAGAAGAAGCTAAAGCCTCTGACACTCATAATTTAGGACGTTTTGCTTATCCAGTGTTGCAAGCTGCAGATATTGCTTTATATCACGGTAATTTAGTTCCAGTCGGAGCAGATCAAGTGGCTCATTTAGAGCTTACACGTGAAATCATTCGTAGATTTAATCATTTATATAAAGGTAAAATTCCTGAGCCCAAGCCTTTACTGACTGAAACTCCTCTTTTGCCAGGCTTAGATGGCCGAAAAATGAGTAAGTCCTATGGAAATACAATTTTTTTGACTGAAGATGAAAAAACTTTAAAGAAAAAAATCAATTCAATGCTCACGGATTCAAAGCGACTTCGACGAGAAGATGTTGGTAACCCAGATGATTGCACAGTTTTTACTTTTCATAAATTATATTCTAACGTCGAGGATTTAAAATGGGCTCGTCAAGGTTGTACAACGGCAGGAATTGGCTGTGGCGACTGCAAAGCCAAACTTTGTGCAAACATCGAAGAAAAAACTAAAATTCCTCGAGAAAAGAAAAAAGAATTGTTGAATAACCCTCAAACGCTTGATTCAATCATCGAAGCAGGATGTAAAAAAGCTCGTACGGAAGCGAGAAAAAATTTAAATCAAATCAAAGATTGGATGAATCTGTAATGAGTATTCGTGTACAGCTGCAACAATTCGAAGGCCCTTTGGACTTACTTCTTTATTTAATTCGTAAAGAAGAAATGGACATTTTTAATATTAATGTCGTAGAAATTACAAAGCAGTATTTAGATTATATTAAAATGATGAAAGAATTTGATATTGAAATGGCTGGAGATTTTATCGCTATGGCTTCAACATTAATTCATATAAAATCAAAAATGCTTCTTCCACAGTATGATGAAAACGGAGAGGTCCTTGAAACTGAAGATCCTCGCAAAGTTCTCGTTCAAAAATTATTAGAATACGAAAAGTATAAAGAAGCTTCAAAGGCTTTATACGAAAGGCCCTTATTAAATCGTGATTTATGGGCTCGAGGATTTCGTGAAAAAATCGAAGTTCAAGATGATGAAATAGAACTTGAGGACAATGCCTTATTTTCGCTGATAGGCTCATTTCGAAAAACTATGAAAAGCATGTATAAGCGAGTTCATAAAGTAAATATCAAGCTTCAATCTATTGCTAACAGAATTATGGAAATGAAAAGTAAACTTATTGTAGGACAGCAGATTTCTATGACAGATTTATTAAATCAATCATTTTCATCACTTCAGGAAAAATCAAGACATGTTTTGATTACCTTTTTGTCTCTTTTAGAGCTTGGAAAATTAGAACTTGTACATGTTTATCAAACTGAAAATTATGGTGAAATTTATATCAATACTAAAAAAATAATTGATGATGACGTTGTTTCTAAAGCTGAAAATTATGACAACATCGATGCAGACTCAATAGCGCAAAGAATGATGAGCAAAGCTATCTTATCCGAAAGTGAAGTTGAACAAATTGAATCAGAAACTCATTTTGAATTGTCAAATGACATTCAAAATGAGTCGTCAGATGAAGTCGTTTTGGAAAGTATTTTAGATATGGCTTCAGATGAAGAAATTGCGGCTGCAGAACTCGAAGAATTAAACGAATCACCAAATGAAATAAATGAGGTCTCATCGTGAAATCTAAAATAAATAAAGTATCTGAAGAAGTGATCATTGAAAATGTAAGTATAGATACTAAAATTTTTCTTCAAGAAGAAATGATTAGCGATTCATTTTTACCTGAAGCAGTGACTGTTGCTGATGAAATGGAACTGATTTCTGAAGTCACTGAACAACTTAATTTAGAAGGTTCAGAGCTTGATGGTTTTGAGTCTGCAGAAATTATGGATGTTCAATTTATTGAAAGTGAACAAGCGGAAAGTATTGTTGAAAGTATTTTATTTGCAAGCGATCGACCAACAAGTTTGAATTCGATTGTCGAAGTTTTCAAAGGGACAAATATTAAACGCCAACATGTTAAAAAAATTATTGATGATCTTTCTGTTGAATACGCTGGAGGTCGCCGTGGAATTTCGTTGGAAGAAGTCACTGGTGGTTATCAACTGAGAACTAAAATCGATAATATGAATTTTTTGAAAACGACTGTTAAAGCTCGGCCATTTAAATTATCGGGTCCTGCGTTGGAGACGCTAGCTATTGTGGCCTACAAACAACCTGTTGTTAAATCTGAAATTGATCAAATTCGTGGGGTTGAATCAGGGCATTTGCTTCGTGCACTTATGGAAAAAGGACTTTGTAATTTTGAAGGTAAAGCGGAAAATTTACCAGGGCGACCAATGCAATACGGAACGACTCGTCGCTTTCTAGAAGTTTTTGGATTACGCAGTTTGAAAGAGCTTCCCACTCTTTCACAAATTGACGAATTACTTCCTGAGGGAATCACTGAAGAAGAAGCAAAGCCTACGCTATCTATGGTAACTGATTCAATGTCAGAAAATGTAAACACAGTTAGTTATTCTCAAGGAGAAGAAGATTTAGTGAAAATTGAATCGGATTTAGCGGATATAACAACTTCATCTGATTTTTTTGAACAGGAAAAAATTCGTCAAAAACAGAAAAAAGATGCTGATAAGGCACAGGATATCCGTGAAGCTATGGCTGTCGGGGAACTAGTCAGTACGCGTGATAAAAATTGGCTTGTAAAATATGACGAGTCGTTGTTGCAGCCCATGGTGACTGACGTTGCCATAAGTGATCGTTCTAATGAACAAAAGAATATTCCTCAGGAAAT
>JAYUJM010000122.1:0-18884 GCA_043765175.1 Pseudobdellovibrionaceae bacterium | reverse complement strand
AATAAAGCTCAAAATTCAAATATAGGACTTTAGTCAATAAAATCAATACAAGAAACCTTTACTGCTCTGCCATTTCACCGGTCAAAGACTTAGAATTTTTTAAATCCATAGGATCGATAATAGAACTCCACTTCCATATATTATCATCGAACTCTTTATTAAATGCAGTGATGACATCTAATTCCTTAATTTTATTTGATATCGTCACAACATTTTCATCATTCAAATCATTTCCGCTTTTAGACCAATTTTGTGAACCAATAACTATGGTTTCACCACGTGTTTTGCTATCAGACGTAGATCTAGCCAATGAAGCTGTTTTATGATGATTTAATCCTGGCCAAGCATTTTTTCGAATTTCTAAGACACCTAAATTAACAGTTGAATAAATATTAGGTTGATACAAATTAGCATCATTACTTTTAATCCAAGACTCTGCTCCCATGCCAGACAATTTATCTAAAGCGATTTTAATATTTACTCCTCTTGCTAAAGCAGATTGAAAAGCGCGTACGAATTCATATCCAGCACTTCCAAACATGCTAATTCTCAATAAATCGCCTTTTTTCGCAGAATAAATTAATGGCAATAAAACTCTGTGTTCAGCATCATCTGTTGGTGAAAAATGTACACGAACTTCAGTTTGATCTAAAAAAGTAAAAAATCGATTTGAATTGGGACGCTTATTCGAATGGAAAGCTCCAGTTAATAATGTTTGTGGTCTTTTTGAATCAATGTAAGGATCAAACATTTCATTAAACTCTTCCTTAAAACTTTGCGCGATGAAGTCATTTTTTATGAATATGGACATATTTGCATTATTTTCATTACCCATACACGTCTGAGAAATATTTGCGGTACCTGTCCAAACAGACTTAACTCCTTTTGCGGTTTCAGTAATAACAAATTTATTATGCATAATACCGGCAAATGGATACTCAATGCGAGCATTTGCTTGCTCATTTGAACTGATATTTGCATTCAATAAATTAACTAACTGATTTGTACCATCATACTGATAAGTAATGCGTGAAATTTTTTCTAAATAATTAGTTAAGTTATATGCAGATCCTATCATTGCAATATCATTCAAAACTGCACTTAAGTTTCCTAACAATTGAGGATCCAAAGTTAACATATTTTTTAAAATTGCACTTTTGATATCAACAGAAGACACTTTAACTAATAATGGGCCTACCGTGTTTGAAAATAATAAAAACTGAATATCTTTTAAAAATTGCTCTGTCCATAAAGGTGCACCGAAAGCCCATGATCTTGCATCTGTAGGCTTACTGTAAGAATAATCCATAGGTTTTTCTAAAGTTTTAACTAAATATTTTCCAATATCAGTTCTTTGGATATCGTAATCTCGAATGAAATTCCCTGGCTGAGGAGAATCAATAATATCTACGACAGCTTTTACAGATTTTTGTTGTTTCAACTGACTTTCAACTGCTTGAAAAACAGAAGCCATTGAACCTTTTAAGTCATCAATACCATAAGCTGCCATGAAAATCGATTGGTTATTTTTATCACTTATTTTTTCAGCTAAAAAATCTGCAACTGAAAAAGTTGGATTTACAAAATTTTTGCTTTTAGCAGACATATTATTGGCCCAGGCTTGCGTAAAATAATACTCGATATCAAGTTTTTTTCCAGCTTGAATCGGTTTTGACAATGTTGCAGAAGTATCTTTTCTTGAAGCTGGCACAGTTTTACTTATAGAACTTTTCTCTAAACAAGCGACATCATCTAACGAAGTACAAAAAATAAATTCTAATGAAGAATTAAGTAGTCTTGTCACTGTATCTTTGTAATTAGATTTCTCAGGTGTTAATTGAATATAAGTTAGGTATTTTGCAACCAAGTAAATTCGAGTCATATCTAAATGTTTAAGCTGAGTTCTTAAAAAAGCAATATTCGCGTCAATTCCAAATTGATTTGTAGTCGGAAAACGTTGATCTAGTTCAGCAATTTCAGAATCTTCAAGGGCCTGAATTTTTTTATTATCATTTAACTGACCTGTTGCAATATTTACATCTTCAGTTTCATGTTCATTTAAGTCAGATTCCTGTGTATTTAAAATTGACTCATTTGAACTCGACATTTTTTGACATGAAAATAGCAGTAATCCATAAACTGCTGTCATCGACAAAATTTTAAAAACCTGCCTACTTTTATTTTTAGTCATAAAATTCTCCTAACAAGTGATAAGCAATTTACAAACTCATCAAATCTAAAATAGAAGATTTAAAACTTAATATAGTGATTTTAGTGTATCAAAAGTATACAGTGAGCTTTTTTAATGTCTTTTCAAAATTTATATTAAAACTTTCTAAATTAAGAATTCAGATATTTAATGCTTAATCGATTGCTAAAATTGATAGTAGAGCTGTATTGAGTTTTGGTTTTTTAAGAATAAACTCAACAGGATCAAAATCTAAGTTTTTTATAAAATTGTCTTTGTATCCTAAGGTTTTCCAAAAAATTTCTCCAGTTCTTAAAACAAAATGAACATTAAGCTGATTTGCAATTTTAAAAATATTTTTTATTTCAGTTATATTTAAATGAGTTGCTTTTTTCCCGATAAATAATCGAATAGCTTCACATTCAAAAACAGATATTTTTTTGAATAAAAAATTTGAATACAAAAAACATAAAAATAAAACAGTATTAGTAATAAAAATTCCATGTTTTTTACTTGTTTTTTTTAAAAATAGAACTTCTTTTTCACTATAAGACCAAAACGAGTTTAATTTTAAAAAATCTTTATGAATTTTAGAATTCACGCAACAATTTGCAATCACTTCTGAATAGTTTGCATAGGACTCAGAAAGTAAAAAAACTAATAACAATTCAGATTTAATTTTTAATTGAATTTCTTTTTTTGTGATTTCCCACATGATAACATGTGAAGTTTCATGCAATAGATGATTTTCTTTGAAACCCAAAAAAACAAGTTCGTCCACTGTAATATTTTTTAATTGAGTTTTTAATTTATTTAAAACTGTTTTATTATTTATAAAGGGCACTGTTTTTTCACTCAAAATCTGAGGTAAACAAAACATTGAAGCTATTTGGTAATCATCACTAGCAACTTTATATTTAACTGATAATTTATTTGCTAACATTCGACGGTCAAAATAAGTTTTATTTTCTTTTAATAAATAAGAGTCCCCTATAACATTAGGTAAAGCGAAATTATTTTTATTTTTATCTTTAATATTGTCAATCAGAAGCAATTTATGAATATTTGACATAAATTATAATAACTTTCTAGTTAATACAATATGTCCGACTAATGCTAACCAAACTCCCACAGTAGCAACTAAATGATAAGGAAAATATGCTAATAGCTGAATAGGGTTCTCTAAAGGCCAAGCGAAAGGCAAAGGTGAAGACATTAAAACAACTCGAATTACATTAATCAGCAGAGCTAAAGAAATGACATTAAAAAACCAATAGAAGCGCTTATTTTGAAAAACTGGAAATAAAGCAAAAACAGAAAGGAGTCCTGAAATAATATCATAATTTTGCCCAGTCCATGTCATTGTTGCTGGGACAGTTCCAGTTTTAGACCAGCTGTGTAAAACAAGCTCTAATGGAAATCGAAAAAAATGAAACAAGACCAAAAACTTTGTTGGCAAAGCTAAATAAGGTTTAGAGAAACTACTTAATCCAAAAAAAACCGCTGTAACATTTATTAAAATAAAAAGTAAAACACTAAAAGGAACAAATGATTCTTTAATAATCCCCGATAAAACAATGCCAGTTGTTAAGAAATTCCATATTACTAAAAAACAAACTAACTTTTTAAAACGAATTCGGTCTGAAATGAAAGTGCCATATAAAACTGATGCTAAAGCTAAAAACATTGTTAATATGAAAAAAAATAAAGACATTGGATTTGCAGAAACAAACATAAAACTCTCCAAATTAGTTTTGACCATTTATTGACGTTTATTGAATTCCAATTATATGATGTATTCTTTTAATACAAAAGGAAATTAAAATGATTAATTTATATCAATGGGGATCTGACGGGAAATTACCTAATGCTGGTTTTTTCTGTATGAAACTCGAAAGCTATCTTAAACTTCAAAAAATTAACCATACAGTTCATTCAGTAAGCTCCGTTGGAAAAAGTCCTAAAAAAACAATGCCTTTTATTGAGATAGATGGAATTTACACTAGCGATTCTCAACTTATAATCGAGCAATTAGAAGAAAAACAATCTATACCATTAAACTTACATTTATCTGAAGTTCAAAAATTAGAATCACATGTTTATCAAATGATGCTTGAAAAACAATTAATTCCTAGCGTGATTTACTTTAGATGGTTCCCAGATTTAGGCTGGAACCAGTTTTCAAGAAAAATTTTTTATGGCGCACCGACTATTATTAGAATACTTATCGGCGGAATGCTCAGAAAGCAGCAGATTAAAAGTTTATACAGCAATGGAGTAAGTCGTCATAGTTCAAAAGAAATAATTGGTTTTGCTGAAAAAGATTTAGCTTCTATTTCAAATTTATTAGGAAATAAAAACTTTTTTTATAATGATAAACCATGCTTATTGGATATAGTTACATACACTGTTATATGTAATATTTTAATGGCGAGCGTCGACATGCCATTAATTGATTTAACTAAAAAATATTCAAATTTAGTGAGCCATGCTGAAAGAATGCTTTGGCTTATTTATAATCGGAAAATTAATTAGGTCCAAAACTTAAGTCCTGCATTATTATTTTGACATAAAGATATTTTTGTTTAAATACTCATACGAAGCTTCGCGGAGTTAATTTGATTTTTTTTAATATATGTATTTCATTAATTCTAACTTCAACGCAAATATTTACTGTGTTTTCAAATCCATTTCTATCAGAAGTTGATCATCAAACAATTAGCTCTAATTCTGACAATACAGCTCAAGTATTAACAAATCATCAAATCGACACCCCTAATAAAGGTTTTTGCGGAGAAGCTCACTCTGAAACAAAAAATTGTACCCATACAAATTGTTGTCATTCAAGTTTTGCACAGCTTGTTCAGCCTGTGCAGTTAAATGTTCGTATAAAATTTAACGCAAAATTTAATTTTAAAAATGATATTTTTGTATTGAATAATTACCATAATACAATTTACAGACCTCCTATAGTTTAAGTTTTAGATAAATTCATCATTCATTAAACTTATATACGCCATCGAGGTTTTTATGCTCAATTTACTTATTAAATTTGCACTCACAAAGCGAATGCTCACATTAGGAATAGCTGTTGTATTCATTTTTTTAGGTTCACTTTCTTTCAATAAATTGCCTGTAGATGTATTTCCAGATCTTACTAAACCAACCGTAAAAATTGTTACAGAGGCCCATGGAAAAGCACCTGAAGAGGTTGAAACTCTTGTTACTATACCAATAGAATCACAGCTTAATGGGCTACCAGGCCTTTCTTCGATTCGATCTACTTCTGGTGTGGGGTTATCTATAGTCTATGTGCAATTTGAATGGGGCACTGACATTTATTTAAACCGACAACTTGTTGGAGAAAAATTAAATCTTGCAAAAGATCAATTGCCCAAAAATACGCAAGCTACGATGGGGCCAATTTCATCATTAATGGGACAAATTCAGCAAATTGTTTTGTATCCTGAGTCTGAAAAAATATCTGCGACTGAGCTCAGAACATTAGCTGAATGGATCGTTCGTCCCAGGCTATTAAGTATACCGGGGGTAGCACAAGTTATTCCAATGGGTGGAGGTTTAAAGCAATATCAAATTTTGGTTTCTGCAGAAAAATTAAATCAAAAACGTTTAACAATAGAAAGTTTAAATAGCGAATTACAAAAAATTAGTCAAAACACAACAGGTGGCTATTTATCAAATGGCGAAAATGAATTACTTATTAGAAATATCGGTGTTGTTGAATCTATAGATGATCTAGAAAATACTGTTATCGGGCTGCATTTTGGAAGGCCTGTTTTACTCAAAGACATAGCTCAAGTAAAAATGGGTACAGCTACAAAAAGAGGAGATTCCAGTTATAATGGAAAGCCTTCCGTAGTTATGGTTATTCAAAAACAACCAGGTACAGATACAGTTAAAATTTCTAAGGAAATTGAAAAAGCAACGGGTGCCATCAAGGACTCTTTGCCACCAGACGTAGGTATTTCGACAGATGTTTTTAAGCAAGCTAATTTTATTGAAGCTTCGTTAAACGGTATTCGAAGTAAACTTCTATTTGGTACAGTTTTAGTTTTTGTCGTGCTATTTATATTTTTAGCCAACTTAAGAATGAGTATTATTACTCTTACTGCTATTCCCTTGTCTTTTTTAATGTCATTTATTGTTTTTAAAATACTGGGTTTAACAATAAATACGATGACTCTTGGTGGACTAGCCATAGCCATCGGTGAGCTGGTTGATGATTCAATCGTCGATGTCGAGAATATTTTTAGAAGACTCAGAGAAAATAGTTTGATCGAAAAACCACGTGCAATACTTAAAGTTATATTTGAGGCTTCAACTGAAGTCAGAAACTCAATCGTAATAGCCACTTTAATTATTTGTTTTGTATTTTTACCATTACTCAATTTAACAGGCATCGAAGGTCGATTATTTACACCACTTGCAATTTCTTATTTAACAGCTTTGTTGTCATCTTTAGTTGTATCGTTAACAGTGACCCCCGTATTATGTTATTTCTTACTAGGTAAAATGCAACTTAAAGAACATAAAGAAACTACTTTTGTCAGTTTTTTAAAGAAAATAGATAGAAGTATATTAAATATTATTTTAGACTGTCCAAAAGCAATGATTTCAGTTGTGGGTTTACTTTTAATTTTCTCACTTTTACTCATTCCGTTAATGGGTAAAAATTTTCTGCCTGAATTTAACGAAGGAACGGCCCTTGTAACTGTGGGTGCAAAACCTGGCGTATCTTTAGAATACTCTAATGAAATTGGTCTTCGAAGCGAAAAATTAATTATGGAAATTCCAGAAGTGAAATCAGTTTCCCGAAGAACTGGTCGTGCAGAAAAAGATGAACACGCCATGGGATTACACGTCAGCGAGATTGATGTTGACTTTAAAAAAAATATTCAACGTAAGCGTGAAGAAATTTTAAATGATATCAGAACTAAACTTTCAGTCTTAGAAGGTTTAAGTATTAGTGTAGGTCAACCCATCGCACATTTAATTGACCACATGGTCTCAGGTGTTGCTGCGCAAATTGCTATAAAAATTTATGGTCAAGATTTACAAGAATTAAAAGGTTCTGCATTTCAAGTTAAAGACAGTATAAAAGATGTTAAAGGTATTGTTGATTTAAAAGTTGAACAACAAGGCCTAATACCACAACTTAAAATTCATGTTCTTCGTGAAGAAGCAGCTCAATTTGGAATGTCTGCAGGTGAAATTACAACAACTTTAGAAGAGGCCTTAAACGGTGATAAAGTAGCACAAATTATTGAAGGGCAAAAATTTTTTGATGTATTTTTTAGATTTGATGATGAATCTAAAAAATCAATTGAAAAAATTGAATCTACAATATTAAAAATTATGCCAGACGGCAAAACTGTAAAAGTTTCTGATGTTGCAGATGTTTTTGAGACCGATGGCCCTAATGAAATTAATCGCGATAATGGCCTAAGGCGAATCGTTGTTTCAGCGAATGTGTCCGGTCGAGACTTAGTAAGCACAGTAGAAGAAATTAAATCACTTGTAAGCAAAAAAGTTATTTTTCCATCAGGAAGTTATCCTGTTTATGGTGGACAGTTCGAATCACAAGAAAGTGCCACACGAAGTATTTTGCTTTTTAGCATAATTTCAGTATTAGCGATTGCAATTTTATTGTATTCGCATTTTAAATCCAAAATGATTGTCGGACAAATCATGCTAACCATCCCTTTTGCTTTCATCGGTGGTTTAATATTACTTTTTATTGTGAATAGAAGTATCACTATAGCAAGTTTAGTCGGATTTGTCACTTTGTGTGGTATTGCCTGCAGAAATGGTATTATGATGATATCGCATTATCTGCATTTAATGAAGTACGAGAATGAAGAGTTTAGCAAATCTATGATTATACGCGGCTCATTAGAGCGCCTTGTGCCTGTTTTGATGACGGCAGCAGTGGCTTCACTTGCATTAATGCCACTTGTTTTTGCCAGCGGCCAACCAGGAAGTGAAATTTTGCACCCTGTGGCTGTAGTTATTGTAGGTGGACTTATAAGCTCAACACTTTTAGATATTTTAGTAACTCCAACTGTATTTTTTAAATATGGTAAAAAAGCAGCCTTGGAATATATCAAACAAAAACAAACGGAGGAATTATGAAAAAATTATTAATAGCACTAACTTTGGTGGCATCACTTTTTACAGTTTCATCATTAGTACTAGCAGGAGCAGAGCATGATCACGGGGCTCCAACTTTTCAACCTAAAAAGAAAAATGGAGTTTTAAAATCGACTGAAAATAATCACTTTGAAATTTCAAAAGAAGGTGATTTGATATCACTTTATGTTTACGACAAAAGTGGCAAAGACATTACAACTCAAAATTTTAAATTAATTTCAGAAGTGGATATGCCTAAGAAAAAGAAGAAAAAAATAGATTTTATAGATATGAAATCACATTGGGAAGCAAAGTTTGATTGGCAGAAAGCACATCGTATAACTATTAAAATTACTGTTGATGACGGAAAGGATAAAGATTATGTCAAATTTACTCTTGAAAACAATTAGCTTAATTTTAATTGTTAGTTTTTCATTATTAACTTATGCAGCAACAGATAATAAAAAAACTACTAGTTTTGAAAATATATATATTAAAGCCAAAGAAATCAATCTTGATATACTTGAAAATAAATTAAGTAAAGATGTCGCAGAGGCAAATTTAAACTCATTAAGCTCTCATTTTTTACCTAAACTAGGCTTAGAGGGTCGCTATGAAAATTTTAACTCAAAATTGGAAAAAATTGACGGAGGCAGCGCAAATGCTTACGCTGATTGGAATTTATTCAATGGCTTTAAAGATTCTGTAAATCAAAATAATTCAAAAATAGAGCTACAGCAGGCTGAAAACAATTTAAAAAAATCAGAAAATAATTTCAGAGCACAAATGCTTGTTTTTTATAGCCATTCGCAAGCCTTGCAAAAAATTATTGAAACTTACAAAGAAACCATTGTGAAAAATAAAATTTTTTTAGCAAATGTCAATCTTCGCAATAAAGCAGGTCTTGTATCTGAATCAGAGTATTTAGAATTTGAACTTTACGATCAAAAACTTAAGCTTGAAATGAATGACTTTGAATCACAACTTGAATTGTCTTTGGCAGAACTAAAAGTTCACTCAGGTATTTTAGAATTCGGTGCTTTGAATACAGAATTAAAGCCTAAGGCATTAAAGATTAGTATCAATGATATAGACACTTTGCTTTTTTCAGAAACATCTCAATTACAGGATTTGCGAAACGAAATTACAAAATCAGAAAATGATTTAGAGCTTGCAAATTCAGGTTATTTCCCTAAATTAAATTTGCGAGCAACTTACGGAAGCCAAGGAATGCGCGAAGCTGTTGTCAATCCTGAAACTACCGTTGCTTTGACTGCTCAATGGGAACTGTTTTCTGGATTTGAAACTTTGGCTATGCGTAAAGTTGCACTTACAAAAATTTTGCAAACGAAAAACAAGCTTAACGTTGAAAAAATTCATTTAAAAAGTGATCTTGAACAAAAAATAAAAAAAATTTCAAGTATTTTAGAGCGACTAAACCTTGAAGGTACTAATAAAATTAAAGCTGAAAATTATGTAAAAGCTGTGACGATTGAATTTCGTCGTGGAGTAAAAAACTCTGCAGATTTAAAAAATGCTACTGAGTTACTATTGCAAATTAAAATTAAAACTTCTCAGTTAAAAAGTGAATACTACAAGATTCTTTACGATTTACAGATGATTTTAGGAATTCAGCTTGAAGAGAAATAATAAGCACCCGCTTTGGTTCGAGTACTGAAGATATTGGTGCCCCGGGCCGGACTTGAACCGGCACGCCCCATTCCTGGAAGCTCAGGATTTTAAGTCCTGTGCGTCTACCAATTTCGCCACCGGGGCACTTTGTAAAGGTGAATAAATAAGTTAAAGACAACCCCTACGATTGTCACGCCTTTTCATTAAAAAAATTGAAATTAAAATTTGCTAAATGTAGGCTATTCATTGACTGAAAGTGAATAAAGACTAATGCTTAATCACGGCGTGGTTGAAAATTCTGAAATCAGTTATTTTAAAGCTCTTAAGTCGTGTTTTTTGCTAATTTTTTTAGCTTCGTTTTTGTTTAAATTTTCTGATCAACTTATTACACAGCAGATAGAAATAATGATGAAATCTGAAGATGGACTTACAACTGCACTTTGGGGTTGGCTTTCGATTTGGATGATAATATCGATTTTGTTTCCAATTTTTATAACTCTAACTTGTGTATTTGCTTTAAGAATAAAGTACTTTACAAGCTTCAAACAGTTTATTCAGCAACATTTAGAAATGACCTTATTAGAAACTCTTCGCTCATGGGGGAAAAGTTTTCTTTGGGGTTTATTGTTTATTATTCCAGGATTTATAAAGATGTCTTTTTATTTATTGGTACCTTATATTGTTATACTAAACACTGACTATAAAAAAGGCTCTATTGACGCCTTAAAATTGTCAGAAAAAATTTCAAAAAAATATTGGCTTAAAATTTCTTTTTTGTTTTTTATATTTTTTATATTTATTCCGATCTTCAGTTCTACATTTTTTGATGAATGGCAAGTTTTTGATAAACACTTTTTAACGGCTATTTTATTTACTGCATTTGATTCAATTCTTATTTTATTGTTTAATTATCTAATATTAAAAAACTTTTTAAATGAGATATTTATTCATTCCCCCCATCGACAAGGAGAGCAAAATGTCATTAATGTTTAATTGGCAACATATCAAAAATCGCAATTATGGTTTAACTTTCGATGATGTTTTATTGATGCCTAAAAAATCTGAAGCCAGGTCACGTCGAGATCCAAGCTTAAGATCAAAATTAACTAAAACTAAATTTATTGAAACTCCGTTAATATCAGCCAATATGGATACGATCACAGAAGCAAAAATGGCTATAGCTATGAACGGATTGGGCGGCTTAGGAATTTTACATCGCTTTATGAACGTTGACTTACAAATAGATAACGTTCGCCAGGCAAAAGAGGCCGGGCTTCAAATTATATCTGCAAGTATTGGCGTGAATGGTGATTTTAAAGAGAGAGCTCAAGCATTAGTTTCTGCTGGAGTTAATCTTGTGACGATTGATATTGCTCATGGCCACTCAGTTCAAATGATGGAAACTATTAAATGGCTTAAAGATCAATTTCCTGGATTAGAAGTTATCGCTGGTAATCTTGCCTCACCAGAAGCTGCAGTAGATTTAATTGAAGCTGGTGCTGATGCCATTAAAGTTGGAATAGGCCCAGGCTCTATGTGTACTACTCGAGTCATAACAGGTTGCGGAGTTCCCCAGCTGACTGCAATTGCACTTTGCGCTGAAGTGGCTCAAAGTTATCAAGTTCCACTTATAGCAGACGGTGGTATTCGAACCAGCGGTGATATCGTTAAAGCTTTTGCAGCAGGAGCTGATACAATTATGCTTGGCTCAATGTTGTCGGGAACAATTGAAACTCCTGGAGATATCGTCAACGGTCGAAAACAATATCGTGGAATGGCTTCAAAAAAAGCGCAGATTTCTTGGCGCGGTGACATGCCCTTAGGAATGGCTCCTGAAGGAGAATCTACTTTTGTTTCAGTCAAGGGACACGTCAGTGATGTATTGCAAGAACTGATGGGTGGACTTCGAAGCGGTATGACTTACATAAATGCTATGACAATCGCAGAAATTAAAGATAAAGCTCAATTTATGGAAATGACAGCTAATGGAATATCAGAATCACGAGCGCATGGTTTACGTCATGAATGATCATCGACCGATCGGGGTTTTTGATTCAGGAATTGGTGGAATTACAGTACTTCGAGAGCTAGTAAAAAAATTTCCTCATGAAAATTTTATTTATCTTGGAGATACAGCACGCCTACCCTACGGTACAAAATCGGCTCCCACTGTAAGAAAATACAGCGAACAAAATATGAATTTTTTAATTTCGAAAAATGTGAAAGCTCTTGTAGTCGCTTGCAATACTGCATCAACTCAAGTGAGTGAGTCTTTTTATAATAAAATTTCAGTTTATAATGTCATTGATCCTGGATCAAAAATGGCCGCAGAAAAAACAAAAACTAAAAAAATAGCTGTGCTTGCGACTCGAGCTACTGTTAAAGCTAATACTTACGAGCAAAGAATTAAATTATTTGATTCAACTATTCAAGTTTTTAGCCAACCCTGCCCGCTTTTTGTTTCTTTAGCTGAAGAAGGATGGCACGATGATCCAATTACAGATCAAGTTGCTACTAGATATTTATCCGGCTTAGTTCATCATAAAATAGATACTATTGTTTTAGGCTGCACTCATTATCCTTTACTCAAAAAATCAATATCTAAAGTTTTTAATTCTGAAATCATTTTGATTGATTCTGGTACTGCCATTTGTCAATTGTTAGAAAATGATTTCAATCAAAATAAAATTTTAAGAAATGAAATAAAAGCAAAAACAAATATTACAATTTGTTTAACTGATGAAGGTCCACAGTTTGAAGAACTTTCATTACAACTTTTAGCTGAGTGCACTCATGAAAAAATTAACTTTGAATTAGTCACAGTTATATAATTATCTTCAAAAAAAGAACTCAATTCAGAAAAGAGCTTCAATGAACCAATTTAAATTTTATCAATTCGCCCAAACAACTCTTGGTTTACCAGTGCATGCTTATCAATGGACAACGAGCGATTCTAAAGCTGTTAAAGTATTAATTTTAGGCGGAGTTCATGGAGATGAACCTGAAGGAATAGTTGCTGCAAAAGGATTAATCGAACACTTTAGAAATCAAATGAGTTTAAATTTACATTTAACTATAGTTCCTGAGTTCAATCCTGAAGGGATGCTTTTAAAAACTCGAGGAAATTCAAATAAAGTTGATTTGAATCGTAATCTTCCGACTCAGGACTGGTCCCCGATCGCGGCTACTAAACGTTACTATCCTGGTCCGAGAGCGCTCAGTGAAAAAGAAAATCAATATTTAGTCGATTGGATTACTAACGAAAAACCAGATGTCATTTATTCACTTCATTCATGGAAGCCGATGTTAAATACAAATGGTGACCTACCTGAGGCCATTGAAATCTCTAAGTTAACTGGCTATGTCATTGAGCCTGACATAGGCTATCCTACTCCTGGCTCACTAGGGACATATGCAGGTTTTGAAAAAAAAATTCCGACTTTGACCTATGAAATCGAACGAGATATATCATTTGATCTGATCATTAAAATTCATGTGCCAGCAATTATTTCAGGTTTAAAAATTTCAGAACAAAGAAGAAAATAAAATTAACGGAGAATTAAATATGAACCAAAACATGATCACTCAAATCTATGAGCAGTCTTTAAAAGCAGATTTTAAATTTAGTGCAAGTGATATCGAAAATATAAATAAAGTTATTTCTAATCTTGATCAAGGAAGTATTCGAGTTTGTGAATTTATAAATCAAGATTGGCAAATTAATGAGTGGATTAAAAAAGCCATATTGCTTTATTTTAAAATTACACCAAATAGAAATTTTGAAATGAGTGCAGATATTAATTTTTTTGACAAAATTAATATCAAAAAATGGAATGGATCAGAAGGTGTGCGAGTTGTTCCTCCCGCCATAGCTCGATACGGATCTTTTATAGAACCTGGGGCAATTTTACTTCCTTCATTTGTAAATATTGGCGCCTATGTTGGATCAGGAACTATGGTTGATACCTGGGCGACTGTAGGATCTTGTGCGCAAATTGGTAAAAATGTTCACCTTTCCGGAGGAGTCGGCATTGGTGGAGTTTTAGAACCTATACAAGCTAAACCCGTTATAATTGAAGATGATTGTTTTATTGGAAGTCGTTGTATTGTCGTTGAAGGAGTACATTTAAAAAAAGGAGTTGTCCTTGGAGCAGGTGTCACATTAACCTCATCAACAAAAATAATTGATGTTTCAGGAACAACAGCTGTAATACACAAAGGCTTTATTCCAGAAAACTCAGTTGTTATTCCAGGAACAGAAAATAAAAAATTTCCTGCTGGAGAATATGGAGTCACTGCAGCCCTTATTATTGGTCAACGTAAAGAATCTACAAATAAAAAAACTTCACTTAATGAAGCTTTGCGTGATTTCAATGTATCAGTTTAATTTTTTTGTTTAAGTAAAATTGCTGGTTGAATATTTAAAGTAGCTCGAGCTGGAATATAACAACCCAAAATAGCTAAAACTGAAGAAATGATAAATACAAGTCCTGCGAATCTTAAATCAACCAATGCAGGTATGCTTGAATCAAGATAAATTTGCGGCAGCACTTGTAATGGATAATACTGCAAATAGTAACTAATTGATAACCCAAATAATGTGCCCAGTATAATTGCCGAAAATGAAATCCATAAGCCAATTTGTGTAAATAACTTTAAAGTTTTTAAATCAGAAAAACCGACTGTCTTAATAATTGCAATATCAGTTTTCTTCTGAGACATAATTAAAACTAAAACTGTCAATATAGACGTAGAAGCTATTAATCCAGCTAATCCAAGAATTAAACCAATCATTGTTTTTTCCATCATTAAAGCAAAAAATAAATTAGAATTTTTATCCTTCCATGTTTCAACAGTTTTAAATTTTTTTTGCTTTAACACATCAACATGAGTTGATAATTGACTCATGTTATCTAACCAAATGTGATATCCTTTTTGCTGTGAAGGGCTATTTCTAAAATTTTGCAAAGTATTGTCTGAATTAAAAAAAATTGTGCCCCCATCAATCTCGGGCAAATCTGAAGAAATAATTTTTTTGACTATGACTTTTTCAAAAAGTGGGCGTTCTGTTTGGCCTAACAAAAGTGTCTCGATAGGTATCAGTGTTACTTGATCCCCTTCTAATAAACCTAACATTCTAGCAATATCTACTCCGACGGCTATTTCATTTTTCTGTAAATCTGATTGAAATTCATAATCTGAAGAATCTCTTTTTTTTATTTGAGATAATCTTGATAACCAATACCGAAAATGATCCTTACTATATCCAACAGCATGTGTACCTCGAAATTGTCCATCAACAGTTCGTACTATTAAATCAAATGAATTATACTTTAACATTTGAGCTTTTGTAACATTTGCTAAATCGTCATCATTAAAGTTCTGGATTTGATTAAGTACAACAGTAATATTAGGGTCAAGCTGAACAATTCGATTTTGAATATTTTTATTCATTCCGTTCATAACAAATAAAACAATCAAGAATAATGAAACACTAATAAATACTGCAAAAAATGAAAGTAAAGAAATTCTGCGCATAAGCGACCCAGAGCGCTCTGATAAAATTAATTTTTTAATAAAAAATAAGCTGAGTGAATTATTAAACACAACTATTTATAACAAGTTTTAAGCAAATTAGTACTAAAAATGACTGACTTTTTTCTGATTTAAATCCTGTTCGAAATAAATAAGTCCATCTTCAACCAAAGCAATTTGATGATTTATATGTCTTAAGGCCGTTGGATGCTGATTAGTCATAAAAATATGCCTTAAATAACCTTTTCTTTGTTGAATTTGTATATAGTCTAAAAAGCACAGCCATTGATCTTCATTAAGACCAGATGCTGGATCTTGTAATAACAAAATTTGTTTAGACAAACCTTGAGGCACGCAGGCTGTTTTAATTAAATAGATTAATTTTTGAATACTGTAGGGCTGTTTTAAAAGTATGTCATTTTCTATATTTTTTAATTCAAAATAATCCAAAACTACTTCATATTCCTCATTATTTAAATCTAAAGTTAGAATTTTTCGAATTGTATCCTTAGGTCCGGGACGATAAGTTTCAAAGTAACAGCCCATATAATCTCTAGGATCTACTCCACTTTCAAATGTAAAAATACTTTCATTGTTCCAAAGAATCTTTCCTGCGGAAAGTGGGACTTGCCCAGCTAAACATTTTAATACATTCGACGCGTTTTCATGAAAAGATGATTCAAAGACAACAACATGATCCACAGGTAAATCAATGTCTAATGACTCTAGTATTGAATCATGAAATTCATTATTTTTTAATGTCACATTGACAAGTCTAATTTGATTAATTTCTATGTGTAAACCATTTGGTGTATTCATAGATAAGTCTTCGGCGAATTTATAAAATAACTTAAGCTTTCAATATTTTCTAGCTATTTCTGACTGACTTTAGGCTGGGAATCTAGACTTCAATAACTAATTAAAAACATTCAGCCATTCAGCAAAAATAAGTAAATAATAAAATAAATTTTTTATAATTTCTAAACCGAACGCTTCAGTACTTTTTTCAATTCGAGCATTTGGTAAACTTAGTTTATGAATAAGAATTGAATCAGGAAAAATTGTTTTAAAAACCTTATAAGAACGATGCATATGTATTTGCGATGTCATAAGCAAAATATCTTTACATTTTAAAGCTTCAACAAGACTTAAACTATGTCTTGCATTACCAAATGTTGTTTCTGATCTTTTTTCAAGATAAATATCATTTAAATTAACTTCAGGATAAAAATTTGAATAAGGAAAAAGTTCACTCATTTTGACGTCTTTAAAAACACCAGACAAAATTAATTTTTGAATCCGTTTCTGTGCTAAGAGCTCAAAACCTTCACGCACTCGACCTGGAGCGCCTGTCAATACAATTCCGCAATCAGCGTGAGTTGTATAATCTGACCATAAAGTCTGAGGTTCATCTTTAATTTGAAGTGCTTTATAAAAGATAAAAAAGAGTGACCCTATTAAAAAAAATCCGAAAAAAAATTTTTTAATCACACTTATTTTTTCTAAAAACTACGCTTTCAAACATTATAATTAGGCATTTCTGTGAGCCAAGACTTCAATTTCGACATTGACACCTTTAGGTAAGGCCGCAACGGCAATTGTTGATCTTGCAGGAGGATTTTCTAAAAATTTTTGAGCATAAACATCATTAACTACAGCAAAGTCATTCATCGATGTTAAAAATATTGTAGTCTTAACGATATTTGAAAATTTTAAATCGGCAGCTGATAACACAGCCTCGATATTTGAAAGTACCATTTCAGTCTGAATCTTAATATCACCTGTAAAAACTTCTTGGGTTTTAGGATTAATAGGTATTTGACCAGAGCAAAATAAAAATTCATTCATAGCTATTGCTTGTGAATAAGGTCCAACTGCTTTTGGAGCATGATCTGTGTGTATGACATTTTTTGACATAAAAATTATTTCCTTTTTGTGTTTTTTAAAAATAAAAAATGAGTCCCGCTTTCAACGGATGATCTGCAAAAGTACGAACTCGTGTTTGCTTATATGTTGATAGTTCAAGTCCACCTTCAAAGCTAAATCCAATATTTTCTAAACCTGAAAAAAAGAACTCAGTCCCTAAAATAAATTTGACTTCTAAACCATTCTCTTTTCCTGTGATTGGTTGTTCTTGACTAAGTGACGCAACTTGGCCACCAGTGTAAAAATGTAAATTATTTTCATGAAAAATGACATGTCGAATTCCCGCATTGATTTGAAAAGTTGAGTTATCTTTTTCAGTGTCAAATCCTAAACCACCAGTGACTGAAAAATCATTATTAACATTGTAAATGGCTGCTACTGAAGGGACACTAATAAAAGTATTATCCTTAATTCCAATACCTAAACGCTGAGGCATTGGTTTTGAAACCGAAAACAAACTAAATAAAGATATTCCTAAGAACACAATGAGTTGTTGAACTAATCTAAAATGCAAATTTTGAGTCATTTATTCTCCTGATTTTTAATTGAGGTCGTATTAATTCATGATGACACCGGGATTTTCATTTACAAGCAGAAGATCATGATTGACACTGTGTTTATTGTAAATACGTACAAATATACATGAAGGAGAACTATGAAAAATTTAACTTTAATTCCACTTTTGATAACACTTTCATTTGTTGCAAATGCAGGCAAAAAAACTGTTGAATCAGCAGCTGTGCAAGTAGAAAAAAATGAAAAAAAATCTGCTGAAACTATAATTAAACCAGCATCATCATTAACTCAAACAACTTCTGTTACAACAGAACTTTCCTCTGAACTTTTTGAAGAAGTTGTTTTGTCTGAATCAACAACGATTAACTTACTGGGTCAAAAATTTGAACTGCGACCAGTGTCCCATGGAATACGTAAAAAGAAAGTATTTGGTTTAGCAACTGTTAAAGTTTATGTTGCTGAATTATTTTCAGCTAATCCTGATAAACTAGAAAAAACTGAAGACGGAATTTTGAACTCACTTAAAAAATCTGAAGCTATCCAACTTAAATTGACAATGACTCGTGATCTGTCTGGAAAAAAAATCAGTGATTCATTTAAAGAAGCTCTTGAAAGTAATGGCTTAGACCCTAAAGCACTATCAACGGAATTGAATTCAGTACTTAATGAATTACTAACTGTTGAAGAATTTAAAAGAAATGAAACAATTTCTTTAACTTCAGTTTGGAAAGATACTAAGGCTACACTCATCATTCAAAAACCAAATGGACAGATTAAAGAAATTCAAGGCGATGAAAAATTTGTGAATGATTTATTTTCAATTTGGTTTGGCAAACCTGCTGACGACAAGTTAGCCGATCTTAAAAAATCTTTGATTAAATAAGCGTAGAATAAAATTGGGGCGACCAACGGGGCTTGAACCCGCGACAACCGGAAT
>JAYUJM010000121.1:0-5072 GCA_043765175.1 Pseudobdellovibrionaceae bacterium | reverse complement strand
CAGACGTGTGCTCTTCGATCTATCTTCTTTATCAGCATCAGATAAAAACTCTTCCTGCTCTTCTTGCTTTGCCGCTTCAGAATAATCAGTGATGATTACACCAGCTAGCTCTAAACCACTCATGATTTGATCTAAAACAGATGCAGCAACTAATTCAACAGGCAATGAATCATTGATTTCTTCTATTGTAATTCGACCCTTTTCCTTGGCCATTTTTACAAGCTTTAATAATTCTTCCTTAGCAACTTCAGTTTGCTCATTAATCGATAAAACTTTTAGTTCAGTTTTACCCTCTGAAGTTGTTTTTGATTTACTGCTTGAAATATTTGTCGACATATTACCTCTTTAAATTCACATTCAAAAAAAACACACTCACTCAATTTTTCTTTTTCAAAGACAATCTGTTTTTTTGAATATCGATAAATTCTTTAATCTTGTCGATATCCATGGCCGACTTATCAAACTTAATCTCAGTCTTAATTTGTTGAACCATATTAAATGACTTCTTCTTTAAAAAATTTTGCTGAATTTTATTTATTAAATCGAACAAGTACTTTTGTTCTTTCTCGGAATCAAATTCCGTTACCGAAGAGGAATCACTTCCACCACTTAAACGAGTATTCTGAAAAAGTTTTTCAGGTTGATCAATTTTATCAATTAGCAAAGTGAAAAACTTATCAAATTTAGTAACGTCTTGTCTATAAACTTGCTCAGCAATTTGAAGTATTTTAATAATACCTAAGTGACTGATTTGGCTCAGCAATTGCTTAAAACTGATTTCCCTGTTTATTAAAACTTCTTCGTCTGTTTTAAATTCATTCAAGTTAATGAGCCATTCAAAATTGGCACGACTCTTGATCCCTGAGTGTAATAGCATTAATTCGACTTGAGGCGCATCACTGATCTTTATTGGCGTCTGCAACTGTCCAAACAAGTTTTCTCTAGGATCAATATTTAGCTCTGGACTAATAGAATTTGTAGGCATAATTTCTTGAGTCTGATCTAATTCTTCTTTTTGTCTTGTAGCGTTATAATTTGTTGAACTGTTTCTATTCTGCTGAGAAAAGGCTGTTCTTAACCAGTCTTTAGTCACACTCATTCGACTTACAAGCTCATCTGCGTATAAAGATTTTAATCGAGCATCAGCAATAGCTTCAAAAATTGGTTTTATTTTATCAACTAGTTTTACTTTTTGCGAGGCCTCTCCGCGATAATCTTGCATCCAACTGTTAAGTACAACGTTAAATAAATCCGAAGATTTTTGAATTTTTTTACTAAGTGCATCTGCACCAAATTGATTTATAAACTCATCAGGATCTTTTGCTTCTGTCAGTACTAATCCTCGAGGATATAATCCTTGAGACAAAAGTATAACTAAACTTCTTTCTGCTGCAGCTTGACCGGCCTCATCACCATCAAATAATACAACAACATTATTAGTCATGCGTTTTAAAATTTTTCCGTGATCGTGGGTCAATGCAGTTCCCATCGTTGCAGCCACATGGCGAAGACCTGATTGATATAGACTAATTAAATCCATATAGCCTTCAACTATTAAGGCACAATCTTCTGATCGAATATATTTTGCAGTTTGAGCTAAGCCATATAAAACTTTACTTTTAGAAAAAACAAGAGTCTCTGGCGAATTCAAATATTTTGGTTCACCTTGATCATAAATTCGTCCGCCAAAGGCCAACACTTCATTACTGGCTGATAAAATTGGAAACATCAGTCGATCACGAAATAAATCAAAATATCCATTATTTTCTTTTTTTGACTTAATTAATTTTGCAGTCTCAGCGAATGACAAATCATAATTATTTTTCAGCAGATGATTTGTAAATCGATCCCAATCTGAAGTTGTAAATCCAATTTGAAATTCTTGAAGAGTTTCAACACTTAGTTTTCGTTTAGATATATAATTTTTTATGGGATGATCATTCGGTGCTCGCTTAAGAGTTTCACGAAAAAAATCTAATGCGATCTTATTTAATTTTAACATCAATTTTTTTTGATCAGTCGTTTGAGCTTGCTTTCCCTGATCATGGCTTAATTCAGGCAGGGGCAAGCCTGCACGATCCGCTAAATACTCAATGGCATCAGGAAAATTCATTCCATTGTAATCACGTAAAAACGTAAAAATGTTTCCACTTTTTTTACAGCCAAAACAGTGATAAACTTGCTTAGATTCACTCATTGAAAAACTGGCTGTTTTTTCTTGATGATCTGGAAACGGACAACGCCCCATAAAGCCAGCTCCACTGGCTTTAAGCTGAGTGTACTGCGAAATAATATCAAGCAAACTAGACGAGTCTTGAACTTTATCGATAAACTCTGACGGATATCGCACGTCAAGCCTCCTGTTTTAACTTCTAAAATTTAAATATTAATATAATTAGACTAACTTTGATTTGATGATTTCACTCATCACTTTGCCATCAGCAGATCCAGCTGTACGAGCCATGACTTCTTTCATCACTGCACCCATGTCTTTTGCTGACTTTGCTCCTGTAGCCGTAATAACTTCAAGGACTACTTTTTCAATTTGTTCTTTTGTCATTTGAGCTGGCATATATTTTTCTAAAATACCGAGCTCTGCTAACTCTTGATCTGCTAAATCAATTCTTCCAGCAGTTGTAAACTGATCGATTGATTCTTTGCGTTGTTTAACTAATTTTTTTAAAACTCCCATAACATCATCTGTAGTTATTGGATTTGGTCTAGAATCAATTTCTTTATTTTTAATTGCAGACTGTAAAAAACGAAGAGTGTTTAATTTAACAGTTTCTTTAGCGATCATGGCAGATTTAATATCAGCTAAAATTTGTTCTCGAAGTTCCATAAAAATATTCCTTCAATTAAAAATAAAATAAAAGCGACAAACCAAAATAGTTTGTCGCTTGAATATGAATTACTCGCGTTCCTGTCTGAAACCACCAATGCGTACTTTTTTATTAGCACGTTTACGGGCAGCGATAGATTTTTTCTTGCCAGATACACTTGGTTTTTCAAAGTGTTCGCGTTTTTTTACGTCAGCTAAGATACCTGCTTTTTCACAAGATTTTTTAAATTTTCTGAATGCTGATTCAAAACTTTCTCCATCACGAATTTTTACTAAAGCCATTTGGAATTCACCTGCCTTCCCAATTGTAATAAAATACAGTAATAATATTAAAGTAAGGAATTTAAATTATGACAATACCTCTAAAAACACAAGAATTTGATGAAGATTTCGACATCAAAATGATGAAAATAGCCCTCAAGCTAGCTCGAAAATCAGAATCCCTGGGAGAAGTTCCTATAGGTGCACTTATAGTCGACAGAAATGGATCTGTTATTTCTAAAGCCACAAATCTTCGTGAAACAAGATGCACTGTTTTAGGGCATGCAGAGTTAGCCGCAATTCATCGAGCAGGAACTAAATTAAATTCGTGGAGATTAAATGACTGTAGGTTGTATGTGACTCTTGAGCCCTGCTTTATGTGCGCAGCTGCTTTGGTTCAATCAAGAATTTCGCGTGTAGTCTTCGGGGCTTTAGACCCAAAAGGTGGCGCTCTAGTTTCATTGGCAAATATGGGAAATGATGAACGCTTCAATCATCGTTTTGTTGTGACTGGTGGTGTTTTAGAAAATGAATGTTCGAAAATATTAAAAGCTTTTTTTAAAGGAAAAAGAGCGTACAAAAAATAAAAACTACTCAACTTCTTCAGTAGTTTTCTTTTCGATTTTTACGTCTTTATCTTTGATGATTATTTCTTTATTTATTTTTTTCTGACTAAATTCATTTCGCTTTTTGGATTCGAACTCATCTTTAATATCTCGATCAATCATTTTTTGTGTCTTTGCGTCTACAGGAATATCCATCTCAATTACCATCTTTTGCATTCGCTCTAACGTATAAGTAAAATCTGTTATAATAATTTGATTCATATTTAGCGATGTTGCAATTTCACCATAACTTGAATTAAGTAATCTCCCTAACCTGCCCACCAATATAACAGCACTTATATGTTTGAGCTTTATAATTAAAGTCGCCATTCTTTGAGGTTTTACTTCTTTAAGTTCAGTCAAGACTTCAATTCCATCGCGCTGAACTGAACTAACATTTCGAACAGTTATTTGATCGCTTTTTTTAACATAACTAAAACCGTTCAACGCCAATGCCTCTGCGATTTGGTTAAAAGCTTCGCTCACCGTAATATCAGTTGGATTAGGTAGGATTATTTATTGACCGCTGACTTTAGAGTATAATTCCAACAGTTGATTCAATTCAGTATTTATGAAGTTAAATTTGATTTATCTTCGGCGTGAAGGCGAAGAGATAATATAATCGAGAATATTATAAAGTATATATTTTTCATAATTCGATTGTTAATTTAAAATGTTATCATGTCAAGCTGGATAATAGATTCCGAGCGAGCTTCTTTTAACCTTCCAACCGAATCGATCTTTCATCAATCAAATCGATATATTCCTTCTTTTTTAGATCAGATAAAAAACTGGCTTCTATTAAATCTATTGAATGAAAATAAGAATTTAGCATTCGCTCGCGCACTGAAAAAATAACTTTGTCAGGAATTTTAAAATATTTTCCTAATAGATAAAAATCGTTCCATAGAAGTCTGTTTTTTTTCCATTCACTGGCAATGCAAGTTCCTCAGCATCTATTGAAACTGGCAACAGCAATCTGGTACTTAAAAAATCATATCCTGGACTCATACGTATTAAATTATTTTTAGGATCCCGCCAGAGTGAAAAGTTTTTTAGATGCATATCTGCATTACCTATCCAAAATGAAAATAAAATAATTTGAAATAAAGTCAATTTATCATCAGCGGGTTGATCTGAATATTTATCAATAATTTTTCCTAAAGCTTCAGTTGATCCTGTGTATTTCTTTTCAGTCGGTTTTTCTGAAAGTTGACAAAAATCTTCAACTTGGATTTTTTGACTTTCTAAACGATCAAATCGACTAGCAGGCTCCTGAAAAACGTTTAAATTCAGGTTTATTTTTCAGATTTTCATAAAATTTATAAATTTATTTTTTAAAATGTAATTTTATTTTCAAATTC
>JAYUJM010000120.1:0-19104 GCA_043765175.1 Pseudobdellovibrionaceae bacterium | reverse complement strand
CATAAGTATGTAAAAAACACGTTTAGGTGACTTAGGTCTAGTTTTATAAATGATTAAAAGCGGCATTTGAGAGCAAACATAGACTTTAGTATTAAAGATTGATCCAATTTATAACTAAACTAATGAAGAGGGGTCTTTATGTTTTCTAAATTTTTAACGGCAGTTTTATTATCATCATCAATTGTTTTAGCACACAATATCGCGACAGAACCGCAAACGGTATTAATTGATTTATCTGTTGCTAAGGCTGCAGGTGGGGTAATCCTGTCGCACGATGAACAAACGGGCTTAGCAGTGGTTCGATTTACTCCTCTTCAATTAAGTAAAGTCTCTCAATTAGGGCATTCGCAAAAAAAATGTGCTGGATTTGAAGCTCTCAATTCTACAGAGGCTTCAGCGCCGGGTTTAGTGATTCAGCAGTTTAAGAAAACAATTATGAAAGATCTTGCTTATTCACCATTTGATTTTAGAGGTGAAAGTAAAATTGTTTTTAACGAAGCTTATAAAAACATTATTGATCAGGCATTACCTGATAAGTTAAAAGAAAATGTAGTTTGGTTATCTTCGTACCCAAATCGTTACAATAAATCTACAACACCGAATAAGCATGTAGAAGATTTAAAATTAAAACTAAATCAATGGCTTCAAGGGGCTCCGTGGAAATATACCATTGAAACAATAGTTCATAAATCGACACCACAAAATTCACTTAAAGTAACAATCACTGGAGCGAAAAAGCCGAATGAAATTATTGTTCTGGGTGGTCATCTAGATTCTATCAATCAACTAGGTTCCCAGTTACCGATTCCTGTAGCTAGCTTTAATAATGCGCCTGGTGCAGATGATAACGCTTCAGGTTCTGCAAATTTAATCGAAGCCTTAAAGTTATTAAAACAAGTTCCTAGTTTTGATCGTACCTTAGAGTTTTACTGGTATGCCGGTGAAGAAAGTGGACTTTTAGGATCTGCTGAAATTGCACAAAAAGCAAAAGCAGATAAAAGAAATGTCATTGCTGTTTTACAATTAGATATGACATTGTTTCCAGGTGATGGCGAGCAAGTCGTAGGGTTAATGACCGACTTTACAAGCCCATGGTTAAGATCTGTTTTAACAGAGATCAATGATGTCTATGTAAGAGCTAGACTTGTTGATAGTAAATGTGGATATGGTTGCAGTGATCATGCTTCATGGAATAGACAAGGCTATAATGCTGTGATTCCGTTTGAAGCCACAATGGGAAATGACAATAAAAATATTCACACCACACGTGACGTAATTGATAGCAAGTCGAGCTTTACTCATTCAAATACTTTTACAAAATATGCAACTTTGTTTGCGCTAGTGTTGGGAAACTCTGAATTGAAAGCGCCTTAGTTACTGAATAAAACTAGTTCTCCAACTTATCATTATCAGGAATCAGCATTTCATCGATGTCATCATTAGTCAGTGTTTCAATTTCTTGAACAGGTCGTGGCACAGCCTGACCGCCTGCTAAAAATGAATCAATGCGATTGATTCCGGTCTCATAAGCTTCTTGATTAATTTCTTTAAATTGATACATATTTGTAATAATTTGTTTTATGCGACGTCGTGCAAATTTTGTTAAATCTTTTCGATAGTAAGATTGCGAATATTTTTCTGGATTTGGTAATACCATGGCTAGAAAAGCACTTTCAACGACATCTAATTGTGAAGGTGATTTTTTAAAATAAAACTGCGCTGCTTTTTTAATGCCGAATATGTTTTTTCCAAATTGAACTGCATTTAGATAGCGTTCTAAAATTTCTTTTTTTGTTAAAGTTTTTTCAATTTTTACAGTAATTAAAGCTTCAAGTCCTTTTCGAATAAGTGTTTTATCTTTTGATAAATACAAATTTTTTGCTAATTGTTGAGTAATTGTAGAACCGCCGCAAACGAAATGTTTTGTTTCTTTAATTTTTTCAAAACATTTCTCGATGCCTTCAGAATCAAATCCATCATGTTCATAAAATTTTCCGTCTTCAGTGGTGATAATAGCTTTTTGTATATAGCCTGAAATTTGTTTCAGTGGAGCATATGTTTTTGAACCAGGACAAAGCTCGATTTCAAACATGGACGTTGTAATGCAGCCGCGGATTTGATTTTCTGTAGGAATTTTGTATAAAATAAATCCAGTTAAAATAAGTATGAGCATCAAAAAAAATAGAAGTATTTTTTTCACTTAAGAAGTCCGTTATTCCTCATCCACTGAACGCTATCTTTAATGGCTTCAGAGGCAGATTTTTTTGGTATAAAGCCTAATTCATTTTTAGCTTTAGTACTATCAAACCAATGAAACATAGATGTAGTGTAAGCATTTTCTTGGCTTAAACCTTTTTTTAAAAAATCTCCAATTATTCCTACTAAATGCAAAATTGAAGTAGGAAGATAATACTTTGGTGCTGGTACTTGAGCTTCTTTTGCAATAATTTCAAATAATTTTTTAATCGTTATATTTTCATTGGCTAAAATATATCGTTCACCAGAGCGTCCTTTTTCTAAAGCTAACAAAATTCCATTTAAAACATCATCTAGTGAAATAACATTTACTCCGCCCGCTGTGTAAAAGGGAAGTTTTCCCTGCGCGACTTTGATTTGATTTTTTCGACTGCCTTTTTTGGCGTCGGCAAATCCATAGATTGTGCTTGGATTAACTATAACAGCATGTATTTTGTTTTCTTGTGTGGCTTTGATTACTTTTTTTTCTGCAATTCGTTTAGTTTCAAAATAGCCAAGATTTAAATTTTCGATTTCATATTTAGAATTTTCATCCAGAACTTCAGGACTAAAGCGACTACCAATAGTCACAACAGAAGATAAATAAAGTAATTTAGAAATATTTTGATCAATACAAGCTTTCAAAACATTTTCAGTACCAGTAATATTAACTAGTTCCATTTTTTTTCTGTCATATTTTTTATACGAAATTAAACCAGCCAAATGAAAAACGATATCTTGATTATTAAAAGCTAATTGTAAACTTGATAAATCAGTCACATCGCCATAAATATAATTTAGTGCTAGTCCTTGTAATTCTGAAAGATCGCTATTCATTCGAACAAGAACACTAACTTGGTAATTAAATGATAATAGTCTTTTGCAAAGATTGGATCCTAAAAAGCCATTGGCACCTGTGACGATGACTTTAAGCATTCTGATAAGCTTTCTGAGTTTTAGAAACAATTTTTTTAATAATTTTAGATATAATAAAAGCAATTAAAATTCCCATTATTGAGCCTGCTATAACATCACTTGGGTAATGAACTCCAACATGTATTCGGGTAAAAGCAATGAATGTAGCAAAGCTAAAAAAGTACCAACATCCCAATGGGAAAAAAACTGTTAAATAAGTTGCTGCATTAAACATATTTGCAGAATGATTAGAATAAAAACTACGATTTTCTTTGGCAGGGCTTTTTTGAGCTACATTCAGTTCAAGCACTTGAAATGGTCGCGGTCGTTCAACATAACGCTTAACTACACCACCTATAAAATCGTTTATTGAAAGTGATAAAACTAAAAATATAAAATATGTGATACCAGTACGTTTGAATTTTTTGAAAAAGAAAAGGAAAGTTAAAGAAATCAAAATGACTTTAAAAATGGGTGTTAAATGCAAGTCTGTTAAAACAGGTGTTATAGGATCAAGCCATGAAAAAAAGGAACTTGTATTGATAAATTGTAATATCGAAATATCAAGATTTTTTAAAAATTCTAACATAACCTGATCATGTCATAGGAACACAATCAGGTAAATGCTTTAGCGAATTATTCGCGAATAATTTTAACTGATTTAATTGTTATTGGCACTGCAGGTTTATCCATTCCCGCAGTTTTAACTTTAGAAATTTTTTCAACAAGATCATAACCTTCGCTAACTTCTCCAAAAATAGCATGTTTTCCATCAAGCCACGGCGTTGCTGCAACTGTAATAAAAAATTGGCTGCCATTTGTATTAGGTCCAGCATTCGCCATTGATAATTTTCCAGCTTTATTATGCTTTAAGTCTTTTGCAATTTCGTCTTCGAACTTGTAACCAGGTCCGCCAGTGCCGGTGCCCAATGGGCATCCGCCTTGAACCATAAAGTTGGGAATAACTCGGTGAAAAATAAGTCCATCATAAAAAGGTCGTTTTACTTTTTTATCAGTTTTAGGATCTGTAAATTCCTTAGTGCCTTCGGCTAAACCAACAAAATTTTCAACAGTTTTTGGAGCTTTATCTGCGAAGAGTTTAATTTTGAATGTTCCTTCAGATGTTTCAAAGATAGCGTACATAGGGGTCCCTTTCGATTTATTTTTTTTTATTGATTGTTTATTTTTTGAAGGTTTTGTTTCTGCTTTTGATTGAAATGACCAATTCATCAGAAAAAAAGCAAAAACATAGATCCAAAAAACTTTTGCATATTTAGACTGAAAAAGTGAGTAAACCATAATTGCTCCTTATGTGGTTTTCAATCCACAGGACATGATTTATTTAACCTTAGTCCTAAGGTCAAGACGCTGTTTGACTGTAACAATATATAAGCTTAAATGACACATTCTGCTTAAAATCTATTCTATATTTTTAGACCATTTGGGTTTGAAATAGTTATGTGAATCATTTGTAACTCGTCGCTCTTCATTGCCGTCAACTGTATTCATATAGATTTGATTTTTACCAGTTCGATTACTCGTGTAAACAAGGTATCTTCCGTCAGGAGAAAAACTTGGATCTTCATTGCTAGCACGCTTACCATTTGCTTTTAAAGCGCTCGTCACGCGATTTATTTGCGAACCCTCAGAGTTCATAACAAAAATATCAAAATAGTTATCAATTTGTCCTGCGAAAGCAATTTTTTGACCGTCCTGTGACCAAGAAGGTGTTGAATTATATTTTCCTTGAAAAGTAATGCGTTTAACATCGCTGCCATCACTGTTCATTGTATAGATCATTGGTTTTCCTCCGCGATCTGAAGAAAAAGCTAGTTTTTTTCCATCAGGAGAAATAGCCACTTCAACATTCATAGCGCCCGAAGGACCACTCGTCAGTTGTGAAACTTCTTCGCCTTTGAGATTAATTTTAAAAATATTAGGTGTTCCACTTTTTGAAATGGTTAAATAAACAAATTTTCCGTCGGGAGAAAAACTTGCACCTGAATTTAGCCCATTTCTATTAGAAAGAATAACACGACGACCTTTTACTAGATCGTGCATAAATAAAGTTAAATTCATTTGTGCACTTCCAACTTTTTTAGTGTAAATAGAATAGACTGCAAATTTTCCATCAGGAGACCAATTTGGAGATACTGCTAAGCTACGGTCAGAAGTCAATAAATCAATTTCTGATCCGTTCCAATTCATTGTAACTACTTCTTTAAAGCCTGTTTTATCTGTAGTCGCAATAATTTTTGTTAAGAATGATCCTTTTTTTCCAGTGACAGCTTCAATAACATCATTTGAAAAAGTATGACCTATTTGTACGGCTTGATTTAATTGGCCTTTATAACGTTTACCAACGATCAGTTTTTCTTGGTTTACATTGTAAATAAATGATTCAACTGTGATTTCACTTCCAGCTAAAAAGTAAGTCCCACGAATGAGGAATTCAGCATCTATTGTTTTCCATGAAGTAAATTTAAATCCATTTTTAGAATCTAAATTTATCGGTTTTGCAGACAAATTTTCAGTTTTTTCTAAGTATCCAGCACGAGGAATAATATTGAAAAAAGTTGAAAGACCTAAATCAGCTTCAATTGTATTTTGAAGTTCAGAAGCCACAACCAAAGCTTGGCTTGTTTTGGAAGTTCCAATGTTATTTAGTAAAGGAATTGCAAGATTGCTTTTTTTACTTCTTGCGTCGCCAATTTTTAGTGTTGGCTCATTAGCATAAATAAGTTTTGAAAAAACCAAAATAACTATCATTAAAATTACGTATAAATATTTTTTCATTTTTTTAATCCTTTTTTAATCTGGAAATCCTATTGTAATACCATCAAGTCGATAAATCAGTGAAAATTTTTCAGGAACTGCAGGAAATGGTATGGACCGTTCTATAGACTGCATACAGTATTCGTCGTAAGTTTGATTCCCACTTGATTGGGTAATTTGTTTGAAAACTAAATTTCCTTTTTGATCAAATTTAATGAGGATTCGAGTTCTTAGATTTTTTCCGATAAGCCAATTTGGAAGGGACCAATTTGATTTAATACGTGTATCCAACTGCGCTAAATATCCATCTGATTGTAACCGATCAAGGCCTGCTAACGCTGATCCCGCAGATAATATTCGACCTTTGAAAGTGTTTTTTTTAGCATCCTGTGAAACTTCATTTTTTAAATTTTCTATTGCAGATCGAGTTTTTAATTTGTTGATTGCATTTTTTTGTTTTGATTTTAATTTTTCTAAATCGGACTTTTTATTTGTTACATTCTTGATCGGATCAGATTTTGTAACTTTTACATCGTCATTTTTTTGAGGTGCTACCACTTTTTCCGGTAACTCTGATTGAGGCGGATCAGGAATATTATTCTGTTCTTGTGGAGGTTCATATTTTTCTGGCAATTTTTCAGATAAGCTTTTATCTGGTAAGTCAACAAGGTCGACTCGGACAGCTTGTTGTAAATCGAATACAACATCAGGAAAAAAAACAACTTGAAGAAATAAGCAAAGTCCTAAGAATACATGGGCTGCAAAAGATAATATCAATCCATGTTTTAGTTTCAAAGCTAATCCTTAGGTTGAGTAATTAAACTCATATTAAAAATTCCAGCAGCTCGTGTTTCGGCCATAACTTCTGCAACTCGCCCGTAGTCAACTTTTTTGTCTGCTTGAATATAAATTTGTTTATTTTGTTTATTCTTAAATATGGCAGCCAGTTTAACTTTTAGTTGCTCTAGTGGTAAAACTGTATCACTCAATTTTATTTGTCCTTCAGAATTAATAATCAAGACAAAGGGCTTTTCATTCAATTCAACTCCTGAAGATGAAGTTTTAGGTAAATTAACTTCAATTCCTTGTTGCATCATTGGTGCTGTCACCATAAATATAATCAACAATACAAGCATCACATCCACAAACGGAGTCACATTAATTTCGCACATGATCATTTTTGAATTTTTTGAATTAGTATTAAATGCCATAACTTAATTTTTAAAAAAGTTTCTTTTAACAATGTTTAAAAAGTCATAGCTGAAATTATTCAATGATATTTCTTGTTTTTTTATTTCAGCAATAAAATGATTATAAATAATTACCGCAGGAATCGCCGCTGCTAATCCTATTGCCGTTGTAATTAGAGCTTCAGAAATACCTGGGGCAACAGCTGCTAAGCTAGCAGATCCTGTTTGTGCTATTTTTTGAAATGAATTCATAATTCCCCAGACTGTTCCAAACAAACCAATAAATGGACCTGTTGATCCAGTCGAAGCAAGTATTGTTAACTTAGATTCCATTTCAGAAACTTGGTTTTCAATGGCTTTTCGAATTGAACGCTCTAAGTTATCTAAACCGGTCATTTGTGGCGTCTCTTGATCGCTATTTAAATTTTTAGTCATTAATGGCGAATCAGCTATTTTTTTCATTTCTGCATAGGCATCACGAAATACTTTTGCGTGCGAGCTTGTTGTTGTTTGAGTTGTTTTCTCAAACAGATCATCAAGTGAGTTCGATTTCCAAAAAAGTTGATCAAAGGTTTCATTACTTTCTTTTAAAATTTTAAATTCTTGATATTTTCCCCATGCAATTCCCCAACAAAGAATTGAAAGACTGACCAGAATGAGTATTACAATTTTAACGGCCCAGCTGGCATCAAGAATTGCAGATAATGTTCCTCCGCTAAGCGCGACATTAGTCTGGGTTTCCTGTGTATAGGCAGGACTAAATAATCCAAAAATGATGTTTGTCGAGACAATTATTAAGATCATAGATATAATTTTATTCATACGCAAAGCATAGTTTGAAAATTTAAGGCAATCAAGATGAAACAGAATAAAGTATATCAGCAAATATTTATTAGTTTTATGATAGTCTTTAATTCATTTTTTTTGATTCAGTGTGTTCATAAAAATGAAATCAAGAACTCTGAAAACAATTCGACTGATCAAATAATTGATCGGTTCCCAGCTGGTTCAACAGTAAAAAAAAGCAACATAAAGTTTGAATCATGCGTAAATAAAAAAAAGAATTATTTAGTGCCATATTACTCACAGTTTCCATTTGATTATTTTAAAGATCATTCAAATGACTGGATCAAAAAAATTCCAATGGAGTGTATCCAACTTGCACAAAAAAATTATTCAGGTTCATTCGCTTTTTGTGAAAGTGAAAACTCTAAACCTAAAGTAGGCGCACCAAGGCCGTGTTTAGATGAAAATTATTTGCAACTTATTTACAATGCATTTCATGATGTGAATGACTGTTTTAATTTAGATCCTAGAAGTTCATTTCTACAAATCATGATAGAAAGTGGATTTCATTTAAATGCCATCAATCGAACAGGCTTCGATGCAGGACTAACTCAGTTTACAAAAAATGGATTATCACGCGTTTACAAAGGGGATTTGCTTCGACGAACAGAGCAGCTTTTATTAGAAAGCTCAAATCCCAGTTGCGCACGTGTTTCTAGTACTTTTCGTAGTTTAAAACTTGAATCTTTTAATGTCACGAATAGATGTTCAATGATAGCAATGCCAAACAATCCCTACCGTGCATTTATACTTCACTATTTACATGGCATGCGTGATAAAATTGATTTGAAGAAACTCTTAGAAAAACGAAGTGAAATAGTTAATATTTTAGATGATGAAATCCTCGAACAACTTGTATTTTTAGCTTATAATCGAGGAATCACGGGCACTTTAAAACTTATTGATAATTATATTTCGAATCGCAAATCTGCACACGCCCAAATTACTCGTGAAGATTTAGATTTGTGGAAAAATCTTTCAACTATACGAAAAATTCTTAAAAAAAATCCTGAAAAACTGGAAGTATTGAAAAATGCTCGAATAAAACAGTTAACATTTGCAGAGTATGCAATGATACAAAATAAAACCTATTTATCAACGATGTCAGAAGCTGGCGATTTAGTAAAAGCTCGTCTAGGGGATGCCTGTTTTTAGTCTAGGTATAAATTTCTATGAACCTGAAAAGCAACTTGAAATTAATTACTCAATTATAATTCCGTCAGGTTTTATTTTAAGTAATTCAGATTTTAAATTTTCAATATTAGGGCCGACAATAATTTTCTTTTGTCGGCGACGCATTTCGGTCACTATGTTTTCTGTAAAAAAATCTCGTTTATAGTATTTCAGTGGATGAATGAGAACATCAGCTCTAAAAATAGCAGCTTCAATCAAATAAAAACTTTCCATTGATTTAATTTTTAATATTTCAGGCTGAGTAGTGCCAAATAAAAATGTTGGATGGTCCTCTTTGATAGCTTTCGCTGGAGGTTCATAGCTGCTGACAAAAATAAATTGATTGCCTGATTGAATTTGAGCTTCATTGATAGCTTTTGTAAAAACAGCTTGTATCTGTAAAGGATTTTCTAAGAAATTAAAAATAATTTTTTTGTTTTGAATAAACGAAATGATTTCAGAAAATAAAATTGCGGAGTCAGAATTTGAGTCTGCCAACTCAGAAAAATTCTTATCGTTATATCGAAAATTTTTACCACTTGATTCTTTTTTCTGCAGTTCATATTTTGGGTCTATTAAAATCATTTTTTGATCAGCTGACATAGCAACATTTAAATAGTATCCATCGAATTTGAGATCAGAATTTTTATTATTTTCTTTGAAAATTTTTGGTGTTAGTACTTTAAATTCAAGCGGCTTGCTGATCGAGTCAGCAGGGAAGAAGGGATGTTGATAAGCAGAGTAAACCTGCCCTTGTCCCCAAAGTTTAATAATTAAAAAAAACACGAAACAAACAAATAGTGCAATGGCAGTCGAAAATAAAATACGCATATTTCACAAGCTAATGCAGATCAAGTATTATGTCAGCAAAATTACATTAACAATAATTCTACTGACATGAATTTTTCAAACTTATCGCAATATTTTTTGAATTAGTTAAAGTCATTTTTTCAGGTAAAGTATCAAGGTTTATGGCGTTTAAATTTTGTTGTAGTGGTAATTCTACAGCGTTAACGCATTCATTTTGTGCGAGTTCGTTGATAAATACTGAATTCATAATTGGTTTCATAGCATATAAAGATTGTTTTGTGATCGATCCAAGCAAAGCATCTTGAACGTCTAAACGAAGCGCATCAAAAAATGGAAAGCATTGATTCATTGGTGTCTTTTTTGAACTATTTAAGAAATCTAATTTTAAACGATCTGACATACTAAAACCTTTATTGAAGTATTCTGTAGTAAAATAATTTGCACAGCGATCGCAAGTCACTGAAGGTTGACAGTTGACTTTAAAAGAGGCCATTGAGTTGTTAAATTCATCACGTAGTATTTTTTTATTCGGATCTATGTATGTACCCATAACCAAATGAATTTCATTGTTTACATTTTTTCCTGTAGCATAAAAGCCATATTTTTGTTTTAAACTTCCAAGAGCAGATGTGCATGAATTATGAACTATCTTTTCGCAGTTTTTTTCTTGAAATGGACTAACACCACTTAATGTAACATTTTTAGAAGATTTTTTTAATTCTGAAATTGCAACCCATCCTGACTGGCTAGAAAAGTCCGTAATCATGACATACGAATTTTTTTGACAATCATAAGCTAACTCAGAGACTTGTTCATATTCATTATGAAGTATTTTAGTTTTACCTGAAAGTGGTTTGTTAGTTGTTCCGTTACATATAGGAGGAAATTGATAAACAGTTATTGCATCAATCCATGTAGCTTGTCTGTTATTGCTGTTTTTAACATTTAAAGGCATCGTTGCAAAACTAAAATCATTATCAAAAACTGATGGCAAATTTAAAACTTCACGAATGTAATCATAGTTTTTACTTGCGAAATACCCAAAATAGTTAGGTCTTGGCAGTCTATTTTCTTTTGCAGAGCGCTGATAGCTTTCTTCATTTTTTCCAATGTTATAAAGTGTAGCCAATAAATCTGGTCTTTTTGAAATATTAATTTGATGTTTTAAATAAACAGTTTCAGCATGCTTTAAAAGTGCTGCAGCATACTTCAATGCACCGGTTGGGTCCATTAATTCTGCTGCGACTCTTTCTGCTTTAGTTTGTTCAATTTTAATCAAGTTTCCAAAAATATCAGTGCTATCGATAAGTGTTTTTTCTGGATACAGTGGACGGTTATCTTTTTTAGCAACTATTTCTTCAACTTGTAAAGCCGCAGGAATTTGAATCTGCCCTGGTCCTACTGTAAAATCTTTTCCAAAAAGTCGAGCCTCGCTTAATATTTTTGATTTTACCAAAAAATCCTGAATATCATCATCGCCAGAAACATTTAAAGTATTTTCTGTTATCGGAGCCATAACTAGGGTGACTGGATCTACTTCGTATTGCTTAGAAATTCTTAAAACTATAGATGTCATTTTTTTATAGTAATTAATTTGACCATTAGAAATTTTGCTTGCTGGTGTAGCGGCAGCGCTGCAATATTGAGGCGCATATTTACAAAGCTCTTCAATTGTAGGAAGCTTAACTTCCGATTGTGCAAAGGTGCACTGATTAAATAAAATAAGTCCGTAAAGAATTAATCCATTATTTTTCATATGTATTCCTTTTATCTTTAATGTAAGTTGAAGCGAAATATATGCCGTATTAAGGAAAAGCAGTCTAAAAAATTTATTTCATAACCTATTGAATTGTTAGAGATTAGTACTTAAACAAAAAATTGAACCAACAAGCTTAATGAATTCGATTAAATATTGTTTGCCAGTTGTGAAAATTATCGACGTCTCAAATTGGGAATGAAGGGTCTTTCTTTTATCAAACACTTGTTCTAAATAATGACCAAATAGGCCTTATTTGTATGATTTCAGTCTTATCGGGTTCAGTATAAAAAGTATCACCCAAATAGTATATAATTTTAGCTATTTTTTTTGTGCTTTTTATTTCAAATTCACGAATGTTTCGCAAATCTTTACCAGAAACTTTTTTTGTAGATTTAATTTCAATGATTGTGATTTGATTTTTTTCTTCATAAATTAAATCAATTTCGCGTCCACCAACTGATTCATAATAAAATAACTCTTCGGCTTTTATAAGTCCTAGTCGTCTTCTTTTTTCTATCTCACTTATGACGAAAGATTCAATAAGCTGGCCCGTGGAGTAATCCCTTGAGAGTGCTTTTAATAGGCTAATATCAATGAAGTAACTTTTTGCACTTGATATATATCTTTTAGCTGCGCTTTGATGGTAGCCATAAAGTTTAAAAAGTAATCCTGACTGTTGTAACGTATTTAAATATTTTTTAACTGTAATTGTTGATAAACCAGTTTCTTGAACTAAAGAAGAGGTTTCGTATCTTGAGCCTAAACCTATAATTAAAGCCAAATAGAGTGCGCGTAGCCCTTCTACATTTTCAATTTTGTTTAGACTAGCTATATCGCGTGTGAAATAACTATTCTTATAAATTTGTAAGAGTTCTTCTTGTTGATCTTCAGGTGCTGATACAATTTCTGGAAAACCCCCAGACTCTAAAAAGCTGAGCAATTCGCGTTGAGCCTTTTTAATTAAATCAGGATCTATAATTAGTTGTGAATAATCAATTAAGTGCCCATGGTTTTCTCCAAAGCATGCAGGAGTCATGTAAAAAATTTGGATTCTACCAGCAAGTGTTTCTGTACTTTTTTCGAAAAGATTCAATCCAGTCGAGCCAGTCAAGATGCAATGTACGTTTTTTTCGTCAATAGCCCATTTAATTGCAATAGCGATATCTGGGTTTCTTTGTGCTTCGTCAATTATAAAATTTGATCCAAGTTTTTCAATCCAGTTTTTAGTATCTTTTTTTGAATTTTCTAAATGGTCTAAATCATCAAGAGTTACATATTTATAGTTAGGAAATAAAACTTTTAAATATGTTGATTTACCTGATCTTCGAGGGCCAATGAGCAATACACTTTTTTTTGAATTTTTGATATTAAGCCATCTTGAAAACATACTGCTACTTTAGCATGGATAAAATGATAGTCAAATATTTGTAATTTATGTAAGCACTTTTTGTAGCTTTATATTTTCATTTGCCTTTCATTAAGAAAAAGACTAAAACAACCAAACTAAATACGCATAAGTTAAACGTATATAAACTTTACTGTTTAATCTAATTATTTAAAACATTGATAATATTGGATTTATTATGAACAAAATGAGTAAAAAAACAGAATATGGCTTAATGTCTTTGAAGTATCTTAAAGAGCTTCAAGGAAATGCTTCGGCTAATGTCATTAGTGCTAAGGATTTAGCTGAAAAGACTCATGCTCCTTTTGAAGTGATTGCACGAGTGCTTCAAGCTTTAAGTTCTCGGGGAATTTTAAAAGCTGAATATGGCTCTGAAGGTGGTTATGTCTTGGTTAAAAATTTAAAAGACATTTCGATTTATGAACTCATGACTATATTGGAAAGCTCGACAGAGCTTACACAATGTTTAACTGCGGAAACGTCATGTGATTTAAGTCAGCACTGCAACATAATCAGTCCAGTAACAAATTTAAATTTAAGAATTCAGAAATTTTATAAATCTATTTCAGTCGACGAGGTTCTTCATGTCTGAAACTTATGAATACAAATATGGTTTTGAAACACACATTGAATCAGATACTATTCCTAAAGGACTCAACGAAGATATTTTAAAAATAATTAGCCAAAAAAAAAATGAACCTGAATGGGTTTTAGATTATCGTTTGAAGGCTTATCGTCATTGGATCACAATGACCGAACCTATGCAGTCAGAAAATAAATGGGCGCAATTAAAATATCCAGCCATCAATTTTCAAGATTTAACATATTATTCTGCTCCTAAAAAAATCAAAGATTCTAAAACTTCAATGGATGAGATTGATCCAGAGTTAATCAAAACTTTTGAACGTTTAGGAATTCCACTGCAGGAACAAAAAAGAATTTCAGGAGTGGCTATAGATGTGGTGTTCGACTCAGTCAGCATAGCTACAACTCATAATGAAGAGCTTGAAAAGTGCGGAGTTGTTTTTTGTTCAATTTCAGAAGCAATTCATAAACATCCAGAGTTAGTAAAAAAATACTTTGGCTCAGTAATCCCATATACTGACAATTATTATGCGGCATTAAATGCAGCTGTTTTTTCTGATGGATCATTTGTATACATTCCAAAAGGAGTGAAGTGTCCAATTGATTTATCAACTTATTTTCGAATCAATGCCAAAGAGACTGGACAATTTGAAAGAACTCTTATCGTTGCCGATGAGGGTAGTTTTGTAAATTACCTCGAAGGGTGTACGGCTCCTCAGCGCGATGAAAATCAGTTGCATTCAGCCATTGTAGAATTAGTGGCCTTAGATAATGCTGAAATCAAATATTCTACCGTTCAAAATTGGTATACAGGTGATAAAAATGGAATTGGTGGTATTTATAATTTTGTGACTAAACGTGGAATTTGTAAGGGTCGGCATTCAAAAATTTCATGGACACAGGTTGAATCTGGATCTGCTATCACTTGGAAATACCCTTCAGTTATTTTACAAGGCGATTATTCAGAAGGGGCATTTTATAGTGTCGCGTTAACACACGATTTTATGCAAGCTGATACGGGAACAAAAATGATTCATATCGGTAAGAATACAAAAAGTACAATTATTTCAAAGGGCATATCTGCTGATCAATCATCGAATGCCTATCGTGGATTAGTGAAGATTATGCCTTCAGCTGATAATGCAAGAAATTATTCGCAGTGTGATTCGATGTTAGTTGGCGATAAAAGCAGTGCGCATACTTTTCCTTACATTGATGTAAAAAACAAATCAGCAATTTTAGAACATGAAGCAACAACTTCTCGAATTTCAGAAGATCAACTTTTTTATTTGAAATCGCGTGGATTAGATTCGGAAAAAGCAATTTCAATGCTTGTAAATGGATTTTGTAAAGAGGTTTTTAAAGAATTACCACTTGAATTTTCAGTAGAAGCCGTCAAATTAATTGAAATGAAGTTGGAAAATTCTGTTGGATAAAATTATATAAGGAATTAAAATGCTAGAAATTAAAAATTTACATGTCAGTACGAATGAAAAAGAAATTTTAAAAGGACTTAATTTAAAAATTAATGCAGGTGAAGTTCATGCTATTATGGGGCCTAACGGAGCAGGCAAAAGCACTTTATCAAAAGTGATTGCAGGACACCCAGCTTATGAAGTGACTTCAGGTGAAGTTCAGTTTGAAATTAATTATCAAATGAAAAATTTATTAGAACTGGAACCAGATGTGCGAGCTAAAGAAGGAATTTTTTTAGCTTTTCAGTATCCTATAGAAGTTCCCGGAGTCAGCAATTTTAACTTTTTACAAACTGCATTTAACACTGTTTTAAAATATCAGGGATCAGATCCCTTTGATGAAAAACAATTTAGATCATTATTGGAAACAAAAATGAAATTAGTCAGTATGAAACCAGAATATATTGATCGTGCAGTGAATGTTGGTTTTTCTGGCGGCGAAAAAAAGAGAAATGAAATTTTACAAATGGCAGTGCTTTCGCCACGTTTAGCAATGCTTGACGAAACTGACTCAGGTTTGGATATTGATGCCTTAAGAATAGTAGCCGACGGAGTTAATAAATTAAGATCAAAAGATAATGCTATTGTTATGGTGACTCATTACCAACGTCTTTTAGATTATATCAAACCTGACTTTGTTCATGTTTTAGCAGATGGAAAAATTGTTCAAACAGGCGATGCAACTTTAGCATTAGAATTAGAAAAAAAAGGCTATGATTGGTTAACTTAAATGGCTATAATTAATAATTACAATCAGTTTAAACAACAGTTTCCATTAGATTCAATAAAAGCTGCACAATTGCGTGACCTTTCATTTGAAGCATTCACTCAATTTGGATGGCCAACAAAAAAAGATGAAGCATGGAAGTTTACTACTTTAAATCACTTAAAAAATACAGACTTTCAGTTTAAAAATTCAACGCACGAACTGACTCATGTCGATCTTAAGGAAGTTTCATTATTGCTAAAAAATGATTTTATAAATATTGTTTTTGTTGATGGTTTAATGAATAAAACTTTATCTGATGAGTGCTCTGAATATATTAAAATTAAAGAACTTGAGATTTCTGACTTTGATTTTAATCGTGCAGAATCTGAACAAAAATTAATGAATTTAGCTTATGCACAGTTGTCTGATAAAATAGTCATTGATATAAATTCCTCACATCTGCTTAAGAAGCCTTTGCATATTTTATTTTATCAAACAGGTGGAATCAATCAATCGATAAGTCATTTAACGAAAATAAATATAAATGAAAACTGTTCAGTTCAAGCCGCAGTTCATTTCGCGGGAGTTTTAAATAAGGATTTAGAGCAAATAGTTCATTCTCATTTAAAAATTAATGTTAGTGATAATTCATCTTTTGATTTAGTTGTTATTCAAAATCAAAATCAAAACCATACGCATTTATCAAGGGTAGTCGTTGACCTTCATAAGGGGTCGCAATTTAAAATTTTGGACTTATCTTTAGGCGCTAAAACTTCAAGACATTATACTGAAATAAGTTTTCTAGGATCACATGCATTTGCTGCGCTTTACGGCGGCATTTGTTTGTCTGCAGATCAGCACTCTGATCATTACACTTTTATTAATCATATAAATGGATCAAATCATTCAGTTCAAAAGTGTAAATCAATTTTAGCTGAGAAATCAAATTCAGTTTTTAGAGGTCGAATTCGAATCGAAAAAAATGCGCAAAAGGCTATGTCTGAGCAAATTAATAATAATTTAATTTTAAGCCGTGATGCTCAAGCGCAAAGTGTTCCTCAGTTAGAGATTTATGCTGATGATGTTAAAGCATCTCATGGATCAACTACTGGTCAGGTCAGCGCAGAGGAAATGTTTTATTTTTTAAGCCGTGGAATTGATGCCATTCAAGCAACTAAAATGCTTTCCCATGGATTTAGTTTAGAACTTATTGAATTGTTTGAATCTTCAAAATCACTTAGAAATTTAGTTAACGATACTTTGTTAAGTCGTTTAAACAGGATGTTTCCATGAATTCTATAGAAAATATTCGTCAACATTTTAAAGCTCTTCAGCAAAACATTAATGGCCATCCATTAACTTACTTAGATAGTGCCGCTACGACTTTAAAACCAGACGTAGTCGTCGATCGAATAAGTCATTTTTATAACTATGAAGCCGCAAATGTTCATCGCGGAGCTCATTTCTTAAGTGATCAAGCCACTGGTTTCTTTGAATCATCAAGAAAGACTGTTCAACAGTTTTTTAATGCAAAATCCTATGAAGAAATTATTTTCACTAAGGGAACGACTGATGGAATTAACTTGATTGTTGAAAGTTACGGTCAAAGTTTTCTTCATGAGGGCGACGAAATTGTTTTAACTGAGCTTGAGCATCATGCTAACTTAGTCCCCTGGCAGAACTTAGCACAGCGAAAAAATTTGAAGATTAAATTTATTTCAGTTTTGCCAAATGGTGAATTAGATTTGAATTCTATTGATAAAGTTATAAATGAAAAAACAAAAATTGTATCTTTTTCTGGATGCTCAAATACTTTAGGAACAATTACTCCTGCAGCCCTAATTATTGCTCAAGCAAAATCAGTAGGTGCAGTTACCATTATTGATGCTGCTCAGTTAGTGGCTCAAGAAAAAATTGATGTTCAATTGCTTGATGTTGATTTTTTAGTGTTTTCAGCTCATAAGCTTTTTGGCCCTTTTGGTTTTGGTGTTTTATATGGTAAAAAAAAGTTTCTTGAAGCAATGCCACCCTATCAATACGGAGGGGGTATGATTTCAGAAGTTAATTTTGAAAAATCAAATTACAATATATTACCCTATCGATTAGAAGCAGGCACTCCACATATTGAAGGTGCTGTTGGTTTAGAAAGTGCTATTTTGTTTTTTCAAAAATATAACATTAAAGATATTTTTCAGCATGAACAAAATTTAATGACTGCAGCACAAACGATGTTGAAAGATATTCAAGGAATAAAATTTTTTGGACAGGCAAAGCATAAAGCTGCTGTTTTAAGTTTTAACATTGAAGGCATTCATCATTCTGATATTGGTCAAATATTAGATCAAAAAGGAATCGCGGTACGAGTTGGTCATTTATGCACTCAGCCATTACTGAAAAAATTTAATTTAACTGGAACTTTACGAGCTTCATTTTCTATTTATAATAATTTAGAAGATGTGAATCGTTTAGTTGAAGGTGTGATAAAAGCTCAAAGGATGTTATCATGAGTGATGTTTTAATACGTGTGCAAGCCACACCAAATCCATGTGCATGGAAATTTATTTTAGATCGTCCAGTTCTTGAAGAGGGTAAAGCTTCATATTCTACGATTCAAGAGGCTGAATTTAATCCATTAGCTAAAGCTTTATTTGATTTGCCAGGAGTTAAGCAAGTTCATTATTTCCAAAATGTTATAACAGTCACACATGCTTTTGATGTGGATTCGGAAATTTTAAAAGCTGATGTTTGTGCAGTAATACAAACTCGTATAGTTGTGCACAATCCAAAACAGACAGTTTTAGATGAGAAAAAAATAGCTCGTCAAAATTTATCGCCAGATATTCAGCACATCGAAGAAATTTTAGATCGTACGATCAGACCGGGACTTCAAGGTGATGGCGGAGACATTGAAGTTATTCGATTAGAAGAAAATAAACTTTATGTCATGTATCAAGGTGCTTGTGGAACTTGTCCAAGCTCAACTTCAGGAACATTGATGGCTATTGAAGGAATTTTAAAAGATGAATTCAAGCCTGAAATTGAAGTCATCCCATTATAAAACAAATTTGAGTCTTCATTTGAGATTTGTTAGTTAAATTGTTATTAAAATTTAAAAAATGTATTAAGTTTTTTGTCATTACATAGGGACTTTGGCACTTTAATTACATAGCGACTTTGTCAGCTGATCGGCGTCATAGATTTGCAACTTTAATTTCATTTAAGCTATT
>JAYUJM010000119.1:0-5139 GCA_043765175.1 Pseudobdellovibrionaceae bacterium | reverse complement strand
TGATCAAATCACTTCACAATGCAAAAGCTATATTGAATCCTACGAACCTAAGAAAAATATTTTTAAAAACTACTGCCAACTGAATTAGTTCTATAAATCAGCAGCTTTATAATTGTTGCAATAGTTTAGAATTAAAAATAAAGTCTTCCGCATAAAGACTTCAAGGAGATTTATGCGAAAAATTATCATGTTCATTTTATTCTTTAATCAAATGCCTTTCTTGTTAGCTCAGGAAAATATTTTAAAAACAAATCAAAAGACCGCAAGCTATATAATTTTAACTGAAGATCAAAAAAAAGCCGGCGAATACAGCGTCACTTCTTTTGGAAATGGTCACTTCAAAGTGAATTATATTTTTAAAGATAACGGTCGCGGACCCGAAATCGCAGAAGATATTCAAATCGATTCATCTGGCTACATGAAATCATATAAAGCCATTGGAAGCTCTACAATGGGTAACACCATTAATGAAAAATTCGAGGTCAAAAATAAACTGGCTACCTGGAGCTCACAATCAGAAAAAGGGACAGCACCGTACACTGAAAATGCATTCTACATTCCACTCAATAGTAGTCCTCATTTACAAACAATGTTGATCGAAGCTTTATTTAAAAGTAATACTAAAAATAAATTAAAAAAACTAAAACTACTTCCTTCAGGCGAATTATCTATGCGTCAATGGACTACACTTCAAGTTACTTCCAAAAATAAAAATCAAAAAGTTCAACTGATCAGTCTTTCTGGTTTAGGCTTAACTCCGTCTTTTGTTTGGGTAACGACTGGAAAAAATCCTGAATTTTTTGCACTAATTGATCCCGGATATAGATCCACTATAAATGATGAGTGGAAAAATAATATTAAAATTTTAGAAACAGAACAAAAAAAAATTAATAACAAATTAATCATTGATCTAGCTGCACGCTTACAACACCCTATGAATGACTTAACAGTCATAACTAATGTTCGCTTATTTGATAGCTTAACTGCGACTGTGACAGAACCTAAGGATGTTAGTATTTATCGCGGGCGAATTACATCTATTAAGCCTGCTGGATCAAAAATAGAAAGTGCCATTAAAATAATAGATGGTACAAATAAGTTATTAAGTCCTGGATTATTTGATATGCACGGCCACTTAGGCGAATGGGAAGGCTCTCTTCACATTGCGGGTGGTGTAACAACCATTCGAGATCTTGGAAATAGCAACGTAGAACTTCAATCAATGATTGATAAAATTAGTCTTAATTTAGTGCTTGCTCCGCAAATTGTTCCGGCTGGTTTTCTTGAAGGTGAAAGTTCTTATTCTGCACGAATCGGATTTGTTATTAAAGATCTTAACGGTGCAAAAAAAGCTGTTGATTGGTATGCCGAGCATGGTTATCCACAATTAAAAATTTACAATTCTTTTCCAAAAGAAATTCTTAAAGATACTGTTTCCTATGCCCATAGCCGTGGGATGCGAGTTTCTGGACATGTTCCAGCATTTTTAAAAGCACAGGATGTCATTGATGCTGGCTTTGATGAAATTCAGCATATTAATCAAGTTCTTCTTAATTTTCTTGTTAAACCTGAAACAGACACAAGAACTTTAGCACGTTTTTATTTACCTGCAGAAAAAGTTGTAGATTTGGATTTCAATTCAACACCTGTGAAAAATTTTATCCAATCACTTGTAAAAAATAAAATTGTTATTGATCCAACCCTGACTGTTTTTGATTTTATTAAACAAAAAGATGGTGAAGTGTCAGAACCTTTTGCGCCAATTATGGATCATATGCCACCTGATATAAAACGTGGATTTTATCAAGGTTCAATGAAAATGCCCGATGAAGCCACAGCCGCACGTTACTTAAAGTCGTATCAAAAAATGGTGGAATTTGTGGGAATCATGCACAAAAATAAAATCCCTCTTGTTGCTGGAACAGATTCATTTGCTGGCTTTGCGTTACATAGCGAATTAGAATTATATGTTAAAGCAGGGCTTACTCCTGCTGAAGCATTACAAGTGGCTACACTCAACGGGGCAACATATACGCGAACACTCAATGATCGTGGAACCATATCAACGGGAAAACTTGCAGATTTAGTATTATTTGATGGTGATCCTACAAAAAATATCAGCGATATTCGAAAAGTATCTTTAGTCATTACTCGAGGACAATTGATTTATCCAAATGAAATTTACTCTGAACTAGGTATTAAACCATTTGTCAAATCCCCGCCAAAAATGGAAAGTCTAATTAAAGAATAATTTTATAACTGCACATAACTACGAGCTAGACGAAATCCAAACTGTCTATCTCGAATTTCTTTTCGGAATGGAAGATCAAAATTAAACCAGTGATCTTTTTTGAATGATTTTCCAATCCAGCTGCCACCTCTTAAAAATCTTTGAAAACCACCAAACTTAAAAGTAGTCCATTCCCATACGTTTCCATGCATATCATAAATACCGAAAGCATTAGGCTTTTTCGTGCCAATTTGAGCTGTTTGGTTAAAGACCTCAGAACTTACACCCGCTTGTTCTTTTACATTTGAAACTGCATACTCTTGAAAATCTGATTTATCATTTCCGTAAGTATATTTTGTTGTTCTTCCTGCTCGAGCTGCATAATCCCATTGATCATAAGTCGGTAAATCATAAACATAACCATTAGAAACACTATTTATTTTATTCAAAAATAATTGTATGTCGTCAAATGAAACTGAATCTACAGGATGTCGTTCGCACATTTCGACTTGACCGATCACTTTATAATCCCCAGTACAATGTGCAGCTGTTTTGAATTCAGATGGGTTTTCACCCATCACTAAAAACCACTCAAGCTGAGTCACTTCGTATTTTCCAATTTCAAAATCTTTTTTAATTTTATCTGATTTCTGAACGGCTACAAACGACATCTGTTGTAATGCTTGCACTGGATTGCTTTCTGCATTTCTCAAACTTGCAGAATTTCGAATATCTTGGACTTTTTCTGTATTTTTTAAATGTGTACAACCTTGAATTAAGATTGCAAATGCTACTAAATATTTAGCCAATGATTTTGAAGACATAATTTTACTTCCTTATCAAAGATAAAAATGATTTGTTTACTGGCGCCAATCTTACCATTTTCTATTTCATCGAATAAATGAAACTTTTTAGAATCTAGACTTAATTCTAGCTATGGTTTTTAGTTTTAAGTTAATTCAATAATGCCAGGACTTTTAAAATCGCAATAAATAATAAAAATAAAACGAATTTCATTAATTACAAATTTTCTTATGCATTTCAATCGTAAGCATTTCAATTGTTAAACTTAATTCATGAGTCACTTGAGTCAATTGCGTGTTTTGCTTTAATAACTCTATGAGCTGAATTAGATGTAGTTTCTTTTTTTAACAAACAAAGGAAAGACTATGAAATCAAAATTACAAAACTTCAATGTCATTTTAAAATTTGGTTTTGCAGTTATTTTCGTGATTAGTTTTAGTGGGTGTAATCCTTTTTTCTTTTTAAAGCCTGAAAAAAGATCTAATCCTGAGCCTGCACCTATTAAAAGTAAAAGCAGCTGTGACAGAATGCTTGATGCAGTCTACGCTGATCAAAATATTGAAACAGCAACTTCAAAAAATATAGAAGTACAAAGAAAATATCAAAGAGTCATTCGCAAAGATTGTCTTGGAAATATTACATCTGATAAAGTTGAAACTGTTGGTTATCCAATATTTATTTTAAATATTGATCAAATTCAAAATAATAAATCAAAAGCGGTTTTGGTTTACAATCAGCCTAGCTGTGATCACAAGCTAACAAACACGCCAGTTGCTGATACTTTTTTTACTCCTCTTGGTGGAATTAACGGTGATGGCAAAGGAAATTTACGAATTACCGGAGACTTAGATTCTGCAGCAACCACTTTTAAATTTAGCGCAGGAGAAAATAAATTATATATCAGATTTTTTTATGATTGCAGTCCCAAAGACTTCGAAGGCAATGTTAGAACTTATTCACACATTGGAACTTGCGAAGTTTCAAAAGATTTTAAAACTATTTTATACCCTATAACAATTACTTATTCTGAAATAAACCTGCCAGAACCAAAACTTGTTGACCCCTTAAGTTGTAAATAATTATTAAACCCTCTTCGACAATCCGTCTTTTAAGGTTTTTGATCTTAGCTTTTGGATATTTCTTAATCTTTATTAACCTTACAACCATCGTTACCATTTTTAAAATCACACTTTGGCTTTTTTGCGGCTTCAGAATCGATAGGATTAGTTTCTGCTTGTCCATTCAAAAAAATACTTTTTCTGCGGTAAAGCTCTTGCACTGGGTCCCCACCACCATAGCCTCGTTCTGAACAGGCCGGACAAGCGTAAGCATTCGTAGAAACTAATATTGAAATTAAAATTAAATAAGTTGTTTTCATTATACCCTCACTGACAATCCGTCTTTTAATGCTGATTTATTTGCTTTATAAGCTGGAATTAAACCGACTAAAACTCCAAATAATAATGTTAAGCCCATATAAATAAATTCTATGGATGTCAAAGCAGATCCAACCATATAAAATCCAAATTGATCTTCTAGCCAGCCTGATAAAATAAAAAATCCTGCCAGCTCTAAAAACAACCCCAATAAAACTCCTGCAAGTGCCAATAAACTACTTTCAAAAACTAATAATGAAGTGATCTTCAGTGGCCCTGCTCCGATAGATCGTAAAATGGACATTTCACGACGGCGCTCATTTAATCCAGCTAAAATTGTACTTAGCATCGAGGCCATCCCTACAAATAATACCATCAATGATATAATTCTTAAAACTTTTTCGATTTGACTTAAGCCCCGCCATAAATCTGATAATGTAGCGCCGGGAATAATGGATAGCAATGGCTCCTCTGGATAATTATTAATTTCCCGCTGAAGCCTGAGTGTTTCAATTCGACTTTTTGTCCTTAAGAAAAAAGATGTGATCTGACCAATTTTAATTGATTCTTTGTTGATTTGATTCTGAGGAGTCGCCGTAGCACTTGTTGGTGCTGCACCATTTTTCCAATCCATGTGAATGGCTTCCATTCCATAAAGTGAAATGTAAAGACTTTGATCAAGGGCTGTTCCTGTTCCTTTTAAAATACCTGTGATCCTAAAAGGTTTGT
>JAYUJM010000118.1:0-19588 GCA_043765175.1 Pseudobdellovibrionaceae bacterium | reverse complement strand
TCTTTTAGTCAACTCAAATCTCAACACCATGGGCTTAGATATTCAATCTTTTCAATTACTTATAAAATCCTCACTGACAAATTCATTCGAAGTATAGACAAATATTTATTAAATAACATTAAACTTTTGTCTAGGGCTATCCGATACGTAAACTATGCAAAAAAATAAAATTGTAGCTTTTGGTTTGTTTCTTATTTTTGGATTTCAAGGAGTTTGCTATTTTATGTTTGCAGGGCATTTTGATTCGCCAAGTTCACAGAAAATAAATTTAGCTTTGATGATTAAACGTAATCAAACTTTACAAACAGAGCTTGAGTTTTTAAAAGCAAGTCCAAAAAAACCGCAAGCAAATCATTTAGACCGTCAAATTGCTTCAGTTCAAAATCTAAAACAAATCGATTTGACTCAGTTTTATTTTTCACAAATTGAAGGATTTAAAAAAAACAAAGACAAAGTAGAACTATTAAAAATGATTCATAAAATTCAAGACAATGGTGTTGATAAAGAAACAGCCGCACGTGCTGAGTTTGAAAAGTTAACTTTTCTTTGTGATCAGAAAATGAGTTTAGATTGCACGACTTCTGTTGAAGCCATGGTAGTTCAATTCCCTGAGTCTAACTGGACTGCTAAAACTTTATTATTTTTAAGTCATAAGTATTTCGAAAACAATAAAATTGATGAAGCCAAAGCATTGTTAAAAATAATTAAGAATGATTTTAAAACCTATAAAGAGTTTGCAATTGATGTTAAGGAATTGAATAATAAAAAACTATGATGAAAAAATTATTACTTATTTTATTTTTTATTAGTCTGACTTCTTTAGCAAAAGAATATCCTGAGCTGACTCAAGTGCCTGAAGATTGTTTAAAACAAAAAAAGTTTCCGTGTTTAGTTAAAGCTAAAGAGAACGTAAAATCAGTTGATGTGGGTTCAAAAAGCAAAGTATCTTTTATAAGTAATGCATTAGTCAAATTTGAATCTATTGACCAGTATCAAATTAAGATTAATTTAGTTAGCGGAAATATTATTTTTGATTATAATTATCCTAATGATTTAGAAGTAAATGGTGTACCAGTAGGAAAAGCTGATTTGTTTTTTTTAAATAACCAGCAAAATGTCTTAACTGTTTATCGTTCTCAGCGAGCAGAATTTTTAACATTAAAAGTGGATCAAAAATCAGCTTCAGAACATAATTCGGATCAAGTGCAAACAGCAGCATTTCCAACTTTAGACAAAGTGACGCAATTTGTAAGTCAGTTTATTAAACTGACTGATAAAATGTATAAAATAGTGCAATCGAATCATGAAATAAAATTAAAAGATGAAGCTCATCAGCAACAAGTATTTTTACAACGTAAAATTGCTAATGAGGAAGCCGAACAAAAAAATAATGCCGAAGCTCGTCAAAAAAAACTAGACGAAAGTAAGAAGCTCAAAGATTTATTTTTTATGAGGACATTTAAGCAATAACCCTTTAAGCTAAAAACATGTTAGCACATCGTCGAGCAAAAATTGTAGCCACTATCGGACCATCAACCCAAGCCCCAGAAAATATTGAAAAAGCAATTAGAGCGGGCTTAAACGTGGCTCGTTTGAATTTTAGTCATGGTACACATAAGGATCATCTGAGTGTCATTCTTGCTGTACGAGAGAAATCTAAAATTTTGAAATCACCAGTGACTATTTTGCAAGATCTACAGGGACCTAAAGTGCGAGTAGGATTATTTGAAAAAGGTTTTATTGAACTCACACCAGGGCAGGTTATAACATTTACGATAGAAGATGTTTTAGGAAATGAAAATTTAATTCCAAGTGATTTTAAAGAACTATGTCTGGCGGCAAAACCAGGGCATCGAATTCTTATAGATGATGGGCTTCTTGAATTAGAAGTGCTTGAAACAAGTTCGCCGACATTGAAGGCGAAAGTTATATATGGCGGTATATTAAAAAACAGAAAAGGAATGAACCTTCCAGGAGTAACTTTACCTGTAGAAGCAATGACCGCAAAAGATAAAGAAGATCTTAATTTTGGAATTGAAAATAAAGTTGATTATGTCGCATTAAGTTTTGTTCGCCATGGGAAAGATATTCGACAATTACGCGAAATATTAGACTATAGAAAATCCTCTGCAAAAATAGTTGCAAAAATTGAAATGATTGAAGCTTTAGAAAATTTAGAAGAAATCATTCGCCTAAGCGACGTTGTCATGGTGGCTCGGGGTGATTTGGCCGTTGAAATTGGACAAAGTCGATTACCAAGCGCTCAGAAAAGAATTATTTCATTGTGTAATCAAATGGGAAAACCAGTTATTACAGCCACTCAAATGCTAGACTCTATGGTCGAAAATCCACGACCTACACGGGCAGAAATTACAGACGTAGCCAATGCCGTATTAGATGGAACGGACGCATTAATGTTATCAGCCGAAAGTGCCAGTGGAAAATTTCCGTTCAAAGCTATTCGCACAATGCATGAAATAATTGTTGAAGTGGAAAAAAACGAAAATAACTATTACAAAATTTCATTAGAAAATGAACTTTTAAGTGTACCTGCAGCCATTGCCGCAAGCTCTGCAGTGACAGCATTAAAATTAAATGCAAGTGCAATTGTTTGTTTAACAACTTCAGGTAAGACAGCGCAGATCATCGCAAGCTTTCGACCTAAGGCACAAATTATTGCAATAACTACTGATCTAGAAGTTTTGAATCGATTAGAAATAATTTGGGGTCTACAAACATTGCACTTAAGGCCCTATGAATCTTTAAAAGATATCATTTTACAAATCGAAAGAATGCTTATTACAAATGGACTATCTAAAACAGGTGATCGAATTATTTTAACTTTGGGTCAGCCTATTGCTGACCGTGGGACAACTAATTCCATTCATGTACATACTGTTGGTGGAGAAGATTTCATGAAGCTTAATGCAGATTCTTTGCCTTTACGATTTTCTCCACTGACTGATATTTAAAAATAACTATCCAATAGGCACAACAACGTGTCGAGTGTCTGGTGCAGGCTCAGTGGTTTTAGAATCAATAACAAACATCATATATAAAAAACTCAAAACAGAGGTTATATATATTATTGTTTTCATAAGTGGGTAAGATTCATTTACAGGGATCACATACATAAAACCGCACAATAAAAATAAACGGATAGCTTCTGAAATTTTAGCATAAGGTTTTGCTTCTAAAAATAATGACCAATTGTAAACACTGAAAAACACCAGGGCTGAGAATTGATAAATTTGAAACATATCAAGTGGTGTTTTATGTGAAATGACGGGAAACAAAGTATAAAATGTCAAAACGAGCTGAAACACAAGATAGGGAATTGAATTTTTCATTGCGCTACTGGTATATTTTGCCGGAGGAATATAACCCGTTGACGGTAAATCTTTGTGGGGTTCTAAATCACGCGGACGCCAAGAGGGAGTCATAAAAAGAATTTTTATTTTATCCACCCAGTATTTTGTGGCCATTATATCTTTGAAAATAATCATATACCATTGAAAATTGATATAAAATGGATTCCAGCTTTTTGGTGGAACAGAAATTCCGTAATACACGGGCTCGACTTGTGCTTGGTAAGTTCCGAACATTTTATCCCAAATAATAAGTGTGCCGCCATAGTTTTTGTCCCAGTAAATTGGATTAGCAGCATGATGGACTTGATGATGGTATGGAGAATTTAACCAAGCTTCAATCCATTTTGGATAGTGTCTAATCACACGTGTATGTGGAATAAGTTGATACACTAAATTGATTGCAACAATGGTAATGACAGTTTCAGGAGTAAAACCCAGTAAACAAAGTGGCCAATAAAATAAAAACGAAGCTATACGCTGAGTAAGACTTGCTCGAAGTGCCACAGCGTAATTTAATTCTTCAGCGCTATGGTGGGGAACATGAGCTGCCCAGAAAATACTAACTCGGTGACCTGCGCGATGAAACCAGTAAAATAAAAAATCACAACCGATATAACAAAGAATTAGACTCCACCAAGTATTTTCAAATTGAAAAAAAGAATAACTATAAACCCATGTGTAAAGTGAAAGAATCGGAGCAACAAGAGCCACATTCACACACTGAGCCATAGCCATTGTACCTAATCCGATGAGACTATCTTGGAATGTATAAAAGCCATTTTTTTTAATTAGACAATAAGCGATCTCAGCAAAAATAAGAACAAAAACGGGAACTGCAACAATGGCATAAACGTTAACTAAACCCATGCTATCTCCTTTTTATTAAAATTTAAAATCTAAAAACTTATTCAATGGGCCACATATAGGTTGTGTTCATGGCCTTTTGATCAAGAACTTCATATTTCTCGATCACTGAACCAATTTTAGTATATTTATTTAACTTAATATATTCTGCAGCTTTAGGGTAGACTTTATAGGGGCCAATTCCAGGAGATCCTGTAAAAAGGGCTATAACCATTTTTTTTGATGGATATTCTTCAATTATAAAATCTGTAGGAAGCGTTATTTTTTTTAGTTCTGCCATTTTTTGTTGGTCTAGTTTTTCAATCAAGCATCCAGCACGCGCTCGAAGTCGACCTTCTTCGACAATTTCTGGATTATCGAAGTATTCTCCGAATGTATATTTGCAATCCACTGAATTATCTTTCGCCCATTTTTCTGCAATTTCAATAGTCGATAGAATTTTATGATACGGGCCAGTGTAATTTTTGTAAATAAGTACAAAAGGTCCGCGAGTATCAGTTCCAATGGTTACATTTTTAAAGGCGCCAGTGTACTGTATAAGGTACAAAAATATTAAACTCATTCCGATGCCTAAGGCAAAAATGGTATGTTTAATCATAGGTCCCAATTAATTTCTGCAAAAGATGAATAGGGAGTATTTAATTGCGACAAATAATTTTGCTTTTCAGTCGTTGTCATTGGGATATGCGATTCAGAAATAACTTGAGTGAGTTCAAATAAAAAACGATCAAGAAAGCGAATCCAATCTTCACCTAAAAGGGGAGTTTTTTTCGTTAAATTTTCAACTAAACTTGTGGCTGTTGATACCTCAGGAGTTTTTAAAACATTGAATCCAAGTCCAACAATTAGTCGATATTCATCCGCTTGAGCAATTGATTCAACAAGTAAACCTGCAATTTTTTTTTCGCCATTTTCTTGAAGAATTAAAATATCATTTGGAGCTTTCAAAATAAACGGAATAAATGTCCAAGTCGATCTTAAAGCGTTTATTAAAGCTAAACCAATTTTAGCAGTTGTTTCAGGAAGGGTACTTTGATCAATTAAAAAAGACCATGTGCACATCAAATTTGAGCCTGGTGATCCTGAAACCCAAGTACGATCAAAACGACCGCGGCCTGCTGTTTGTTGATCAGCAATATAAAGAACGACTTCATTTTTTAACTCATTAGAGCTAAAGGCATTTTTTTTAGCCAGTGTATTTGTACTTTCGATAGTTTTAAAGCACTGGCTATTTATTTTATGGGACTGAGCCCATTGATAGGTTACTTCAGAGATAAATACTTCTTCAGATTTTTTCATTGATTAAATCTAGTACTTAATTCCAATCAAAAAGTAAACTTATATCTGCATTCGGCGCAGAGTGAGTCAGTGCTCCAACAGATATAAAACCGACTCCAAGTTTTGCCACAGATTGAATGCGCTCTAAATTCATATTTCCGCTGGCTTCTGTTTGAATTGAAGCAGGAATTAATTCTAAGGCTTTTATTAATAATTCATTGTCCATATTGTCTAATAAAATGCGATCAACTTTTAAGGCAACACATTCTTGAACCTGTTCTAGACTTGAAGCTTCTATTTCAATTTTTAATTGCGTATTTTGTCGAGTTCGCTCAACAGCTTTAGTGATACTGCCCATTAAACTGATATGGTTATCTTTTATTAAAATTGCATCTGACAAATTGTATCGGTGATTAACTCCACCGCCGTGAACGACAGCTTTTTTTTCGAGCTCACGATATAACGGAGTTGTTTTTCTTGTGTCTAACAGCTTAGTTGAAGTGCCCTCAATGGCTTTGACGAATAAACGTGTATAGCTGGCTATGCCTGAAAGTCGACCTAAAAAATTAAGCGCCACACGTTCGGCTTTTAAGATTTGAATGAGATTGCCTTCAATGCTACAAATATTTTGGCCTTTAAAAATAAAATCGCCTTCTTCAAATAGCCACTTTAACTTAGCATTAGGTTCTAAAAAATGCATAGCTTGTTCAAACAAGGGACTTCCTGATAAAACTAAATCACTTTTTGCTTTAAGTATAGCTTCGCCTAATCGTGGCCGCGCAGCCAAAGACTCAGTTGTAATGTCGCCAGTGGGCATATCTTCTTTTATAGCTGCTTTGATAAGGTCATTTGTTGTCATATAGATTTTTCAATACTTGTCATTAGTTTTTCAAGTTCTTCCCGAATAATTTTTTCTGCCAAGTCAGGAATAATTTGCCAGCATATTTTTTCGGTCATGATGCGAACTTCTTCTCTGATTAGATTCTCATGCACCATTTGATTTGTTTTCTGATGAGCTGGTGAGCCAGTCGAAGAGCCAATTAAATTAGTTTTAGCTGAATCTAAAATATTTGTTTCAACAGCTTGGGAGATCCTAATTTGCAAGGCTTCGCCTTGACTTCTAGTTTGCAAATCAGGATTTGTTTGCCTTAAAGAAGATCTTTGCTGAGGAGGTTTAACGAGGACAACTTCCTCGAAGTCACCGTAAGATTCAGTTTCTAAATAAATCGTTGAATCTTTTGCTATGCTAGTTAATTTTTCACTGATGATAGTAGAATTTATTTTATTCTGTGGTTCTAAATGCTCTAGTTGAACAGGCTCAAAGTCTTCTTCGACATCAGAAAGATCTGGAAATTCGATATAATTTTTGAGTGGATGTGAGGCGGCTTTTTGATAATAATTTAAAACAACTTTTCTGAGCATTTCAGTATCAAATGGCTTTTCTAAACGATCATTGAACTGAGCTTTTTCAGCCAAATTTTGATTGAATTCCATAAATTGGCTCCACATCAAAATCACAGGTACATGTTTTGTTTTCGCGTGCTCTTTTATTTCACGACAAATTTCATAACCTGATTTTTTTGTTAAAAGAATGTCAGCAAATATAAGAGTTGGATTAAAGTCTAGTGCAACAGCCAAAACATCTAAACCTGAAGGGACACTTTTAATTTCAGCACCCAAATCAGCTAAAGCTAGTTGAAAAGCTTTTTTAATCGTTGTACTTTCGTCTGCCAGTAGAATACGCAATGACATTTCAATTTCCTTTATAGACATAAGTACATAATACAATAGCGAGACAGTCAAGAATAAGGCACAATAATTTCTGTGAATAAAGCAGATCGATACATTTTAGGACTATTTTGGAGTTCGTTTTTTGCGGGACTTTTAATTTTTGTCACACTGTTTTTAGCGACAGATGCCATGAGTTTTTTATCACGTTTTGCAGGAGTGTCCTCTGCAACGATCATTCAATATTACTCATTTTATACTCCTGAAATTTTGCATAAAATGATACCTGTTGCAACTTTAGTTGGAACAGTCATGACGTTATCCACTTTAAATAAAGGTTCTGAATTGATTGCTTTATTTGCCACGGGTATGAGTTTGTTTCGCATTTGCCGCTCTATATTTGTATCCATCTTATTAATTTCTGTATTTGATTATTTATTGAGTGATCGATTGTTGCCAGTTTTGAATAAACAGAAAAACTTTATTTATTATACTGAAGTTACAAAGAAACCAGATCAATTTCAAACGATCAAAACCGATCGAATATGGTATCGTTCAAAAAACAATTTATTTAATATAAAAACTTTAACTTCGACAGGCACTCAAGCTCAAGGATTAACTGTTTATTTTTTTGATGAAAACTGGAAATTAATTCAAATTATTAAAGCTGCAGAAGTTGAATTAAATGGTCGTCAGTGGCTTCTAAAAAAAGGAAATGTCACTTTATTTTCAACTGAATCAAGTTTTCCGATGGTTACTGAATTTGATGAAAAAACGATATCGATGTCTGAAGATGCTCAAGATTTACGAAGCACGGGTCAGACCAGTGATATGCTTACTCAAAGTGAATTATCACGATTTATAGATAAAAATAAGCAAGCTGGTCTTGATACTATTCGCTATGAAGTTGAATTTTATTCAAAATTCAGTTTCGCTTTAGCTGGATTGGTCATGAGTCTTTTATCAATTCCTTTTTTAGTGGGTGATATTCGTCACGGTGGAAGTATGGTCAAAAATGTTGGAATTTGTCTTGGATTAGTCATGGCCTATTGGGTGCTTTACAGTTCGGCACAAACAGTAGGAATTCATGGTCAAATACCGCCCCTTGTGGCAGCCTGGGGAGCAAATATTGTGATGCTGTTCTTTGGCAGTTACTTCTTGTTGCGCCTTCGTAAATGATAGTTTAAATCATTAGTATGGCTCAATTAGAAATATTAACATATCCAAATCCCTTACTCAGAGAAGTTTCAAACCCAGTAACTGCGTTTGATACAAAATTAAAAAAATTAATTTCTGATCTTTTAGATACGATGTACGCCGCAAAAGGTATTGGTTTAGCTGCAGCTCAAGTGGGTGAGCTCAAACAATTATTAGTGATTGATACGCGTCCAAAAGATGATGAAGGACGTCGTTATGATTATGATGAAATGACTGAATTAGAGAAATTAATTCCTCAACCCTTAGTTTTAATTAATCCAGTGGTTGTTAAAGGCTATGGATCTACGACTTTTGATGAAGGTTGCCTTTCTGTTCCTAGTTTTTTCGAAACTGTGAAGCGTTTCAATCAAATCGATGTAAAAGCTGTTGATGAAAAGGGTAAAGACATTCAATTTACTGTGGACGGTTTACTCGCTATTTGTATTCAACATGAAATGGATCATCTTACTGGAACTCTTTTTATTGATCACATTAGTTTTATGAAAAGTAATAAAATTAAAAATCAAATCAAAAAAAATGGATACCCCACTCCAGAAGAAATGGAAGATGAACGGAAAAAAAAGCGAGCTCAGAAAAATAAAGAAAAAGTGAATCAATAACATGAGTGTCATTCGAGTTTGTTTTTTGGGAACACCAGATTTTGCAGTGACCCATCTACAAGCTTTAATTAAAGATACTCATTATGAAGTCGTTGGCGTTGTGACTCAACCTGATCGTCCTTCAGGTCGAAAAATGATTTTAACACCATCTCCAGTTAAAAAATTGGCTGAATCTTTTCATATTCCCATTTTAACACCTGAAAATTTACGCAAAGAACCTGAAATTTTAGAAATCATTCAATCGTGGAAAGCTGAAGTTGCAGTTGTCGTAGCCTTTGGACAAATTTTAGATCAAAAATTTTTAGACAGTTTCACTTACGGTGCTGTGAATGTTCATGGAAGTCTACTTCCGCTGTGGCGAGGAGCAGCTCCGATTCAAAGATCAATTCAAGCAGGGGATCAAGGTGTTGGTGTTTGTTTGCAAAAAATGGTTTTGAAATTAGATGCCGGAGCCATCATTGGCGAAAGACGACTAGCAATTGATAACAAAATAAATGCGACTGAGCTTTATTCAAAATTAGCTCAACTTGGAGCTGAACTTTTACAGATTGAATTAATGGATTATATTCGTGGTCATTTAGTTCCTATTGATCAAGATGAAAATCAAATAACAGTAGCTAAAAAAATTTTAAAGGAAGAATCATTAATTGATTTTTCAAAAACTGCACAGTTTATTCATAATACTGTTCGAGCCTTTTCAACGGGGCCAGGTTGCTATTTATTTTTTCAAAATAAAAGATTAAAAATCATTGAAACATTTTATACAAATCAAAATTCAAGTTTTAAAATCGGTCAAGTATCACAAATTTCAGTAGATGCAATTTTTGTTCAAACTGGTTTGGGTCAGTTGCAGTTATTAATTGTTCAACCAGATTCGAAAAGCAAGATGCCCGTAAAAGATTTTTTAAAAACAGTTCACTTAAAAGTTGGAGATCAGTTTGTTTAAAGGAAAAAAATGGGTTGCTCCAAGTATTCTGTCTGCAGATTTTGCTAACTTACAAACTGAAGTAGAAAATGTTATTTCAGCAGGGGCCGATTTAATTCATGTTGATGTTATGGATGGTCACTTCGTTCCTAATTTAACTATTGGTATGCCTGTTGTAAAATCTTTAAAGACTTACGCTTCGCAATTATTAGATGTTCACTTGATGATTGAAAATCCTGAAAAATACATTGAACATTTTGTATCGGCTGGAAGTCACTATTTGACGATTCATGTTGAATCAACTTCGCAAGTTGCAGATTGCTTAGAAAAAATTAAATCTTTAGGTGCAAAACCTGGAATAACTGCAAGACCCGGGACAAGCTTAGATCAAATAAAACCCTTTTTACATTTAGTAGATCTGGTTTTAGTCATGACTGTCGAACCTGGTTTTGGTGGTCAAAGCTTTATGCATTCACAATTGGATAAAGTTCAAGAACTCAGAAATCTTAGGCACAATTTGAAATTAAATTTCCTTATTGAAGTCGATGGTGGAATTAATTCTGAAACTGCAAAATTATGCTTTCAGGCAGGAGCAGATATTTTAGTTGCAGGATCTGCTATATTTAACGGACCAAAAACAATTGAAAATTACACAAAAAATATTAAATTATTAAAGGCGTAAAAATGAAAAACAAAATCTATATTGATGGTGAAAAACTGACAATGGATCAACTTTGGTTATTTTCAAACAACGATGATTTTGAATTTCATTTAGATGAAACTGCAAAATTGAAAGTTACTCAAGCTAGAAATTATATTGAATCACGAATTCAAACTGGTGAAGTCATGTACGGCGTTAATACTGGTTTTGGTGCTTTTTCAAGCGTTAGAATTTCTGAAGAACAAATCGAACAGTTGCAGAAAAATTTAATTAGATCGCATTCTGCTGGCATTGGCGAAGCGTTCACAAAAATTCAATCAAAAGCTATGATGATTTTGCGGGCTAACGCTTTGGCTCGTGGTCATAGTGGTGTTCGTGTTGAGGTCATTGAAAAAATTTTAGAATTTCTAAATAGTGATGTGATTCCAGTGATACCTTCTCAAGGAAGTGTAGGCGCAAGCGGAGATCTTGCTCCGCTTTCTCATTTGGCTTTAGCCTTGATTGGTGAAGGTGAAGTTTTCGGTGGAAACCTAAAAAATATAAATCCACTGGTATTAAAAGCAAAAGAAGGGCTATCATTAATTAATGGCTGTCAGGTCATGACAGCAGTTGGACTATTAGCTCTCTATGAAGCGCGACAACTTATTAAATTAGCTGATATCGCAGGAGCACTTTCAATTGAAGGGCTTCGTGGATCTCGTAGTCCATTTGATCCTCTTATTGCTGAAACAAGACCCCATTCAGGCGAAGCAAAAACTGCAAAAAATTTATTAAAATTAATGACACTCAAATCCGAAATCTCAGAAAGTCATGCCACTCATGACCACCGCGTACAAGATGCTTATTCTGTTCGATGTATGCCCGCAGTTCATGGCGCGGTAAAAATGGCAATAACCTATGCTATTCAAGTTCTAGAAACAGAAGCTAACTCAAGCACAGATAATCCATTAGTGTTTGCTGACGCAGGAAAAATTTTATCCTGCGGAAATTTTCATGGAATGCCAGTGGCCCATGCTATGGATTTTGCGGGTATTGCCATGTCGTCGTTGGCCAGTATTTCCCATGAACGTATTTCAAAATTTATATCTACTCAAATGAGTGAGCTTGCTCCATTTTTAGCTGTCGATGGTGGTTTAAATTCAGGACTCATGATTGTTCAAGTGGCCAGTGCCAGTCTTGTCAGTGAAAATAAAATTTTATCTCATCCAGCCAGTGTGGATTCAATGCCAACTTCTGCTGAAAAAGAAGATCATGTTTCAATGGGTTCAATTGCTGCCAGAAAGTTTTCTCAAATTATTAAAAATGTTACAAATGTGATTGCCATGGAGTTCTTAGCCAGCACTCAAGCCTTAGATTTAATTTTACCACTCAAACCAAACGGCGCAGTGCTTGAAGTTTACAATCTCATTCGAAAACAAGTTCCATTTGCCAATGTCGATCGCATTTTTTCAAAAGATATAAAAATAATAAATGAATTAATGCGTTCTGAAGAAATAGTAAAGAGTGCTGAAAAGATTGCAGGGGTATTAGATGTCTAATTCAGAAAAAATACAAAAAAGAAATATTAAAGCTCCGCGAGGAACAACATTGTCTTGTAAGGGTTGGCTTCAAGAAGCGGCTTACAGAATGATTCAAAATAATTTAGACAATGAAGTCGCAGAAAATCCTGATGAATTAGTTGTCTATGGTGGAATTGGAAAAGCTGCAAGAAATTGGGAAAGTTACGATAAGATTTTAGAACAATTAAAAATTTTAGAAAATGATGAAACGCTTTTAGTTCAATCAGGAAAACCAGTGGGTGTTTTAAAAACTCATGAGGATGCTCCGCGAGTTTTAATTGCCAATTCCAACTTAGTGCCGAAGTGGGCTACGTGGGAACATTTTCATGAATTGGATCAAAAAGGTTTAATGATGTACGGGCAAATGACTGCAGGATCTTGGATTTATATTGGAACTCAAGGTATAGTTCAAGGAACCTATGAGACCTTTGCAGAAGTAGGGCGCCAACACTTTGGTGGATCTCTTGAAGGACGCATCATTTTAACTGCGGGTCTTGGTGGAATGGGTGGAGCACAACCATTAGCAGGTGTTTTTGCAGGTGCAGTTGTGATCGCAGTGGATATTGATCAATCAAGAATTGATATGCGTTTAAAAACAAAATATGTGGATGAGCAATCTGTAAATATTGAAGACGCTATCGTGCTTGCAAAAAAATATGCAAGTGAAAAAAAAGCACGATCGATTGCCGTTCAAGGCAATATGGCGACTTTGATCTGGAAACTGATTGAACTTAAATTTACTCCTGATATTTTAACTGATCAAACTTCTGCACATGATCCACTTATTGGTTATATTCCAGAAAATCACACAGTATCAAGTGCTGAAAAATTTAGAGCTGAAAATAAAAAACAGTACTTAGCAGAAGCTTACCTTGCTATGGCAAAACATGTTCAAGGTATGCTTGAAATGAAAAAGCAAGGTGCGATCACTTTTGATTATGGGAATAATTTACGAGCTCGGGCACAGGAAGCAGGAATTGAAAATGCTTTTGATTTTCCTGGATTTGTACCAGCGTATATTCGTCCGTTATTTTGTAAAGGCAGTGGTCCTTTTCGTTGGGTGGCCTTATCTGGTGAGGCTAATGATATCCACGTGACTGATCTGGCCATTAAAAATTTATTTCCGCATAAAAAAGATTTGCATCGATGGATTGATATGGCCAGTGAGCGGATTCAATTTCAAGGATTACCAGCTCGTATTTGTTGGCTCGAGTACGGCGAACGTGAAAAAGCAGGATTGATGCTTAATGATTTAGTTAAATCAGGCAAGGTGAAAGCTCCGATTGTGATTGGGCGTGATCACTTGGATTGTGGATCTGTAGCTAGTCCAAACAGAGAAACTGAGGCCATGAAAGATGGAAGTGATGCAGTCAGTGATTGGCCGATGTTAAGTGCTTTGGCTTTAGTGGCCAGTGGATCAACGTGGGTTTCGCTTCATCACGGCGGCGGAGTCGGTATGGGGTATTCTCAACATAGCGGTCAAGTTATTGTTGCTGACGGTACAGAGGCCGCAGCGCGAAGATTAAAGCGTGTGTTAACGACAGATCCTGCCATGGGAATTTTTCGGCATGTGGATGCTGGTTATGATTTAGCTAAAAGTACTGCCGTTGAAAGAAATGTAAATAGCGTATGGTAAAACTATTTTTATGAATTTCCAAATTTTACAAACTTTAGAAACCTATTTACCTTTTGAGTTGAATTCATTTTCATCTTTTTTAAAAGTTTATTTATTTTTATTTTTTGTTATTTCTTTACGTTATATTTTTTTCGTGGGACTTAGTTATTTATTTTTTTGGAAAAATAAGTTCATGCAATTTAATAAACTGCACTCACTAGATATAAACCCCTTGCAAATAAGAAATGAAATTAAATGGTCTGTTATTTCTACTTTTATTTTTTCATTCTCAGGTTACTTAATGGGGTTTTTGTGGCAAAACAATATGACTCAAATTTATCTTAGATTTGATCAGTATGGATATTTTTATTTATTTCTGAGTTTCTTAATTATGACGTTATTACACGAGGTTTATTTTTACGTAACTCATGTATTTATGCATCAGCCTCGATTTTTTAAAAAAATTCACTCTGTTCATCATGAATCGAAAGATGTGAGCCCCTGGGCTTCGTTTTCTTTTCATCCATGGGAAACCCTGGTACATGCTTTGTTCGTTCCAGCCATGATCTGTATTTTTCCAGTACACCCTGTTGTGCTCGTTGGGTATTTTACATTTATGACATTGACTGCCATTTCAAATCATTTAGGCATTGAAATTATTTCTTCAAATTTTATAAAAAATCATTTTATTTCTGGCACTCATCATTCCTTACATCATAAAAAATACAAATATAACTATGGTCTGTATTATTGCTTCATGGATCGTCTGTTTGGGACTGAATTTGCTGAGGAAGAATAAAAAATAGTGGATTAACTAAAACTTAACAAAGCCTTGACACAAAAGTCAAAAGTCTAGGTAAACTAAAAATATGAAATTAAAAAAATATTACAAATTAGCTTTAGTTTTTTTAGTCTTTTTGTTTTTAATGTTGTCAGTTTTTGTATTAAGTCAGAATTATTTTAATGATTTTCAAAAATCAGATCAGACTTTAGAGCAAGCACTTAAAAACCTTGTCACACAAAAAAAGCCATTTATTGAAATTAATCTCACTGAGCTTTATTCATCAAATATTCAATTTCAAGTTTTGTATCCAATGTTTAATAAAGTCAGTTTGAAAAATGCTAAAAATTCTTTTAGCTGTCAGGATAAAGATAACAATAAAATTAAGGCTTCCTACAACAAGTACAATCAATATTCTAATTTATTAACATATAAAGCAGTAGACTCTACTGGAAATGAAATTTCTAAGCGACAACTTTTATCTAATCAACAGATTTATGGTGAAAAGTTACCCGAAGATTTTTTACAACGTTCACCGATGATTGATGATTACGGAAATAGCTATGCTAATTTATTAGCTAATGGCAATATCAAACCTTTCAACACAAAAGAATGGGTTGAAGCTCATTTGTCGTATTTTAGAACTACTGAGCTTGTTAAAATCTTCGAAAAATTTAAAATTGAAGAACCGCACTATAAAGTCTTATCAAACCTATCCGAGAGTGAAGTCGTTTTGTTAGTGCAAAGTATGCCAGCAGTAATAACCTCTGATTATTTATTTATAAAAAATCAAGCTTTGTTAGGATTTTCTCCATTAAGCTATTCCGTCTATAAACTGAACGAGATTCAGAATTATTTAAGGACACAAAAATATGAAATGAGTATTAAAAATAACAATTCGACCTGCCTAGCAACATTAGGTAATGTTTGTTGGACTTACAGCAGTTCTCATTTGTTTTCATATTTAAATAAAAATATGTACTTAATTGGTGGGCTTTTATTGTTTATTTTTATTATTTTAAGTGTTTATTTTATGAGTTATTTTCTTCAGAAACAAAAAAACTATCAAAATCATCAAATGGCATTACAAATTTTAAGTCATGAGTTTCGAACACCTGTGGCATCGCTATTATTACTTATTGATCAAATGAGACATACATCAAATTCAAATAACCTTGAGACACAAGATTTAGTCGTTCGTATGTCGACAGATGTTTTCAAGCTGCAAAGAATTATTGAAACTAGCAAGGTCTATATGCAGGCTGAAAATCAAAAAATTAATTTTCAATTTGAATACGTTGAATCAATCAATAGTTTGTTTTCTGATCTTGTTGAAAACCATAATACGCAAACTGAAATTATTTTATTAAATACAGATCGCTTAGTAAAAATAGATCTATTTTGGTTTAGCTTTGTGATCAAAAGTTTACTGAATAACGCTTATATGCATGGAAAAGCTCCGGTCAGAGCAACATTGTTATTGACCAAAAATAATAGCCTTGTCATTCAAATTCAAGATAGCGGAGTCTGTCAGTTTAAATCATTGAATCAGATGACCGAGTCTTTTGTAAAAAGTCACACGAGTGCAGGAATGGGGCTTGGATTGAACATCATACAACACGTTGCTCAAAGCATGAATGCTCATTTAACGTATTCGTATCAACCAACAACTTTTTCTATCGAGTTTAAAATATGAAACATATTCTTATTGTAGAGGATCATGATAATCTAGGGCATGGTTTAAAAGAATCATTAATCAGAGAAAATTTTCAAGTGACATTAGTGACAAATCTTCAACAAGCTGAATCTGTTTTGTCTGATTCATTTGATTTAATTATTTTAGATTGGATGTTGCCTGACGGGCAAGGGCCAGATTTTTTGAGCCAAATCAGAAAAAAAGAAGTCAATACACCTGTTATTTTTTTAACTGCTCGAGTTGAGTTGATTGATAAGGTTTTAGGTTTAGAGCTAGGCGCAAATGATTATATGACCAAGCCATTTGAGTTTCGTGAGTTGTTGGCCCGGATTAAAGTGCAATTACGAAATAACTCTAAAAGTAATATCCAGTCGCAATTACTTGATGAACCCCAAGCATCAAATATTTGTGTTGGTTCGTTATCTATAAATCAGATTAAACACATTGTAATTTTTCAAAATAAAAAAATAGATTTAGTCAAAAAAGAATTTGATTTATTGGTTTTATTTGCTGAAAATCCTGAGAAAGTTTTTTCTCGTGATGAAATTTTAAATAAAGTTTGGGGTTATGATGTTTATCCAACGACTCGAACAGTGGACACTCATGTTTTGCAATTGCGACAAAAAATTAACGAAAACTTAATTGAAACGGTACGTTCAGTCGGATACAGGTTAAAGGTCTTGGATTAGCTTTTTGTCATTAATCTTAACAAATATTTAGCATTTATTTTACAATCTCATGACAGCAGAATAAATAAAACTTGTTACTGTTAATTAAAGGCCAATAACGGACTTTAATTAACAGCAAGGAAGTTTATGAAAACAAGTTTATTAAAAAGAGTCATCATCGGTATGTCATTAGTTTTAAGCCCATCACTATTCGCCCAAGACACAAATGAACGAGTCATAGAGGGTGATCTAAATGCTCCACTAAAAATTGAAAAGTTTATTGATTTTAATTGTCATTTTTGTTTAAGGGGATCAATCGCAATAGATCAAATTATGAAAGACTACCCAGGAAAAATCAAATTGGTCTTACGTAATTTGCCACTGCCATCATTTTCACATTATAAAAAATCACTTTTAGCAGCTAAAGCTTTCTTAGCAATTTATTTGCAAGATCCTGCAAAAGCCAATGCCTTTCAAAAAACAATACTAGAGCAGAATGAAGCCCTGTCATCAGAGGGTAAACTATTAATTGATCGAGTTGCAGAAAAATTAAATGTCGATATTGATCAAATGAATATTGATATTAAAAGTGAGCAAGTTGAAACAATGTTAAGGCAGGATGAAAAAATTGCACAAGCTCACAAAATTACCGGAACTCCTGGATTTATTGTCGGAAGCGAAGTTGTTGTTGGAGCCTATCCTTACGCACACTTTAAAGAAATTGTTGATCGTCAATTACGTGATATGAATAAGTAGGATTTTTAAATAAAAAAAGCCTGGGTTTTAAGCCAGGCTTTTTATCAAATTAGTTTTTCGTAAAAAATTACTTAGGTAACATGACAGTATCGATAACAAAAATACGTCCGTTTTTTACGTTGATGATTTGCTGAATCAATGAACCATTAACAAACATATTTCCGTTTACTTTTTTAAAAGTTAACATTTGACCTTGAATAGTAGCAGCCATCTTGTTTTTGAATAAAGATGAAATTTTAGGTTGTCCTGCAATTACGTGGTAAGTTAAGATGTTTGTTAAAGCAGGCTTGTTGTTAACAAGTGATCCAACAGTTCCTTCAGGTAAACGATCAAAAGCTATGTCAGTTGGAGCAAATACTGTAAACGGACCTTCTGATTTCAATGTATCTACTAAACCAGCAGCTTGAACAGCAGCTACTAAAGTATTGAATGAACCAGCAGCTACTGCTGTGTCTACGATGTCTGTATTTAATCGTGCAGGTGGGTGTTGAGCAGTTACAGTTTGAGCTGCTAGTGTTTTAAAGCTAATGCGATTGCTGAGATAATCATTTTCATAAGGTTTCCTTTGTTTGTTGGCTAAATTGCCATGAAACGAATATGCCCTATTTAAAAAATAATGGAAGATATCAGCAAAGCATATATGCGTAGCTTTTTTGGCTATGTTGTCATAAGACTCCGTTTGAATAGTATGTATGATAGACACTAAGCAGTTTTTTCCCAAGCGATACTTAAATTATAATAAGCTTGCATTCTGACCCTCAAGACTGCTGTTGTACCTAATACTTTGTCTAAACAATGACAAACTCCGGAGACATTCCACCTTTGTCATCAATTATTTCATTAATATCCTCAGTTAAATTCATAATCGTCAATAAGGCTTTAGTTCGAAGATGCAGTTCTATTGGTATCGATTTTGAGTGATCATTTTCTCAGATATCTTTAGCTATTTTATGTATTCTAATACAATCAACTGGACTTGCAGGTCTTGTTTAAAATATTAGATAATAAAGTCTTGTAAGGAAAATTCTATGATAAAGCCATTATTTCTAATTCTAATGAGTAGTCTTACATTAAGTTGTGCGACGCAGATCAAACAACAGCGAACAGTTTCATCGGTAATGACAAAAGAACAACTGTATCAAAATTTTTTAGCTGATGAGTATGAAGCTTTATTGGTAGAATCGTTTGATTTCCAACAGCAGTCTGTCAATTTATGCAAGTATGTAGCGGGTATTAGTAAGTCGCCAGTAAATAAAAAAGTAGTACTTACTTTTGATGATGGACCATCAAGTCCTAATACTTTAAAAGTTTTACAAACTTTGAGAAAGCATAACATCAAAGCCACTTTTTTTATGAAAGGGAGTGCAGCAAGTGTTTACCCTGAAATTGTTAAACAGGTCGTCAATGAGGGGCATATCGTTGGCAATCACTCTTATACACATCCTACTTTTCCATTAATTGAAGAATCCAAACAAGATAGTGAAATTAAAAATGCAGATAAATTATTATATAAATATATGCGACCTGGTCTGCGAATGTTTCGTTTTCCATACGGCTCATCAACTTGTCATGCAATTGACTATGCAATTGAAACTTTAAAATATACAGGTATTTTAGGTTGGCATGTGGATACCTGCGATTGGGCTTTTCAGAAAACAGGAACTGTGACAAGTGAAGTTGGACTTCGCGATTGTGGAATTAAAAAAGAAAATATTTCAAACTACGTTGGACATGTTTTAGAACAAACAAATGCTCGCAGTGGAGGAATTATTTTAATGCACGAGACGAATAACAGAACAGTGAGTTACTTAGAAGAAGTTATTGTAAAACTTAAAGGACAGGGCTACCGCTTTGTTAATATGGATGATC
>JAYUJM010000117.1:0-1919 GCA_043765175.1 Pseudobdellovibrionaceae bacterium | reverse complement strand
TCGAACCTACGACCCCTTCCATGTCATGGAAATGCGCTACCAACTGCGCTAAAGGACGACTGAATTTGTGTATGTAAAAAATAGCAATGAGTTGCCTTAATTTCAACTGATTTTAAAGGGTTGCTTGATTGTTTTTTTATATTTTTGTAGTACATAGTATGCAAATTGATCAACTTCTGCCTTTTTTAATTACTGGACTAACTGTGGCGGTCCTTCATGCAGCCATACCGACTCATTGGCTACCTTTTGTATTAGCAGCAAAAGCTCAGCGTTGGCCTTATAAAAAGTTAATCGCTGTTTTATCTATAGCGGGCCTTGGGCATATTTTAACAACTATCGTTCTTGGTGCAGGTATTGTTTGGTTTAGTTTAAAAGTTAATGAAAGATTTCAATCTTTATTCGTTATTGTGGCAACCCTTTCTACATTTTTATTTGGGCTCTATTATTTTGTTCAATTTTTTCGAGGTCGTCGGCATTCTCATTGTGATCATCATCACCCTCACGAACATGATTTTAGTAAAACATCGCAAGACGGATGGGCTATACTTGGATTATTATCGTTGTTGACATTTTCTCCCTGTGAATCTTTTTTGCCAGTTTATATATCAGCATGGCAATTAAGCTGGAGTGGTTTTGTTGCTTTATCAATAGTTTTAGCAGCTGGAACATTGACCGCTATGATTTTATTTACAACCCTTGCTTTTTTTGGAGTCAATAAATTAAATTTTAAATTTTTAGAAAATTACGAAAAATTAATTATTGGAAGCGTCTTAATTATATTGTCGATATTAGTTTATTTTATAGAGGCCGGACATAAACATGGACACTAAAAAAATTATTTTAACATATTTAATTTACGATGAAATTGAATTTTTAGCGACCAGATCACAAGGCGCTGGTGGTCAGCATGTGAATAAAACAAATTCGTGTATTCAGTTACGATTTTCTATCTTAAATTCTCATTTTCCTGATGAGATTAAAAAAAAGTTTCTTTCTAGATTAAAAAATAAACTGATTCAAGAAGATGTCTTGCAGATTCGAGTAGAAACTGAGCGAGATCAAAAAACGAATAAAGAAACAGCCTATAAAAAATTGATTGAAATGTTATCACAGTGTTTAATTGAACCTAAAAAGCGTGTTAAAACAAAACCTACAAGATCTTCAGTTCATAAAAGATTAGGCGAAAAAAAAATACGATCTGATGTTAAAAAAAATAGAACTGGAAATTGGGATTAACTTTGATTTAATTCTAGTTTTTTTAAAAAATCGTTTAAGGCCTGGGCACGATGTGATTTTTGAATTTTAAATCCAGGTCCAAGTTCAGCTAAAGATTTTTGTTCACCATCAGGTATAAATACTGGATCGTAACCAAAACCCATTAAACCCGTAGGCTTTTGTGAAATAACGCCTGTCATTTTTCCTTCAAAAATCCATTCTTCATTTTGTGGAGTCAAAACAACAGAGACGCATTTAAAGCAGGCCCTGCGATCAGCAATATTTCTAATTTGTAACATTTTTAAAAGTTTCGCTATATTTTCAGAATCTCGTGCGTGAGGACCAGCGTACCTTGCTGAGTGAACTCCTGGAAGATTATTGAGTCCTGTCACCTCAAGTCCTGCATCCTCTCCGAGTACCCAGTGTTCACTTTTTAAAGACTTAAGTGATTTTGCTTTTATTCGAGCGTTGTCTAAAAACGTTAAGCCATCTTCTGGTTTTGCAGTGAAGCTTTTAATATCAGTTTGAGAAAATATTTTCAAATTATCCATTGATCTTAAAGCAAGTTTATACTCTTCAAGTTTTCCTTTATTTCCGGTTGCAATCCAAAGTTCCATTAATGACCTCAGTTATTTTTGAAGTGGAAAAAAATGACCAATGATTTTTTCTTGATGATGAAATAATTCTTTACATCCGATTTCGGC
>JAYUJM010000116.1:0-19797 GCA_043765175.1 Pseudobdellovibrionaceae bacterium | reverse complement strand
TTTACTGGAATGACAAAAATATCAAAATACGATCCGTCAAATGGCACTTTTGGAACTCGCAATAAAGAAACAACTGCACCCTTTGCTGAGTGAAACCGAGAAGCTTTGGCTTATGTAGCTGATTTGGTCTTAAGGAAAATAAGTTATCGATCTTTGGATGATATTCAAGATTCACATTTGCTTCAATTAGTTGAAGGATTAAATTTTGGAAAGCTATATGGTCGGACTTTATTCAATTTAGGCACTGGTCAACAACAGTTCAAAACGAACGAAGGTGAATGGCTAGTTTACACCCAGGGGACCAATCATTTGCCGTTAGTAAAATCTTTAGAAGGCAAAAATACAGGCTGGTGTACAGCTGGCGAATCGACAGCAAAATCACAATTAGAAAAAGGTGATTTTCACGTTTATTACAGTTTTGACAGCAATAAAAAACCAACAATTCCACGAGTCGCAATTAGAATGGAAAACGATCAAATAGCGGAAGTTCGCGGTGTTGGAAAAGATCAGAATTTAGATGATAAAATCAGTCAAGATCCGATTATTAAAAACAAATTGTTTGAATTTGGAGACAAGGGGGGTCAGTTTTTAAAAAAAGATGCTGATATGAAAATGGTTACAGAAATATCAAAAAAGCATAAGTTGAAAATAGCTTTAAGCAAAGCAGATCTTATATTCTTATACGAATTTGAGTCCAAAATCGATGGATTTGGCTTTCAAAAAGATCCAAGAATCTCGGAAGTATTAAAATATCGAGATTTCAAGAAAGATTTAGTTTTTATATATGATAATCAATTTAAAAGAGATGAAATATCTTTATCTAAGGAAGAATTTTTATCGAAAAATGGAAAAATAAAATTTCACTTGGGTAATCTTAACTTGAGTAACTTAAAATCAGGGATTGGTCTAAAACTACCTGAAGTAATAATCGGTAATCTTGACTTGAGTAACTTAAGATCCGCAGAAGGGATACAATTCCCAAAGAAAATAAATGGAACTTTATTTTTAACACGACTGAGTTCAGCTGCTGGACTAAAACTTTCCGATACCATAAATGGTGATTTATATATGTTTAGTTTAAAATCCGTTGAAGGATTAATATTACCCAAAATTTTAAACGGACATATAATTTTTCATAGTTTGAAATCAGTAGTAGGATTAAAATTACCAGCAGGTGCAACTTTGCAATCAGGATTTGCCGATCCTCATTCTCATTTTATGAATGAAAATTTTAAGCAAGTATAACTTTCTAGACTTTAATCCATTTTACTTTCGACGAAAATTACTGGATATATGGAAAAGCGTCTCTCCTAGAACGAGTTTACGAGTTTTAAAAAAACGATGACTCAAGCATGAACGTGGTCTAAGCCACAATGTTACAAACAACACATGCAAAAACATAGGAGAAACGCATGCAAACAAATACAAAAATAGTTACAGAAGATCAAACAATTTATTTAGGAATAGATTACCATAAAAATACTTCAACGTTGTGTTTTAAAGATCAGCAGGGAAAGACAAGCCGGAATCAAACAGTGAAGACTTCAGATTTATCCGAGGTTTTAAAGTGTTACAGTAATCTAGAAATAGCAATTGAAACAACAGGTGGCAGTAATCACATGGCAGAAGTTTTACGTGTTCTGGGTCATCAGGTTTATTTAGTAAATACCAATAAAGCAAAAGCTGTTGGGATGAATGGTCAAAAGACAGATGACAAGGATGCTGAAGTTTTGACTGATTTATTGAGATCAAATTTTTTACCAAAGGTGCATTTAAAAAGTTTAGTGTGTCGCGAGATCAAGTCAATTTTAGTTCAACGTGAGTTTGTGGTGCAATCAAGGGTGTCGATGATTTGTCATATCCGAGGAATTTTACGTGAGTATGGTATTACGATTGAAGCTGGGGTGAAGTTTTTTTATTTAAATGCAGGTCAATCAATAGCAAGACTTGAAAATAAGTTAATTCAAAAAAATTTAGAAATTTTATTATCGCAGTGTTTGGCTTTGAAGTCTGAGGAATTAAGAATAGATCAAGAAATCATTGAGTATGTAAAAACAAACAATCCAGAGATATTTGCAAAAGCAGAGCGTATAGAGAAGATCCCGGGCATAGGCTGGACGACGGCATTATTAATGGTGTCGATAATAGATGATGCCAAAAGATTTAGTGATGCGCATAAATTTGGAGCTTATTTAGGATTAATCCCGGGACAATTTTCTAGTGGTGATCAGGTGCGGATGGGTCGAATCACGCGTTCAGGTTGCGAGATGCTTCGGAGGTATTTAATCCACGGCGCTCGAGCGGTGTTGAAGTATGCAAAGATGAAGAAAAGTAAGAATGACATTGAGGCCTGGTCAATGCGGTTGGTGAATAAAAAGGGAATGAATAAGGCGACGGTGGCAGTTGCGCATAAGTTAGCGAGAGTGTATTTTGCGTTGGTGCGTGATGAAAAAGATTTTGTGAGAGATTACAAAAAATCGACTAGAAAAGCAGTTGAAGTTAGTGCACTGACTGATGTGAGTATCAAAGAAAAGGCTTCATAATTTTTTGAAATATTTTTAGTTAATGAATTTTAGAATGACCCATTTAATGAAAATTTGATTTTAAAGAATAAAAATCAAATTTGCGACTGATAACTAAAGAATTTTCAACAAAGAAAATCCATGTGGCATTGACCACGGTAACTGAGTGAGTATGAGTTGATAGAAGTTAAATTTGGATGTGATTGATGAACAAAGAAGTAAGATTTATCAATGTAAACACGAATAGCTGAATAGAAATAAAAAACTAGTCTAAAAATATAAAAAAGATGTGAAAAAAAGTTAAAGTAAAAAAGAAAAGTGACGATAAGAGTTTAAGAATAAAAATAGTGGTCAATGTTAAAAGATAACCGTTCGATCTGTGAAACAAGTTTGTAATACGTGTCGGTGCTCGTAGAAGAGCGATTTACCGGATAAAACTTCACAGATAGGAATAAACCCATGAGATGATTTAGATCCAAAAGATGTAAATTAAGATCTCGCATAGTCGAATCAAAAACGGCTTATCTACTGACCTTAGGTCTGTCTGCGTTCAAAGTGAGACGCTTTCCATAGCTGGATTAAAATTACCAGCAGGTGCAACTTTGCAATCAGGATTTGCCGATCCTCATTCTCATTTTTAGTAATGAAAATTTTAAGCAAGTATAACTTTTCTAGACTTTAATCCATTTTACTTTCGACGAAAAACCCCGATAAGTTCATTATGCTTTCACTCGTTGCAACATTTATCATTATCTACACTGGTAATCAGCAACTGGCTAAAGCGGACTACCGTGCTTTTGAACTTAAAATTGAAGACCAAAAAAACAATACATCACGAGCTTTTAAATCCACTTTAGATCATCTGCAATATAAAATGATTTATCCCTTGAGCCCCTCCGAGACAATCTCATACACCAAAACATGGCGCTGTCGGGGTAACACACAATTCTTCAAAGATATTTGCACCGGACCAGACTGAAGATGGTGTTTAGTTAACTAGCCCTGTGTTTTGTGTGTTGTTTTGATACACTGGTTACATGAGTCAATCGATTAAAAATATCGGATTAAAAAACCAATCACTTCATAAACTCCAAAATTCTCCGTCTCATAAAGCTCATGAAAAAAGTCCTTTAAAAGCTCTTGAACAAAAAGCTCAAAAACAACAAATAGCTGAAAATAAAACAGACACCGAAGATTTTGATCCTGATTATGATTTCGAAGAACCGGAAGATCCAGTTGTTAAACCTGAACGACCAAGACCACAAGTTTATAACAATCAGGGAAAACTCTCTAGTAAAGCTCAAAAAGATAATGAAGAAGAAGTTGATGTCATAACCGAAGCCGATGAGGCACCTGAAAATCAAACAGAAAAACCTGAAGTTGATGTAACATTGAAAGATAATGATTCATTTTATAGCGTGATTGATCGACAGAATCGCTTCACAGAAGATCCATCAGGATACTTTATTGAGGCCTACTCGCCTGTTCAGGCCCAAGATCACTTTAAATTTTCCATCAATAACAATAAAGCTATCGTTTCTGGCAGTCGAAAATCTGAAAACAAATTGCAGGATTCTGAAAGATTAATGTCCACAAACAACTTTCAAACTTTTCGCGAAGAATTCACTTTAGAACACCCTATACAATCACAGGGTATGACTCGTGAGCGAAATGGCGATTATATTCGTATTTTTATTCCAAAAGCAGTATAGTTTTTTAAATGAAAACAAGCGCAAAACAAATTTTTGAAAGCATTCAGAAACAACCCCATTCAATTTGTGTTTTTGATCTGGATTCAACTTTATTTAATGTGAGTCCACGCACAGAAAAAATACTTCACGAGTTTGCAGTTACACATCAACAAATTGATTTGTTGAAAATAAAAATTCCGCTCACTGACTGGGGTATTTTTGAATCACTCAGCCGAGAGGGCTATACAATTGATACTCATGAAGAGTTACACTCAAAACTTAAAAAAGAATGGAAAAAAAAGTTTTTTAGTAATGAATATTTACATTACGACACCCCTTACCCTGGAGCAGTCTTTTTCGTTCAAAAATTAAATCAGCTTAAATATAAAATTAAATATTTAACCGGGCGTGATGTGGAAAGAATGTCTTTAGGAACAGGAATTGTTTTAGATAAGTGGGGTTTTCCAAGTCTGCCAGAAATGATTCACTTAAAACCACATAAAGATATGAATGATGAATATTTTAAATTGGATTGGCTTAAAGATTTAGCTTCAAAAAATCAGCAATCAAAAATTTTCTTTTTTGAAAATGAACCAGTAAATATTAATCTTGTTGGAAAACATATGCCTGATGTTCAACTTATTTATTTAGATACCACTCATTCAAGAGCTGAAAAAGTAAATGTGCCGCATCTAGAAATTTCTCAATTCCAGATGGACTTAGAATAATGTTGTACATTGTAGCCACTCCGATTGGCGATATTTCTGAAATTACTCTGAGGGCATTAGAAATTATAAAATCAGCTGAAGTTATAATATGCGAGTCAACAAAAGAGACCTCTAAATTACTTAAAAAATATGATATCAAAGCTTTGTCCTATGAGGTACTTGATGAACATAGTACGCTGAGTGATTTGATTCATTTAGTTGATTTGTGTAAAACTAAGATTGTGGCCTTAGTCTCAGATTGTGGAACTCCAGGTTTTTGTGATCCAGGCAATAACTTGATTGCACAATGTCGAAAAAATAATATTCAAATCAAATCTGTATTGGGAGCATCCTCATTAATGGGTGTTCTTTCTTTAAGTTCGCAAAAAATAAATCAATTTCATTTTCGCGGATTTTTGCCAGCAGAAAGTGAAAAACGAGCTCAGGAATGGCAACTCCTGAAATCCAATAAATTGGCTTTGATTATTATGGACACACCTTATCGACTCAGAAAAACCATGAGTGAAATTGTTCAACATCTTAATAATCGAGAAATTCTATTAGTCATGAATTTATCTCAAGAAGATGAAGATGTTTTAGAGGGTCGCCCTAGCGCCGTTTTGCAAAATATAAAACTTGAAAAAGCTGAATTTATGATTTTAGTTTACCCTGCTTCATGACAAAAATTTCACTTCCCATTGATTTCCATATTGAAGAAATACACAAAAAAATAAAAACGGGTTTACCGCTTGTATTAAAAGCAAGTCCTGGATCAGGAAAAACAACACGTGTTCCAGCTTATGTTTTAAAAAATAAAATGAATTCTTCTTGCATTAAAAAAATAATAGTTTTAGTGCCAAAGCGAATTTCTGCTTTATCTGCAGCCTACAGAGTTTGTGAAGAAAATAATTGGACCATTGGAAACGAAGTGGGCTATGCAGTTCGTTTTGATTCAAAAGTATCTTTAAATACAAAGCTTATTTTTATGACTGATGGTTTATTTTTAAAAAAAATGAACAATCCTGAATTTATAAAATCCATTTCCACATTATTTCTAGATGAGTTCCATGAAAGAAAGATTAATCAAGATTTAATCTTAGGGCTTCTCACCGAACATAATATAGTTGGCCCAGCCATTCAAATAACAATAATGTCAGCCACCATAGATTCAAAACAACTGAGTCAGTACTTTTCAGATTTCGGTGGTAGTCATGAAATTGTTATTTACTCAAAAATTCATTCCATCGAGGAAATATATTTAAAACGAAATCAAAAAATTGTTATTGATCAAACTTTTTTTGAACAAATTTGTGAAACGCTGACTTTGGCATTTAAAAAAAGTTCGCTTGATATTTTAATTTTTCTGCCAGGATTTAAAGAAATTTTACGAACTCAAGAAAAAATAAAGCCAGTTTTTCCAAATATTGAAATAGTCTTGCTGCATGGAAGTCTTTCCATAAATGATCAAAAAAAAATAATTCAAAAGATGCATTCCAACAGAAGGATTATACTAGCAACAAATATTGCAGAATCTTCACTGACGCTTCCCGATTTAGATTGTGTCATTGATACAGGCTTAGAAAAATTCAATGTCTTTGAAAAAAAAATTGGCTTTAACAGCTTAAACACACGTCGAATTTCAAAGTTTTCAGCAGCTCAACGAGCAGGCAGGGCCGGTCGAATTAAAAATGGTTTCGTTTACAAACTTTGGCATCCTTCGGATGAACTTTCTATGCCGAATGAAATAGAACCAGAAATAGTGTATTCACCACTTGAAGATACACTACTTCATTTAGCCAGTTGGAATGTTTATAAATTTACTCAGTTTAGTTGGCTTACAAAACCTCAAACTGAAAACCTTCAAAAAGCTGCGAAAAAATTAACTGATTGGCAAATGCTAAAAAATGACAATTCGTCTTTTAAGCTCACTGATTTTGGTAACTGGATTCTTCAATCACCAGTGAATATTGGTTCAACACTTATCTTATTTGAACTGTATAAAATGAATACTTTTCCAAAAAATTTATATGTATTTATTGCTCAACTTGAAAATATTGATCAAGGAAGTCAAATAGAGCATCTAGGAAATGAATCAACCGATATAGATCGTATTTTTTACAAACCTGTTTCAGAAACTACTAAAAAACTGGTCGAGTCGCTTAAACATTTTATGCAAGATTCTGCAAATCAACATCAATTTTTTAATTCTTCAGTCTCAAAAAATAAAAATCCTGAACTAGAATTATTTCAGATTTTTGCAAAGTATTTTCCTGAAAAAATTATTGCTAAAAAAAATAAAACTCAAGGATTATCTGCTTTAGGCCGGGGTGTCGAGATATCTAGTCATTCACGAGCAACAAATGATGATTTCATAGCAGCACTCAGCGGCTACGAAAAAAATGATAGCATAACGATTGTGACCCATGCAGTTGGTATTAGTAAATCTCAGGCTTTAGAAATTTTTTCTGGTTTTGCAATAAATAAAATTCAAATTGAATTTGATCAAATAAGAAAAATGTTTTTTAAAAAAGAATCCTTAGATTTCATGCAGTTTAAATTAAACGAAAAAGCAAAAGTAGAGCTTACTGCAAAAGAATTAGAACTTCGTTGGAAAAAATTTGTCTTGGAAAATCCAAAAACTTTTCTTGAACTCAATTCAGATTTCAGCAAAATAAAAGATCGTTTGTTTTTTTTAAAAAAGCACAGATTACAATTAAGTTTAGTTGAAGAAGAATTCTATTTTATTAATAATTTTGAAACTCAAATCATCGACAAAATGCTTGATTTATTTGACAAATTTGAAGATTTTTTAAATGCACAAATAATTTATTTATTAGAAAATATAGTTCCCGCTCAAACTCTTCAATTTTTAAAACAAATGCCTGCCAGTATTCAACTTCCAACAGGAAAAATTGTCATGGTGGACTACTTAGATCCTAAAGCACCAATGATTTCCGCAAAAATTCAGGACTGTTTCGGTTGGAAAAAACACCCCTCTATTATTGAAAATAAAATAAAATTGACATTGCAGCTATTGGCTCCAAATATGCGCCCGACACAAATTACAGATAATTTAGAACTTTTTTGGCAGAACAGTTACCACGATGTAAAAAAAGATTTAAAGGCCAGGTATCCTAAACATTCCTGGCCCGATCATCCTGAAAAATTATAATTTAAAAATCTTCTCTATGAGCATCTGCAGTTTCTGGCAGCCTTGCTGCATCCTCTATTGGACCTATTACATTTTGTTGAACAGTTCCAATATTTTCAACTCGATAAGTTTGCCAAGAAACTTCTGTTCCGCGCTTATTCACAAGACTCGCTCTGACTAAAGCTGATTTGCCATTGACTATTTTTTTCAATTCGTTATTTTCAATGGAGCTTTGCTTGTAAGGTTTAAAATCAATTGAAAGTTGTTTTTTTAATCCAGCTTCATTAATTTTATTTTTTTGCTCGGGATCCGTCATAACTTCAAATTTACCGTCACCACTATCAAGGCGAACGGCATAGTCAACTCCAAGTGCAATGTCTTTAATGGTTCCATCATCTGGAAGCTTTGCAAAATCTCCTTTTCGGTAGGCCGCTAATACAGAAGCAGGATTACTTTCTAGCCATTTCACATAATCAACCATTGTCACACATTTTACTTCTGGTTTATTACAAACAAATTGTGTGAATTCCTTCATCGCTTTCCAATAGGCTCCACCATTCCAAGATGAAAAATGATGCCCAATTTGAACTGGTGCACGATTTCCAAAATAATTTTTCTTAAAATAAAACTTATAACTATCAAGCATTTGATTTTTGAACTGATCAACACGTTCAGGCGTTAAAAAAACTGCTGCTTTACACCACTTTTTTTCTTTATTCTCGGTCAATTTGCATTCGGACTCTGTTCTTAGGCTTTCACCTGCAGTGTGAAAAACAAACCAATTATAATCCATAGACAGTGTTGTTTTAGTTGATCCTGGAATTTTTAACATTGCGAGCGGAATATTCCATCCGCCCCAATTCATTTTTTGTGGCCAATAGGTCATGTTATCTATTCGTGAAGTATCGTAGCGAAAACCTTTATTTTGAAGCGTAGGCCATAGACCAGCAGTAACAGCTAATGCCGGAGCACGAAATCCTAAAATATTTTCTTGCTTTAACTGCATCAAATAATCAGTTTGAATTTTATTATTTGATAATGAATTAAAAAGAAGATGATTAAATTGGTCGAATTCACTATTCCAGTGTTCCTCAGTCCATGTCATTCCTTTTAAAGGATCTTCACCTTTTCCATCAGCTGAACAATGCGAGTTAGCGTGTGATCCAATTTCATGGCCATTTGTAAATGCTCTGTCAGTCGCTTTAATACGATTAAGCACTGAACCAGCTGGTGATGCCCAGCCGATGCAACTGACAGATTTATTTAATAATGGAGTCATATAGTTAGACTTATAAGGTAACTCTGTATAATACGTTGGATTAATAAAATAAGTGAACTTTACATTTTGCGATGCATTTCCAGTTCCTGAAGTTTTGACCTGCGAAGCAAAATCAACAGTATCTCTCCACATATCTAAACTGGATGAACCATCAAAAGCTAACAATACAAACTGAGGTGGTCTTTCAACCGCTGCAGGATCACGGGTTATTGATTTTTTTGCAAAAACTGAAAAACATACCGCTGTAGCGATAAAAAATACGGCTTTCATAGGACTCCTTGTGTATATCAGTTTATTATAATACCTCTATTGAGTCATTTTCTAATCAATTTCCAAGCAACTCGACGTTTTGCGAGGTCTTGACTCAAAATAGCGTTCTGAAAAAGACAACTTTCATTGACAAAAAACAGACTTTTATCTAATAAGATAAGGCTCAATAAAAACTAACCGGAGGTCATTAATGTCAAAAACGACACAAAGTTTTAATGCTGAAATTAAACAGTTATTAGATATCGTTATACACTCACTTTATTCACAAAAAGAAATTTTTATTCGCGAACTGATTTCTAATTCATCGGATGCCATTGATAAATTGAAATATGAAAGCTTAACTGATTCAAATTTAATTTCTGAAAATCAAAATTTAGAAATTAGACTGACTCCAAATAAAAGTGAAAACACATTAACTATTCAGGATACTGGAATTGGTATGAATCCAGATGAAGTAACAAATTTTATTGGCACGATTGCAAAGTCTGGAACAAAAGCTTTCGCACAAATGAAAAATGAAGGCGCTAGTAAACCAGATTTAATAGGCCAATTTGGTGTTGGCTTTTATTCAGCATTTATGGTTGCAGATAAAGTGACACTTCATACTCAAAAAGCAGGAACTAAAATAGGAACAGTTTGGGAATCTTCAGGAGACGGAACTTACACTATTGAGACAAAACCTCGATCAGAAGGAACTGGAACAACGATTACTCTTCACTTAAAAAAATCTGTTGACGCGAAAGAAGACCAAAATAATGAAGACAATGATTTTACAAGTGAATGGACATTAAAATCTTTAGTTAAAAAATATAGTGATTTTGTCAGTTGGCCGATAAAAATGAATATTGAAACGAAAAAAGAGAATGAAACAGTTATTGAAGATCAAACTTTAAATAGCCAAAAAGCTCTTTGGCTAAAGTCATCAAATGAAATTACAAAAGAAGAATACACTGAATTTTACAGCCATTTAACTCATGACTACCAACCACCTGCTAAGTACATTCACTACAAAGCCGAAGGCACAACTGAATTCACTTCATTGATTTATATTCCAACAAAAAAACCTTGGAATTTTCAAATGAAAGATACTGAATTCGGTTTAAGTCTTTATATCAAACGTGTTTTTATAATGGAAAACTGCAAAGATCTTCTTCCCACTTATTTAAGATTCTGCAAAGGTCTTATTGATTCAAGCGATTTATCATTGAATGTTTCTCGGGAATTATTGCAACAAGATCGACTTGTAACTCAAATTCGTAAGAACATTGTATCAAAAATATTTAGCTCATTAAAAGATATGTTGAATACAACAAGATCAGAATATGAAAAGTTTTGGCTTGAATTTGGACCAACTTTGAAAGAAGGCGTTCCAACTGATGCCTCTCAAATTGAAAAGCTTCAGGATTTATTTTTATTCAAATCAACAGCTTCTGATCAGTGGACGACACTTGATGAATATGTAACACGTATGAAGCCCAACCAAAAAGATCTTTATTTTATGACTGGTGAAAAAGTTGAAATCATAAAAAATTCTCCTTACTTAGAAAAGCTGAAAGAAAAAAACTTTGAAGTTTTATTTTTAACAGATGCTGTTGATGAATGGGTTACTCAAGGTATTAAAAAATTCAAAGATAAAAATTTAATTTCTATTACTTCAGAAGGTCTAAATTTAGATTCTGAAGATGAAAAAAAACAAAAAGAAACTGTTTTGAAAGCTCAGAAAGAAAGATTTTCGCCGTTGATGGAAAAAATGAAATCGTTTCTATCTGATGATATCAAAGATGTTGTGATTTCAGATCGCTTAACAGAAACTCCGGTTTGTTTAGTATCAGCCCAAAATGAAATGTCTTCGCACATGCAAAAAATACTTTCCCAAATGGATGAAAACTATAATCAAAATACTAAAAGAATTTTAGAAATTAATCCGAATCATATTTTATTCGAGACGATGATCAATTCAAATGAAGATCAAATAAAAAATTGGTCTGAAATATTATTTAATCAGGCTTTATTATCAGAAGGTAATTCATTGCCAAATCCTGCACGATTTAGCCGATTAATTGCAGACTTAATGGTGAATTCACAGAAGCACTAATTTTTTTAAAAAAAGCTGATTCTAAAAAGGAACTTGAAATTCAAGTTCCTTTTTTTTTGCATAATTTATTTGACATTATTGAATTCGCATTTTTCGATGTTTCCATTCTAGCAGATCTAAGTAAAGATACATAAAACAATACTTTTCAGCACTAATAACAACTCTAAATATTCTAAGCTCATTCGAATTATAAACGAAACTACTGGAGAACATGAGTATGTTGAAAAGCATGCTTGTGTTTATACTGTATAGCTTCTGTACAGTCTTGTAATAAAAACAAACAATAAAATATGAACTAGTGATTTATTTATAATTTATATATAATCACCTAAAAAATAAAGGATACTTCTATGAAAATTGCTACCTATTTTTTAACATTTATATTTTCTTCAGTTCAATTATTTGCTGGAATTTTTGAAATCGATAGTCGCACTTTAATTAACTCAAACTCAAAACCGAACATCATCGCTTTATCAAAAGGTGTCGCTGTACAAATTCCATTAAATCGAATTAAAAACTTTTCTACGATAGGTGCTGCCATATATATTGGACAAACACAAACTGTTAAGGATGAATTCATAACGTGTCCAGGGGTTGCTTTCAATGAACAAACAAGTTTACCAGTTTGTACAGCTTTTTTAGTTAAAGCTGATATGATACTGACTGCTGGACATTGTGGTTTAGTCAATCAAGCTGGTTGTGACACAAATATGTGGGTCTTTAATTATACATCAGAAAATTTGAAACTAAGTCCCTCAAAGGAAATCCCAAATTTTACTAACGTAGAAATTAAAGGTTCGAATGCTTATCGTTGTAAAAAAATCATATCTTCAGCTTATCAACCTCAAGAAAATGGATTAGACTATGCCCTGATTCAACTTGACCGACCAGTTACTAATGGATTTATTAATAAACTTAAATCCTCTGTTGCATTAACCAAGCAGGATCAAATCTTTACAATCGGTGCATTAAGCGGAACCCCGCTTGTCAGCACGGCACCTGATTTTATACAAAATATTTCTAGCCATTATGTCTCAGGACCATTTGATTTAATCGAACGAGGTTCCGGTGGACCAGCTTATGATGCTCGTACAAATGAGATAATTGGCATTATGGTATCATCAAGTAAAGATTATTTTTTTGAAAATTTTCAACAAGCAAAATCGAATCAATGTCAAAAGCCTTTTATTTTAAAATCACCCTGGGCAGAAACTATCAAAACCCCTACTGGTGAAATTAAAAAGTTTCCCTATACTTCTGCCGAACGTCTTGATGTTTTACCTATCGCTGTTAAGAACATCCTAGGACTTAAATAGAATTATTGTCTTATATTGATACTACATGATTCATAGTTAAAGATTCTAGTAAATATGACCGATACAATAGTATGAAAATAACTTTGCTGATCAGCACTTTAATTTTTTCGTTTTGGACAATAAGCTGTAAAAAAACAGATGGTTTTGCACCTTCTAGCCAAGCTCCAGTAGTGACTAGTATCAAAATGAACAGTTTGTCGTATATCGTACCGAAAAGCACCACATTTAAAGCCAGTGTCATCGGAACATATTCTGATAACAGCGAATCTGAAATTACGTCATCATCGACTTGCACCACTTCAAATCCTATTGCAAAAATGGATAAAAATGGAAATTTATCGAACTCCTACAGTGGCAATTCAATCCAAAGATTGACACTGACTTGTACTTACAATCAGCTTTCGATTACAACAGATATAACAATTGTACCCGCTGTTTTAATTTCATTAGTCTTAACAAAAAATTCTTTACAAATGGGTCCTAATCAAAACACATCAATTCAAGTTTATGGTAATTTTCAAGATACAAATCTTTATGTTTTTGCTCTTGAAATGACGAATTACATCACTTGGTCTTCAACATCTTCAAGTGTGGCATCTGGCGCACTGGGCACTATTAGTTCTGGAACAACTGGAAGCGCCAATATTACCGCAAGTTTTGCAGCTATTACAGTTTCTACTTCTGTTACGGTTTCTAATGCAACCGCAAGCCCTGTAGCAACTCCAAAAGGAGTAGGACTCCTTGGTTCATACTATGACTTTGGTATTGCAGCACCTACTTCAGTACCGTGGTTAGCAGGAACTATTGGTGATCCTTTTGAAGTACTATTTGGACAAAGAATTGATTCACAAGTTTATTTCAATTGGTCAACAGGTGTTAATAATCTTGGACAGCTTCTTTATTTTGGAATTCGCTGGACTGGAAAAATCTATATTCCAACTACAGGAACATATACTTTTTTTACTAATACTGACGATGGCGTCAGACTTTGGGTTAATGACACAACCGGATCACCGATTATAAATAACTGGACTCTTCATTCAGCTTTTGAAGATTCATCAGCAGGAATAATTTTAAATGCAGGACAATTTTATGATATTAAAATGGATTATTTTGAAAATGCAGGATATTCAAAAGCAGAGCTCTATTGGCAAGGCCCTGGAATTGGCAAACAGCTCGTTCCTCAAATATATTTATTTCCTAATTAAAAATAGCACTGAGCTCAACAAGCCATTTTTTAAATAATTGATTTGTTTCTAAATCTTGAAAAAAATTAATTTGATTTAACTGATCAATTGAATTGGATATTTTTTTCATTTTCAAATATAAACTTGATGTTTGTTGTTTAAACTCAGGATTTAGTTCATAACAAATACGAGCCAAACTTTTTAATTTTTTTGAATATATTTTTATAATTTGTTTGTCGATATCTACAAACTGTATACTCTTTTCAAAAAATTTTTCAGATTGAACAAAATGCATAAAGTTAGAATTTAAATAATTTAATAAAATAAATTGAAAAAGTTTAGCAAATCCTATAAATTTTTCTAATTCTAAAATTAAAGTTTTTAATTCAGGAACAAAAATATAAGAATTATGCTCAAAAAATATTTTATGTGTTACGTCTGCAACATCTTTTATGGCTAATAATTCGCACGTATTAGAAAATGATTCTTCAATAAAAATTTGAAGCAATTGCTGATTTGATGATAAAATTTGATTTTGAAAAACAGAAACAAACAAACTTCGGCTCACAACATGACATGATTCATGAAAATGATAGTTTTTTTTCAAACTGACTTTAACTTCAGTCCATACAATAGTATTGGGAAATGCTATTTCAAGATCATATAAAATACTTCCATTATTAAAATAAGGAATCACATTTGAGTCTATTATTTTTTGAAGGCAAATTAATGGCAGCAATACATAGCTGGAAACTAATTCAGATTTATACTTTAAACCTGTCACAAGACCTTTGTCTCGAATTCTTCTAAAAATAAAGTTATTTTTATACAAATAACGATCACCAAAAGCATCATCAATTGCATTGGCACTATTAGCATGTCGTTCTTGCTCTAAAATTTTAGATATTTTCACTAAATCAGTTTGTCATTGTTTATAAAGTTTAACAAGAAATCAAAAAAAATATCATTTTATGGATGCACGATTTTGACTTGCAGCAAGCATCGAGAAATACATTCACTCAAGAATTAGTTCTTAAAGTTTGAAGTTAATTTATTTATTTGATGTTGAATAGCTTTAATATCTTTGACATCATGAATACACTTTTTTTCTATTGCTGCTGCAGGCATGCCAAACACAATACAGGAATCTTTAGATTGAGCCATGGTATAGGCCCAACCACTATCAAACAATGATTTCATTCCTAAAGCTCCGTCAGCGCCTAAGCCAGTTAGTATAATTGCTATAATTGACACGTTCAAAAGGGCAACAGAATTTAATAAAATATCTGCACTTGGACGAAAACTATTTTGGGCTTGTGAAAAATTTCTTAGTAAAATTAATTGATCGGCTTTTTTTTCAATTTGTATATGGTAGTCATCTGTTGCTAGATAAAAATGGTTCTCAGATAATATTGTATAATCTTCATTCGAACCAAATATAAGACCTGAAACTTCAGCTACAGTTTTAGCAAACTCTTTAGCGAAAAAAACTGAGTTATGCTGTATTATAACTATAGGAGGAGAAGGTTTTGGTTTGTTTTTTAATATTTCCCAGATAGCCGATGGGCCTCCAGTACTGGCAGCAATGACAATAAGACTGACTTTTTTTAAACGTTCCTGCAGCACAGGATTCACTTCTTGCGGATTATGTTGAGCATTTTTAGCAGACACAAAATTATTCAATTCCCTTGGTAAATCATGACGTACTACTTCAAGAACTAATTGTTCTAAATGCTTAATATTTTTTACTAAATTTTTCTTTTCAATAAACTCTATAGCTCCAATATTCAAAGCTCCATAAATAGACTGTGCTTCATCAGGATTTGACCCACTGATGACAACTGTAGGGATCTTAAAACCTGCTATATGCAGACTTCTTAACCAATCCGCGCCATTTTGATCAGGCAGATTCAAATCTAAAGTAATAAAATCTATTTTGTGATTTTTGATAACTATTGATGCCTCAGAAGCAGTTCCAGCAACATAACAAATAAAACCAGGTTTTGAAAATCCAGTTTTTAAAATATTACGAATAACTTCAACATCATCAATAATTAAAATCTTTATTTCTTTCCCGTTTTCAATTAATTTTTTATCATCTTTAGAGGATTTTTCAAAAATAGAATTTTTTAAAGGTAGCAGGCCAAAAACATTTTGTAGCAAAGGCTCTGTCAAACCTAAAAATAATTTTCCATTTTGAACTAAATGCTGAGAGGCTTTTTTTACAATATGAATAACTTGTTTTGAATTAAAATAAATCAATACATTTCTGCAAAAAATATAATCTAAATTAAATGGTATATTGCTATAACTTGCCTGGTCCAAATTTAATTTTAAAAAACGACAATTTGCACGAATCGTTTTATTTAAGGTGAAAAACCCTGCCAATTTTCCTTCACCTAAAAGTATAAACTGATGATACTCCGACGGAATACTTGACAAATCTTTACTATGAAAAATAGCCGCATTAGCTTTCTCAATCGAATTTTTGTCGATATCGGTGCCAATAATATTATAAACTATTTCTGGATTTTGTTTTTTCAATTTTTCAAATACTAAAGCAATACTATAAACTTCTTGTCCAGTCGAACAAGCACTTGACCAAACTGAAAAACTCTTTTTACCTTTAAGAATTTGGTCGTTAAGGCTTATTTCAAGACTTTTAAAATGAACTTCTTCACGAAACCAATATGTTGTGTGAATAGTCACAACAGTTATAAATCTATTCAATACATGCTCTGAAGAGTTCACTTGATCTAAAAAATACTGAAAATCAGTTACACCAATTTCATTCATAAGTGATTCTATCTGCATTATAAAAATTTTTTCTTGTCAATTCCTGATTGATGATTTCCAGTTTTTTTTTCAATTAAATCGAATAACATGGCTTGCTGATAGTCAGTAAGATGAATCATATAATCAAAGCCATCTAAGCTGCTAAATTTTGTGATTTTGCAAAATTTGCTAACTCTAAATAAACATTTTGAATAGCTTGCAATTGAAGTTCAAATAATTTATGCGCTTCAGCTAAATTATTTGATTTTAATAATTTCTCACAAAGCTGAAGTTGACTAATGATCTGTTTAAAACCAAAAACTGATATTGAACCTTTAAATGCGTGAATCGCTAACTGCGATTCCTTACAGTCTTGGTTTAAAAATCCTTTATGAATTCGATTCAAAAGTTCTTGAAAAGTTTCTACAAAAGCTTCAGAAGCAGCTAATGCTATATCCAAATCACCGTCAAATTGTTCACTAATTTCATTTTGATTCATGCGGCATTCCTTTGTTCAGAAATATTTATTTTAGTCAGAGTATCTAATTTATTTCTAAGTTCTTCAATATTACCAACAAAACATGCAGCACCTGTTTCGATAGCCTTTTTGGGCATGCCAAAAACTATTGATGAAGATTCATCTTGAACTAAACTAAATGTATTTTTATTCTTCACCATTTTAAGAAGTCCTTCAGCACCATCTTTACCCATACCAGTCAAAAGAAGCGCTAGACAATCAATATTTAAAATTGATATAGAATTAAATAAGATGTCTACACTAGGTCTATGCCCATGCAATTTATCGTCAAAAGATTTCTGAATATACAGCTCAGAATTTTTTGTTTTAATTTGCAAATGATAATCATCCATAGCCATATAAACATGTCCAGCAACCAGTGGTTTATTGTCATTAATAAAGCCTTGTTTTAAACCAGACTCTTTACAAATTCTATTTAATAAAGCTGTTGAATATTCGTGACTGATATGTTGAACAATGATCAAAGGTAAAAAATTGTGGGGTAAATTTTTAAATAATTTAGCTATTGTTTGAGGACCACCAGTACTTGCTCCTACAACGATAAATTTAGGATCAAAATCTGGCCGATCAAAATTTGCGAGCTGATATTTTTCGAAACTTGTCTTTTCTGATTTAAAATTTAATTCTTTAACTAAGCTTACTAATAGCTTTGGTTCTTCATGTAGTTTTGACTTAACAATGTAGTCCTGAGCACCAGCAGAAAGTGCACCAAATACTAACTCGGCATCTTCTGGCTTCGAGTCACTAATAATCACTGTTGGTATTTTCATGTTTAAATTTCGCATTCTTGAAAGCCAACTAGCTCCATTTTCTTCTGGCATGTTTAAATCTAATGTTATAAAAGTAATTTTTTCAGAAGCTAAAACTTGATTAGCTTCTTTCGTTGAAGCTGCGTAATAAATATCACAAGTAGACTTCAGAATCTTTGATATTTTTGTTCGAATAATATTTGAATCATCAATAATTAGTACCTGTGGACGTAATTTTTGTACATAATCAACTGTTTGATTAATTTCTAAAATTTTTTGATATTTAAAACAAGCATTTCCTAGTGGAACCAAATCTGGATTTTTTGAAAAAGAATCTGAATGACCTAATAACAAAAGTCCATTTGGATTCAAGTGTTTAACAAGACTTTTAATAATTTTCTCTTGAGAATCTTTTGAAAAATAAATAAGTACATTTCTGCAAAATATTATGTCATATTTATCAAACTTTAATTTATAATTTTCTGAAATTATATTATGCACAAAAAAATTACATTTAGATCTAATTGAAAGATCTAACGTAAAAAAACCACTCAGCTTTTTATGCCCAAGCAAAATACTTGATTGATACATTGAAGGTATTTGATTTAACACAGCTGAGCTATAAATCGCTTTTTTAGATTTCTGCACACATAACTCATCAATATCACTTCCATGCACAACGAAATCAATATTCTTGTTCCTTTGATTTATCTCATTTAAAGTTAATGCTGCTGAAAACACTTCTTCGCCTGTTGAGCAAGCTACTGACCATACTTTTAGTGTCACTTGCTTATTTAAATTTTGCTCAATAAATTCTTCAACATACTTTTTTACCAAATCAAAATGAGGCTTTTCACGAAACCAAGAAGTTGTATGAATTGTTATATCACTAATAAAATGCTTAAGCTCAATTGAATCTTTTTCAATTAGTTCTAAGTACAATTTTAAATTTTTAATTTTTTTTTCAATCATCCGACGTTCTACATTTCGAATAATATTTTCTGATCTAAATTGTCCACGCTGAAAAGATCCTGTAATTTTTTCAGCTAATCTATATATTTTTTCAACTTCATCATTAGAAAAAAACATTCGTAATTCCTTATGATGCTATTTTCTTAAAATCAGGATCATCGGCACTGATAGAATTAATATCTATACTGCGATTTGAAAACTGATTTAATTCTTTCGAATTTGAATCAAAGGAAACAATTTTCGTTTCAAAATTTTTCTTTTCAATTGTTGCATTTTTACCTACAAATTTACTTTTTCCTTTTATTAAAAAACTAAGATTGCTGTTAGCTTTATTAAGCAAGTCCCCTTTTTGTTTTAATTCATTGACAAGCATTAAAGCATTTGAAGCTGATTCTGTATTATTTTGCGAAGTCGTATCAACTTGTTTCATCGCAACGTTTGTTTGTTGAATTCCAATTTCTTGCTGCAGAGTTGCTTCATTAATTGAACGAACCTGACTGTTTATTTCTTCGATATTAGATGCAACTTCTTGAAATGTTTGATGA
>JAYUJM010000115.1:0-5212 GCA_043765175.1 Pseudobdellovibrionaceae bacterium | reverse complement strand
TAAAACCTATATTTTCAACGATTCCGTTGAAAAATATTTTCACAGGATTTGTACCAGAAGGTTTGAAATTTGAATTTACTAAAAACTTATGGCTTTCTTATATGGGCTATGCTGTTAAAAAGTAAGCTCATTAAATTTTAAAATTTTTCATAAGATATTGTGCAATCTCATTTTCAATTTTTCGAGTCGCAGTGACAAGAAAAACTTCTTCGTAGACTGACTCTAAAGTACCGATTTCAATTAATTCACCTGCTAAGATCTGACCAGTAACAGAGTGATCAGCAACAGCCAGCAATCCAAGTCCATTTACAGCCATTAGTTTCTTCATCGCAATATCTTGGCTTTCACTGAGAATGTCGAACGGTATTGAATTTAATTGGCTCCAGTGATCAAGATCATATCTTAATTTGCTGTCATAGGTGGGCAGTAATACGGGTTGATCGATAATAGAACGGGGAAAATCTTTTCTTAATTTTTTATACTCAGCTGAAGCATAAAATGAAACGTTATTTTTTGTGATCGATCTATGAAAAAGTTTTTTTCCATCTTTTGAGTTTGGTAAAAAGTTAGTGATTAATATATCAACTCGGTGGGCACTTAGTTCTCGAAGTAACTCATCAGATTTCCCTTCTATTAAGGTGAATTGGCATTTTTTAAATTTCAAAGCTGTTTGTACAGCTTGTAAAACAATTTGTTTAGGGATGCTGTCAAGAGCTGCTATACAAATTGAAGGTTTATTGGGTCGTATTCGATCATTTAAAACCTCTAGCATTTCAGAACCCATTTTAAAAATTTGACTTGCGTAATCTAATGCAACTTGGCCTTGTTCTGTTAGAATTAACTTTTTATGTTGGCGTTCGAACAGTTGAACTCCAAGAGTGTCTTCAAACTGCTTCAATTGTGCAGACAGAGTCGGTTGTCCTAGAAGTAATTTTTCTGCAGCCTTTGAAACACTTTGCTCTTCAGCAATGGTTTTAAAATAAAAAAGATGATGATAGTTAATCCATTTGTTCATAAAGGTTCTCCTTGGTAATTTAAAATTAACACAATAACCTATAATTTAGAGCATCGTAAAAAAATATACTAAATCATTATTTAATCTATTTGAGCAATATAAATTAATTGCCGACAATAAAACCTAACGAAAGGCTTTTATCATGATTCTGTTCCCCTTTGCTGACTATTGGACTTTTTATGCGGGTTTTATTTTATTCATTTTACTAATACTTTTATTAGATCTTGGAGTGTTTCATAAAAAAGCACACGAGGTTTCATTTAAAGAAGCTTCAATTTGGACGACGATTTGGATTTCATTAGCCTTTATTTTTAATTTTTTCTTTTATAAATATGCAATTGCTAAGTTTTCAACTGACGAAAGATTGTTAGCGATTCCTGGTTTTGTTCCAGAAGTAGCTGCTAAACAATCAGCTTTAGAATTTCTAACTGGTTTTGTAGTTGAGAAATCTTTAGCTATTGATAATGTTTTTATTTTTGCTGTTGTTTTCTCTTATTTTGCCATTCCAAAAATTTACCAACATCGAGTTTTATTTTGGGGTATATTAGGTGCATTAATATTCAGAGCCATTTTTATCGCCATGGGCTCAGTCCTTATGCAGTATAAAGCGGTCGTTATATTTTTTGGTCTATTGCTATTTGTCACTGGAATTAAAATGTTCTTCATGGGGACAGAAAAACAAGACTTAAGTCAAAACTTTATTATTAAACAGCTGAAAAAAATATTCAAAATACACCCTGTTATAGAAGGTGAAAAGTTTTTTATTAAAAAAGATGGAGTTACTTTTGTAACTCCGTTATTTTTGGCATTAATTTTCATAGAATTGACTGATATTGTTTTTGCTGTTGATTCTGTTCCTGCTATTTTTGCTTTAACAAAAGAGCCTTTGATTGTTTTCACAAGTAATATTTTTGCCATACTTGGTCTAAGATCTATGTACTTTATGTTAGCTGGAGTCATGGATCGATTTGCATACATAAAATATGGATTAGCAGCAGTTCTGGTTTTTGTGGGTTCTAAAATGATTTATTTAAATGAAGCTTTTGGCGGTAAGTTTCCAATTGTCTGGTCTTTGGGTATTATCGCCTTTTTGATTGGAAGCTCGATTGTAGTCTCGCTTATTATTGATCGACGAAAGAAAAAATTAGCAGCTTCTCAAGTTAGATCTATTTTATAAAACGACACTTGTTATACTTTTTATCTATTTTGTAAATATTTGATTTAGCCATAACATAAACACACAGAACTTAATCTGTTCTTTAAAAAGGAGTGAAAAATGAATTTTCATAAAAAAGAAAAACTTAAACCTCTGATCGAGTCGCATACAGGAATTCATGCCACGATATATCTAGAAAATAAAAATGATCTCAGGGATCTTCATAATCAATTATTTCAAGCCCTTCAAAATATTGATTTTGATATTCATTCTGTTTTATCTGAACAAGACAAAGAAGATTTTTTATCGCCTATGCGGGGCCTACTGTTTCACAATGATTTGCTCGAAAAACTGCAAGGACACGTTGGTTTGTTTAGAACTCAAGACTCATTTAGAATTTTAAGCATTCCGATCGAAGTCAAACATTCCAGTCATGTTGCGACAACATTTCACGTAAAGCCACTTCTTAAATGGCTACAAATTGATAAAGAATTTTATTTTTTAGGTTTAGAAAAAAACCTTGTTCATATTTATACTGGAAGTGAATACGCTTTTTCAAAAACTGAAACGGTTGATTTGAAAAACGGTTCTTTTCAAAGGAACAATTCAGTAGATAATTTAAAAGATAACAGTATTTTATTCTGGTATAAAAACTGGATTTATGAAAAATCGATTGATATGAAAACAAATATATTTATAGCAGGTGAAAAAAGCCTAACTGATCTTTTAACAAAGAATAAAATACTACCTTTATCAAAAGATAATGTTATTTCTACTGGTTTTGATTTAAATTCATCAAAGGCTTATTGTGCTTTAGTTCGTTTAAGAATGCAAAAAATTGTAAAAACAGAACTTCATACAAGTTTAGTTGAATTTTATAATGCTGAAGAACAGATGCTTACTTGTAGGAACGTATTTGAAATAGCTAAAAAAGCAGTAGCTGGAGACATAAAAAAACTCATCATCAATTCTGATATCACAATTCACGGAAGGTTTAATAAAAAAAATGGAGACTTATTTTTAAATCAAGCTGATCTTGACCATGAAGATGATGATATTTTAGATGACTTAGCACAAGAGGTATTAGCTCGTGGTGGTGAAGTTGTTCTTGCAAGTGATCATGAAATTCCAAAAGGGCGCTCCATATTGGCTATTTTAGAACATGAATCATTTGATTTAGATGGTTACAAAAACGAGGTAAAAAATGCTTAATATCATTTTTAAAAATTTACAAAAATCAGAACTGGCGCGAAATGTTGTGACTGAACGTTTTGATATACTGTTTGAAAAATTTCCAGATCTTACTCCAAAAGACTTGTCAGTTACGCTCAGTATGCAAAATTCAAAAAAGCAAGCTGGACCTGACGAATTTACGGTGAAAGTTTTTTGCAAAACAGGGCGTTATAAAAATATTCTGATAGAAAAATCGGCTGGTAATTTGTACTCAGCTTTGGCTGATATTGTTTTGCATATGCTCGAAAGATTGAATCGCTTTGGAGATAAAAGGCGAGTGAAAACTGTTCGTCAAGAGCGACAAGTTTTACATAACAGTCATGATTTGAGTCAGCAACACTTTGAAGAAGTAGATCTTAAATATTAAGGTCCAGTGCCTACAAATGTGCCAAATCATCAATAAATATTTAACTTAAATTCATATTATTCTGTTTTTTGTATACTAATAAATAAAACAAAATAGTATGAATTTATGGAAATAAATCGCGATCAAAATTTAATGTTAGATTCTAAAAACGTGGATGTATCCACAATTATAAAAGAGCCAATAAAAAATTTGGCTTATTATAACAGAATTTTAACTCCTTATTTAGAACCTGATTTTTTTAAACGAAATCCACTAAGGCTTATTTATTTGAGCCTTTTTTTAATTGGTAACATTTTTATTTTTTATTTTTTAATCCAATCATCAATACCGTGGTATTCGCAAATTTTATTTGGATTAATCGCAGGCTATTTCAACAGTGCATTAGCATTCGTATCGCATGAAACATCTCATGGATCAGTGATTAAAAATAAATTTCTACAAGACGTCATTGTCTTTTTTGCTTTTGCACCTTATTTAATGTCACCAACATATTGGCGCTTTTGGCATAATCGACTTCATCACGGAAATACGCAGTATGTTTTAAAAGATCCTGATGCTTTTCCTACGATGAGTGTGTATAAAAACTCACCATTTTTACAAAAAGTATTTAATTGGACCCCTGGTGCAAAAACATTTCGAAGCTATTTTTATTTTTTCTTCTGGTTTTCATTTCAAGCATTTATTAATCAAATTTATATGCGATTTAAAAATAAAATGTGGTCTGAAATGAATCAAAATCGAGTATCTGTTGAATTCGGTTTGCAATTTTTAATGATGGCCACTTTAATTTATTTTCTGGGTTGGAATAGAGTGTTTTATATTGCTATTGCCTTTATGACTCAAAACTATATTATCATGAGCTACATTTCGACTAATCATAATTTGTCACCGTTAACTAAAGTTAATGATCCCTTATTGAATTCTTTGACTGTAACAAATTATAAATTTTTTGATTTTTTGCATTTAAATTTTGGCTATCATGTTGAGCACCATTTGTTTCCTCGGATGAGCGGTGCATACACTCGAAAAACTCATGAAGTAATAAAAAAAGTTTTTCCCGAGACTTATCATTTTATGAAAAAAAGTGAAGCCTTGAAAATGCTTTATTCAACGGCTCGAATTTATAAGTCTCCAACAACACTTATTCATCCTCAATCTTTAGAAACTTTCAGCACTATAGTTAAAATAAATAAAACTTAAGAAAGAAGAATTTATGGAATATCGTTTGCTTGGAAATTCAGGTTTAAAAGTAAGCCAATTTTCATTTGGGTCTTGGGTGACCTTTGGAAATCAAATGGATGTTGAACCCGTTAAAAATTGTTTAAAGTATGCTTTTGATCACGGAGTGAATTTTTTTGATAATGCTGAAGTTTATGCGAATGGAAAATCTGAATCAATCATGGCCAAAGGTTTTAATCAATTGGGTCTTCAACGAAATGAA
>JAYUJM010000114.1:0-5255 GCA_043765175.1 Pseudobdellovibrionaceae bacterium | reverse complement strand
GTTGATGACCGTAGCCCCCATGATCTTCTACAAATGTTTCTTCAACATAAGTATTCCATTCGCCACAATCAGAACATTTGCCTTCCCAGCGACTACGCTGAGCTCCACAATTTTGACAGACATATATAGTTTTGTTCTTCGCTTTTGCCATTAAAAGAGGTTAGCATAATCGAGTGAAAAATGTAAATCTAATGTCACTTTTTTTTAGCGTCATATTTTTGATCAGTATTTCTTTTGCTGAATCTAAAAACGAAAATTTGACCTCGATAACACAAGCGTTAAAGTTAGCTTCTGATAATCAAACAATTGAAGCAAGTCAACAAATTGAAAAGTGGAATCCAACGGAAAAGTTTCAACAGGATTACAAATTATTTTTTTCTCGCTTATGGAGCTCGAATATAGACCAAATTTGGTCTTTTTATAAGGAACTTAAAAAAAATAAAAAATTATTAAGACTACGTGTTGAACTATTCACTGCAGTCATTCAGTTGACGAGCAGTCAAAATGAAGAAGTTAGAAATTTAAAAAATCAGGAGATTAAAAAAGAAGCCCAAGTTATTTTGAAACAGCTCAAGGGTACATCTGAAGGTGAACAGCTTGAGTCTGCTTACTTAAAATGGATTCTCAATAATAAAAATTTTGATGTTGTTTGTTCTTCAGAAAGAAAACGTTGGATCAATCAGCCAGATTTAAATTTTAATGAAGTTGTTTTAGGTGTTGCAAAATGTCCAATGGATATTGAAGATTTTTTACAAAGATTAAGACGTTTAATATTTAATGCTCGAGAAAAGCAGGCCAGCGAAGAAATCGAGACTTTTTTTAAAATTAATGCTGATTTGGTTGATTGGCAGAAAGCCTACATTCGTGCTATTTTTGATTCAAATACAGGAGATCCGTTGAAGGCTCTTCAAAGTTTAGCTCCATTTGAAAAAAAACTTATTGAGTCTGATTATAATAATAATTATTTTTTTATTTCTCAGCGAGCTGGACAGTTTGAAAAGTCAGTTTTTATTTTAGATCAGATCGAAATCAGTAATAAAATTTCAAAAAAAATGAATAAAAAACAAATCGATGAGCTTCAATTTCAAAGAGGGTTTTTATATTATCAAAATGGTCAGTATGAGCAAGCCAACAAAATTTTTACGAATTTGGTAACTTCAGTTAAAAAAAGCAAAAGAAAGTATTATTCAAGTTACAACGAACAGCTTTTTTGGTTGCAAGCCTGGACATCTTATCTAAAAAAAGATTTTGAAAAAGCGCAAATGCAATTGACTCAAATGAAAGATTTAACTTCAGATTCGTCACGCTTAAACTATTGGTTAGCTATGGTTTACCTTCAAACTAATCAAGTTGTTCTAGCTGGTCAAATTTTCAAGAAACTTTCTGAAAATGTAGTTAATAATGAAACATTCACATTTTATCAGTTTTTATCGTGGATTCGATTTCAGTCTTTAAAAAAATCGAATAAAGATTTATTGTCCCAATTATTTATTAAAGATTTATTAAATTTAACGCGTGATAAAAATGCATTTTTTCCTATCCCAGATGAGTTTATAAGCCGAAGCGAAGTTATAGAAATGTATAATTTTATTCTTAATGATTCGACTAGTAGTGATGAGCAAAATGTTATTTTGTCAGTGAACGACGAAAATAAAATAATTGAATCAGAAAGTGAATCAAAAGTAGAAATTAGCTCTGATGCCGAACTTAAAAAGCATTTAAATTGGGCGCAATTTTTAATTGATAATAAACAATCAGAACTTGCTAAATGGCATTTATTTGATCTTGAAAAAAGTTTAAAAATAGCATCTCAGAAAAAACTACTTCTTCAATTTTATACGCAGAATTCTTTTTATTACCGAAGTTTATCATTAGGACAAAGAGCATTTTTAAAAAATCCGATGTCGTTTGCAGATGATGAAGTTATATTAAAAACGCAATATCCTAAAGCTTATGAGGCCTCTTTGAATAAATTCACTTCTTTACAAAACATTGATCCCTATTTTCAATGGTCAATTATGAAGGCTGAAACTCAGTTTAAATCTGATGCAATTTCTCCTGTGGGAGCAGTTGGTTTGATGCAATTTATGCCCTATACTTTAGAAAAACTGAATAAACTCATTGAACAAAACGCTACTCCGAATGATTTATTTGAACCTGATAAATCGATTGAATTTGGTGCAGCCTATTTAAGCAAGCTTTCTTTTGAGTTTGAAGATTTTAAACCCTTTGTAGCTGCGGGGTACAATGGTGGTCCTCATCGAGTCAAAGCCTGGTTGAGTCAATGGGGGCAGCCTGACTTTGATGTTTTTGTTGAGCATATTCCTTTTGCTGAAACGAGGACTTACGTTAAACGTGTTCTTACTTTTAATGCATCCTATGAAAAGCTTTATCAAAAAAAATTAAATTTTGAACAATACGAATATCTTATTAAAAAGCAACCTTTGCTAATATCTCGGCCAACAGAGCTTCGTGAAGAATGGGATCCTGGGAAATTAAAACCTAAAAAATCAAAAATAGAAAAGTGATTTGCTGATAAAATAGATAGTATTTTTTTCTAAAATTCGCTGCGTCATCATTGACTCATTAACCAGACCAAAGGACAGTTATATATAGAGTCAGTGGAGGCCTATTTTGAGAATCAAAAAATTAGAACTAATTGGTTTTAAATCATTTAAAGATCGAACTGTTATTCAATTTGATGCTGGAATTACAGGAATAGTTGGTCCTAATGGATGTGGTAAATCAAATATAGTTGACGCTTTAATGTGGGTCATGGGTGATCAATCAGCTAAGGATTTACGAGCATCAACAATGACAGATGTTATTTTTGCAGGATCTGAAGGGTACACTGCTTTAGGGCTTTGTGAAGTATCACTCACTTTGGAAAATGATGGCGGTCCTTTTCCAGTTAAGTATCTAAAACATTCTGAAATCATGGTCACTCGTCGTTTACATCGTAATGGTGAAGGCGAATATTTTATAAATAAAGAAGCTTCTCGATTAAAAGATGTTCAAGAAATTTTTATGGATACAGGGGCTGGATCAAAAGGGTTTTCAATTATTGCTCAAGGTATGATTGGTAAAATTATTACTTCTAAGCCCGAAGATCGACGCATGTTGATTGAAGAGGCGGCTGGTATTACAAAGTTTAAAGCCCGCAAAAAAGAATCTCAAAGAAAACTAATTTCAACAGATCAAAACTTGGTGCGCCTTCAGGATATTATCGGAGAACTTAAGCGTCAGATTGACAGTCTTCAGCGTCAAGCTCAACGAGCCGAGCGATATAAAAATATAAAAAATCAAATTGAAGATCTTGAGCTTTGGTTGTCATCCATTCAATATGTTGAACTTAAGCGCGCTGCTGATACAGCTCAGAAAATTTTTGATGAAGCTCAATCCCTAGAGGTCGGTAGTGAAACAGAATTAGCTACATTGCAATCTGAATTGGAAAGTTTGAAATTAACAATTCTAGAGCAAGAAAAAGCTGTTGAAACTAAACAGCAAGATTATTTTGATTTTAAAACTTATGTTCAGAAAAAAGAAATGGAAATTCAAGAGCATCGTTTTGCCTTAGAGCAAGCGCAGCGAAACGAGCAAATGACGGGAAATATTCTTAATGAGCAAAAAGCCCGCTTAGAACTACTGACTCGTGATCAAACAGATCTTAATGAACAAGCTCAGACTTTAAAATATGATTCAGAAACAATGACAGTAGAAGCTTTGAAAAAAGCTGAACTTTTTTCATCTCAACAAAAACGTTACTCTGAAATCGATGAGGATTTGACAATAAAAAGACGTGAGCAGTTTGCGTTGGCGCAAACGGAATCTTCACTAGATGCTCAGTTGCAATCTCAAAACACACAAATTCAAAATCTTATAGAAAAAAAATCAGAAGAAGAAATTAAATTAAATGAAATGCGTGAAAATCAACATCAGTTTGAAGTTCGTCGTAAAAAAGTGATCAATTCTTTAGATCAAGAGCGCCAATTGCAAATGGATATGTCAACTGATGCTGAAGCTTTTGAAGTGAATAAAAAAATTCTTTCTGGACAGTTAGATATTAAACAAAACGAAGTTCAAATTTTTAAAGATAAATTAAATGAAACCGCTTCTATGCTTTATGGTTTAGAAAATTTGCATTCTAATTTTGAAGGTTTTGCGGAAGGCGTGAAGCAAGTCATGCTTTGGAGCAAAACAAAATCAGTTCAAATGCATGCTGATGGACAGGTTTCTGAAGTGTTTCATCCAGTCTCAGAAGTGATTCAAGTTCCAAGTCAATACGAAGTGGCTATGGAAGCAGCTTTGGGTTCTAAACTACAAATTTTACTTTCGAATAAACAAGACCAGTCTATAGAAGCTGTAGATTTTTTAAAATCTAATCAAGGCGGGCGTTCAAGCTTTTATTCTCATCAAGATTCAAATCAATATCGATTGAATGCTGATCCAAAAAAAGAAAATGGCGTTCTAGGTTTACTGAGTGAAGTTGTAATGGCTAAAGATGATTTTAAAGCTTCAGTTGAACAAATCCTTGGAGGAGTAGCTATTGTAGATAGCATTCAAACGGCACTTCAATTAAGACCAAAATATTCGGGTTGGACTTTTGTAACGGAAGATGGTGATACTTTATCATCTGAGGGCGTGCTCACAGGTGGTTCGAAAGAATCAGCAGAGACTGGAGTCTTAAAGCGCCGTCGTGAAATCACAGAGCTTTCTGCTTTAAAATCTGAATATGCGGGAAAATTAGCTTTAGCAAATGCTGCGCTTAAAAAAATTGAAGAACAATTAAAAAATGTAATGAATGATTTTGAAGGTGCACAAAAGCGAAGACTAGATCAAGAAATTAAAGTTGCTGAATTTAAAAAAGATTTAGAACGAGCCGAAAATGAATTTGAACAATCAAAAAATATAGTAGAACGCCAAGAAAAAGAAGTTCGAAGACTTTCTGAGCAAGAAAATATTTTTAATCAGAAAATTGCAGATCTAACTGATTTGTTACAAATTAATCGAACTCGTAAATCTGAATTAGAATTAGCAGTCAGTGAGTTAAATGAAGAATTTAATCAAATGAAAGACAGTTTTGAATCTCAACAATCTGAAGTGACTCAGTCACAAATTGATTCTGCAACAAAAAATCAAGAGTACCAAGGATTGAATCGACAACTTGAAATGGTCGATCGTCAAGTCAGTGATTTGCAGTCACAGCTGTCACGAATGTCTGAAGAGGCCGAAGGCTACAACTCGCAGATGACCGA
>JAYUJM010000113.1:0-20334 GCA_043765175.1 Pseudobdellovibrionaceae bacterium | reverse complement strand
ATAAATATGTCAAAGGTTTCAATCTAAATTTTTTATCAGGGACTCATACAGACAAAGAACTCAAGAAAATACTTAAGCTTTATGGAGCAAAATATTATAAATTCAAAACTGAAAACAATAAACTTCTTATAGATCATACTTCAGACATATTCTTATTAAATGAAAAAGGAAACTGGACACATACGATTCCTTTTACAATCGAAACGAATGCACTTAAAAATATACTCAATCATCAAGATGAAAAAAATAACTTAATGTATAAAAATAAAAAAGTTGATATTATTAAAGCTCAAGTAATAAATGAAAAAAAAACTAAGCTCTGTGTTTTAAATACTAACAACTGTAGTTTCAATTATGAAAAAAATACATATCATATCAAGATATCGAATACATTAGTATCGCCTCAGAAAAAAACTCAATTGATTCTTAGTGCAGATAAAAAAATAAAACTAGTTCCGGTATCTGCTGATTTTAGCTCAGATTTAACATATATGGGATTTTTGCGCTTTGATTTTATGAAAGATTCAGAATCCTCAAATTCTTTAGCCTTTGAAATACCAAGTTGTGAAATAAAAAAAATGACATTTAACGTTTCAGTTATTTTTAAAGATGCTAAAAATAATTACAAGGTTTTTCAAGCATTACTAAAAACCGAGGAGAATCTATGATATTTTTATTACTATTAACTCATCTAGTCTGGGCTCAACCTAATCCAAACTCTTACTACGTTGAAGAAAAAAAAATGATTAAATCTGCGAATTCGATGCAAGACAAAATTGAAGTTGAAAGCCTTGAAAAATCAATAATTGAAGATGAAAAAAATCTAAAAAAAATTGAAGCTGAAGGGACTCATGCCGAAGATTACAAAAAAATTAGCGAACATCTAAAAAAAAGAAAAAAAAGATTGATTGAATTAAAAAAGAAAAAAAAGTAAATTTACTTCTTACCAATCGGAAGATCAATTAATTGAGTATTCTTATTGAGTTGCACAGAAATTTCTTTAGGTAAATTTTTTTGAATAACTTCTATCAATGAATCTCGAATTTTATCACGCCTGAAATAAGACGAATGAATCAGGCTGACTTCACGATGAGGAACTGGATCAACAAATTCTTTAATTTTTTTTGAGCCCTGAAAACGTCTTGTAGCAAGCTGGGGAATTAATGTAAATCCATCTTCTTCATCAACCATACTCATTAAAGTTTCAATACTTCCACTTTCAAACTTTACATGGCGGCCATCTTCTGAAACTTTTTTGCGATTTTTACATACAGCTAATGTTTGATCACGAAAACAATGGCCTTCCGTTAATAGCCATAATTCGTTTGAATTTAAATCTGTTTGTTGAATTTTGTTTTTTTTATAAATTTGACTTTTATCAGAGGTATAAATCAAAAAAGGCTCATAAAATAAAGGATGTGTAACAATGTTTTCGATTTCTAATGGTGTTACAAGTAAACCAATATCAATTTTATTTTGTTCTAACTTTTCAATAATTTCGTGTGTTTGCAATTCATGAACTCGAATTTGCAATTGGGAATTTTTATCACTAAAATTGCGAATAAATAAAGGTAATAAATAAGGCGCCAAAGTAGGAATTATTCCAATATCTATTTCTCCTTTGGCCTCTCCTTTTTCATCACTGATAATTTCATGAAAACGTTGAGCTTCATTTAAAATAATTCGAGCTTGAGAAATCAATGACTCGCCAATTTTAGTTGTTTTAATAGGATGCTGGCTTCGATCAAAAAATGAAACTCCTACTTGTTCTTCTAATTTTTGAATTTGCATACTTAAAGTTGGCTGAGTAATTTTACAACTTTCAGCTGCTAATCCAAAATTTTTAAATTTATCTACTGCGACTACATAAGACAATTGTGTCAGTGTCATATTTTACCTATTTATTTCAACAAGATTGGTATTGTTATAAGAGAAGATTTTTTTGCTACAGGAAAAATAATTTGCTTAAATAAAAAATTCATTTCTTTATTAAAAATTTTCTCATCTTGTATATTATTTTCTAATGATAAAACTGTATTTGAGATGATTTTGAAAAATTCGATTTTGCCTTTTGTTTCTATTTTCAAACGAATGGCCATAGTTCCATGGAGCGATCCCATATTTGACAATATTGATTCTAACTTTTGAAATTGAGGATTTAAAACCTTAGACACTTGAGCTGTTGAAAGCCCACCTACGACATAGGGACGTGGTTCAACAAACCATCCATGCATCACCAGTCTTGCTTTTAAAGGATCACGTGTGCCTTTAACCTCAGTGACCCCATGAGGATATCGAGGGTCAAACAAAGTCAGCTGATTAAATGGACTAGGAACCCGATCAACAAACTGAGAATACTCGTGATTAGTTTGATCTTGAAAAGAGTTCCAATAGTTTAATGTTTTAGGTTTTAAAATAAGAGTTTCCCCACCTTTAAAATCTGATTTTTTAGATGTTAATGAATAGACAAAGGCCCATGGTCCATGCGGTACATCAGAATGTAAATTTTGAAAACAACCATCTACATAATAACTTAACCACGGCGGAGAAATATCATGGCATCCTAAATTTTCTCGACCCCATTGGACTAAATATGAATGAAAATCTGCATAGTTATTTTTCGAAAAATAATGCACAGCAGGAGTGCGGATCAAATGATATTGATCCTCAACAAACCAATAATCCCAAACAAAACGATTCGAATGAGTTTGTGTTGGTTGAATAAACTTAGCTTCAAACTCAGATCTTAAAATTTGGGCCTTGTGATAGAAATATTTGTGGATTTGATAATGTTTTGAACTCATCGATTCTAAGCTTGCGCCACTTTTTGATGAATGACTCCAAAAATATCGTGCCCTTTTGAATCTAGCATTTGTATATGTACAGAATCACCAATTTTCATAAACGGAGTTTTCATTTCACCATTTGAAATCTGTTCAATCATTCTTTTTTCAACCAAACAACTTGAACCCACATCAGGATTTTCATTAGATACAGTTCCGCTGCCGATTAAACTTCCTGCAGCAAGTGGGCGAGTTTTAGCCGCATGGGCTACAAGTTCACCAAAATGAAAATGCATTTCACCAGCATTGGCCTTACCAAAAAACTGATCGTTATATTTTACATTTAGTGGCAAGTGAACACGCCCATCTTTCCATGAATCACCTAATTCATCAGGCGTCACAGCATACGGTGATAATGTTTTATTAGGTTTTGATTGAAAAAAACCAAAACCATTTGCAAGCTCTGCAGGTATAAGCCCACGCAAAGTGACATCGTTAAGAATCACAATAAGCTTTATATGTTTTAGTGCTTCAGCAGCACTTACACCCATTGGTACATGGTCCACAATAACACCAACTTCAGCTTCAAAGTCAGTTCCGTGTGCAAAATCAACTTGCGGAATTGAATCTAACGGAGACAAAAACATTCCACTTTCAGCTTGATACATCAACGGCACAGTTAATATTGTTTCTGGCAAAGGTGCTTTACGAGCTTGTCTGACAAGTTTTATATGATGAATGAAAGCTGATCCGTCTGCAAATAACCAAGTTCTTGGAAGTACAGATAAAAAAATGTTTTGATCAGTAATTTTTATTTGATCTAAAATTTTTCCTGCATTTAAGTCTTGAAATATTTTTTTTAGCTTTGGCTCAATGTCATTCCAATTTTCGAAAGCACTTAATAATGAACTAGTAACTTCTCGAGCTGAAACATAAAATTGATTATCAGAGCTAACGACAACCAGCTCGCCGTCTTTGTTATTTTTAGATTTAAGCGTTGCTAGTTTCATAAAATATAAATTAAAAATTAATCATTAAATTAGTGCCGATTCCGCGAGAACCAGTAATATCTTCTGAAAGATCACCAGCAACTGTTTCAAAAAATAAATTAAGGCCCATCATTTCGTTAAATTTAAATTGTCCTCCGAATGTAATAGGGATAACCATTGATTTAACTCCTGTTAATTTTCCAATTGAAACTTCATCACCAATTTTTGTTGAAATTGAAGGACCGATGTAAATACCTGCATAGTCTTCAACTTTAAACATAAAGTGTACTAAAATATCTGCGTAAGTAATTTTTCCAGTAATGTCACTTTGACCCGCTACTGCAAACTTAAAAGGTCTTTCTGAATACATTAATCCAGTTTTTAAACCAAAATCTTCGTTGAAATTAAAAACTAAAGATCCTCCGAATTGGTATCCTAATGACTGCTTATTGCTATCAGAATTTTTTCCATCCATTGCGCTCCATTTGAAGCCAGCTTCAAGCGAAGGCATTGAGTAACTAATTTCTGCACGAGCCGTTACAGAAACCAAAGATAAAACAAAACCAAAAAATATATTTTTCATTTATTCCTCCTAAGTGAATAAAAATTATAAGTATTAAAAACTAATCAAATTTATCTATAAAACTGATCTATTCCAAGATAAATTTAAGTAGCCTTAAATACAGCATTGATTGCTCATAGCGACATGCATTGGCTATCAGCTAAAACTGAATGAATATGCAGAAATGAATACTCTAAAGCTTTATAACTACTTTCGAAGCTCTACTTCTTACCGTGTCAGAATCGCCTTAGAATTGAAAAAATTAACGTATGAGTACATTCCGATACATTTATTGAATAATGGCGGTGAGCAAAACTCTGATGATTTTCGAAAAATTAATCCTATGGGTGGCGTTCCGACATTGATTCATGATGATCAATCACCATTAGCCCAATCTTCTGCTATTTTAGAATATCTTGATGAAGCTTTTCCACAATCTTACCAACTGATGCCTAAAGATCTACTAATACGAGCTAAAATTCGTGAGTTTTGTCAAATCATCAATTCAGAAATGCATCCCTACGGAAATTTAAAAACTACTCAATATTTAGAAAACAATTTTAAAATCACAACAGAAGAAAAAATAAAATGGCTTCATCATTGGTTTAATTTAGGTTTTTCAGCACTGGAAAAAATACTGGAAAAAAATTCACAAAAATATTGCTTTCAAAATGAAATCACTGCTGCAGATATTTATTTAATTCCTCATGCTGTATCAGCATTACGATTTGAATTTGATGTTTCAAAATATCAAAATATTAATCGCATTTGTAAAACTTGCCAGGAAATTGAATCCTTTAGAGTAGCGCATCCTTTTCGACAAATTGATACGCCTGATGATTTAAGGATTATTTAACAAAGTACAAACTCTCATCTACAATTTTGGATATTTTCGATGTATACTTTTAAATTTTCTTGATTAAAGTAATTGTAATTTTTAACATATTTAAAATGTTCATCGACAGTTATAACAAGACCGTTGGTTTTATTTACATAATCTGCGCTTGTGGTGGGTAAGTGCGCCGAACATTTTTTCTCGTATTTTAAAAAGTTTAAACCTGAAAATTTTTTTTCAAATAAGTATTTTGAATTAAATTCTAAACTGTCTGCCTGAGGTAAAATTGTTATTGAAACCACTTTTCGTGAATCTTTATTAATAGCTAACATTCCAATCTGATTTGATTGTTCATCATTATATATCCAAAATTCATCAGTCGAATTTTTTTGAGTATTAAAAAAACTATTTGGTTTTGATAAAATTTGCAGTACCTGCGCATCTTGCATTCCTATATTTATTTTTTCTAGATCATAAATGTTAAGATTAATTTTTGAATCAGTAGTAACACATCCTTTTGAAATAATTAAAAACAATGCCAGAATTATATTTTTCATTTTACACATCCAGATTTAAGCTTAAAATCATTACCTAGTTTTTTCAAAAGCCATTTGCCAACAATTGAATCTTTTTTTATTAATGTCTTTTTATTTAATAGAACAAAAGTGAAGTTTTCTGCAAAATCTTCCTCAGGACTCTCTTTTGCTCGACTGCTTACAAATGAACCCTGCCTTGAAAATTCATTTGTGACTTTATTATAATTCCACCCTAGATCATTTTGAAATTTTAAAACTTCTTTAGCATTTAAATTTAGTAAATAATATACATGCCCTAGCTCATGCAATAATACTTCTTCAGCTGTCCAATTTGGATTTTCAAATGCACGATCAAATAAAACTATTGTTTTGCCATCGCTTGCTGTGGATCCTGGGTTTATAATTTGTGATGATTTCTTCATTCGATATATGCCTTCAAAATCTATTTTTTTGAGTTCATCAGGCAACAAGTTTAAAATTTCTAAGATTTTTTCAGATTCTGATTTTGTCCAGTTTGTAGTTTGCTCAAAATCATTATTCCAATTCTTAGGTCGTCCAGATTTAATTTTATTTTTCCAAAATTGGTCTGTTTCGCATTTTTCAGTCTGTTTAGGTCTACATAATTTCTCACATTCATTATGACACAAAAAAGTAGACATATCTATTTCTTCAATAACACATTTTGATAGGCACGACTTATCAGAGGATTTTAACTTAGCTTCATTAAACCAATCCAAACAAGCATCTTCTGCAAATACACAAGTTGAAAATATTATGATTAAAAATGTATTGATTATTTTAAACAAAATTTATACCAAATCCCGCAAAAACATAAGCGCCGGCATCACACGGATTTGATGATCCCCAATAAAATCTTTTTTGCCTTTTAAACTTATTTGAAAGGCCTGCACATCAGGAAATTTCTTTTTAAAATAAACTAATGATTTCGAAATTGATTCATCACTTAATTTAACTTCAATGGCCATTATCGGTTTATTATCTAACACAATAATAAAATTAACTTCTCGATCTTCACGATCTTTGTAAAATCATAAATCTATATTTTCTGCCAATGTATCTTGCCGAAAATGAACCCACTTTAGTAAATGAACTGCAATCATATTTTCAAATCGTGGACCATCTGTTTTAACTTCATCCCAATTAAAGTGATAATGCTTTTGCTCTTTTTTCACTGCCTTAATTAATGGAGATCCAAAAGGTGCAATTCTGAAAATTGCATATAAACGTTCAAAAATATCTAGCCATTTAGAAATAGTTTTATGAGCTGGCCCTAGATCTTCGCGTAAACTATTAATTGAAAGGGGGCTAGCTACTAGTGAAGGCAATCGCCATAGCAAAAGTTCCATTGAAGTTAAGTCCTGGCTTTTTTCTAACGATTGAACATCATCTGCAATAAGACGAGTAGTATATGACTTTGTCCATCGTTGAGTGCTTTTTTCTGAGCCACTAAAAAAGGGCTCTGGAAAACCACCCAGTTTAAATAAGTCGACTAAATCACTTTGAGTCTTTATTTTCAACTCTGCGCAGGTCAATGGATGTAAACGATAATAATGATATCTTCCTTGCAAAGAATCACCACCTTTACGATAGTAATCGAGTCTTGCACTGCCAGTAACAATTATTTTTTTTTCATCATTAAACTTATCATATAAACCTTTTATATGATTTCGCCACCGATTGTATTTATGTATTTCGTCAAAAATCCAAACTTGTGAATCAGGCCAAGGACCATTTAAAATAAGCTTACGATCGTCAACGAAGTCATAATTTAAATAACCAGATGCTTTATCTAAAAAAGATTTAGAAAGAGTCGTTTTTCCGACTTGTCGAGGCCCACCCAAAAAGACCATTTTTTGTTCTAAGTCAGAATTTATGGTTTGATAAAGATAACGCTTCATGAAGCTATAATACCGCAATTTTAGACATACTGTCAAAAATTGCGGAAAAACTAAATTTTAGCTTTTTTATTAAATAAAACTAAATATAAAGAGGGTATCCAAATTAAAGTTAAAACTGTACCAATGATCATACCCCAAGAAAGCGAAAGTGTGATCGGCACTAAAATGGAGTCGTACCCACCCCATCCAAAAGCTGTAGGTAAAAGTCCTACAACTGTCGTAATTCCTGTCGCTAAAACGGCTCGGAGACGATTTTTAGAAGCTAGAATTAAAATATCTTTTAAATCTAAATCTGGCCGTGTATTGCGAAGTTCTTCAATATAATCGACTAAAATAATTGCGGAATTGATAACGACTCCTGATAAACCAACTATTCCAATAAATGCTAAAAAGCTTAATGGTCTTTGACCAAGAGTAAAAGCATAAAAAACACCGACTAAACCCAAAGGTATTGAAGACAAAATGACTAAGGGCTTGAGAAAGCTTTTAAAAGTAAATACCAGAGTTGCAAAAATTCCGAATATAGAAATAATTAATGCGATAAATAGGGATTGTAATGATTCATTAGTACTTTCTTCTTCGCCACCAAAAATAAAACTAACCTCTGGATACTTGACAATTTTTTCCAGTAAAATTTTACGTGCTTTTTCATTGAGCGAAGCTGAAGTGATTTGACTGACATTAACATCTGAAGTGATGGTGATTGATCTTTGAAAATTAAAATTCTTTATCGTTTTGACTGAAGACTCAACTTCAAAGTTTCCAAGCTTCTGCAACGGAACATATTGATTGAACTGATTTAATATTTCGATTGAATTTAAATATTTTAATTCAGAAATAAATTGACCATCTAACTGAACAACTGCATCAAACTTTCTTCCTTCATCTGTTAAAGTGGCTACTGGCGTGCCTTTCAATGCTGTTGATAAAGTCAGTGCTAATGATTCTGCATTAACTCCAGAATAAGATAATTTTTTTGGATCTAAATGAAACTGATACTCTGAATCTTTCTTTTGTGCGTCAGTATCAAGATCAATTATACCTGGAATTTTATTAAACTCAGTCAGTAACTCATCAACCAACTGATTCAATTGATTTTCTTGAGTGGATCGAATTGTTAGAGTTAAAGGTTTTCCAACGGGTGGTCCGTTTTCAATTGGCTCAAAACTGAGTTTTTCAATCTCATCAAACTTAGGAATACTTCTAAGATCCGCAAGCATTTTTTGAATATCCATTTTAGGAGCAAAATCAGGTTTTATACCGATAATCATAATTCCGACATTTTCACCAACTGCTCCCTTAGAGTCAGATGGATCTGTTTGAGCTTCGCCTACTCGAGTCACTATATCAGTCAGGGCTTCTGCAGGAATTTTTTCTTTAATTAGAAAGTTTAATTTTTTTCCAACTTCATCAGTTTTATAAATGCTTGAATTAGATTTTAATTCAAATCTTCCGACATAGTATTCAACTCCTTCCGCTGGAAACAATTCAAAACGATTAAATAAACCGTTCATCATAAACCCAGATATAATAAGAGCTAAAATTGAACCTAGCGTGAGCCATTTCATTTCTAAACTTTTTTTAATAGTACGTGCAAATAAATCTTCAAATTTAGAGAACCAATTTTGAGATGATTCAATTTTCTTAACTGGTTTTAAAAATTGCAATCGAGCAGGTAATAAAGTAATTGATTCAAAAAGACTTAATGTTAATGCGATCGTCACTACTATTGGAATCCATCGAATGAACTGACCGAATACCCCCTGAGTCACCAGCATTGGTAAAAAAGAAGAAATAATTGTAATTGTAGAGGCTGCAAACGGAACCCAAAATTTTCGGGCAGCTTTTATTGCAGATTTTCGAGGATCTTCCCCATTTTCAATAAGCTGTGTATAGTACTCTGAGATAACAACAGAATTATCTACTAAATTACCTAAACAAATCACCAAAGCAATCATTGTAATTATATTAAACTGTGCCCCTTGCCAAATCATAAAAGTGACAGTCCCTAGCGCACACAGTGGCAAACTCATAGCGCTAAAAGCGCCTACTTTTCCTGGTAGAAATAAAAACAATACCAATAGAACAATGATAATTCCAGATATCGCATTAAAATTAACAATATCTAAACGATTTTTAACTCGGCTACCTTCATCATTATAAACAACAAGTTTATATTCAGGTGGCAGGTTTTTTTTGATTTTTGCAATTTCAATTTCTAAATTATTAACTAAAGTGATTGTATCGGCTTCTGCTTTTTTAGTAACAACGAATAAACTGGCTTCTTCGCCGTTGATTCGTGCTAAAACTTTTGGTCGATCAGTTCCAAAAGTGACATTCGCAACATCTTTAATTCTAATTGCTTGTCCAGAATCATTAGAACGTATTACTAAATTAGAGATTTCTTCTAAACTTGATTTTTGCCCGATGACTCGTACTAACGAGATTTCTTTTTTTGTGTCAATAAAACCTGAAGGGGAATTTTTTAATTGTGTAGAAAGACTTGCTATAATTTCCGAAAGACTTAATTGGTTTTCTTTGAGCTTGTTTGGATTAATAAGAATATGTAATTCTTTTTTTGAATATCCGTTTAAACTGGCATCTTTAACCTGAGGAATATCATCAAGTTTATCTTCTATTTTTTCGATTATTTTATCTCGAGCACGATCAACATTAGGACCAATAATCCCGAACTCATAAACGGGCAATTCTTCTGCTTTGATTTCAGTAATTCGAGGATCCTCTGAAATACCCGCAGGCAGTTGTCCACTGGCCCTTTGAACTGCACTTTGAATATCGGTAATGATGTCTTTTGTATTTTTTGTATCGATATCAATTTCAACTAATATTTCACTGGTTTCACTTCTTGAAGTCGATTTGACTCGCTTTAAACCATCAATACCTTTTAGCTCAGATTCAATTTCTTTAGTGACACGATCTTGAACTTCTTCAGGCGAAGCTCCAGGATAAATTGTTACTATAACAACAGCTGCAAAATTGACCGGTGGAAAACTTTCTTTACGAAGCAAGTTTAAGCTAATAGCTCCTACTATTAAAATAAGAACTGAAACTAAAAAAGAAAATCTCCAGTTGTCTACAAAAAATTTGATGAGTCTGTTCATTTTAAGGCTGTTCTTTCTTTGAATAAAGATTTCAGCAGAATATAAAAATGATTTTAATTTGTCAATTTATCGAATTTTTTGTAGATTGAATAATTTGATAATTTTTAACATGGAACTAGCTGACCCATTAAATTACACATTTTTGAGCCAGAGCAATTTCCTTTTCCACCATCAATAGTTGAGGTACATGAAGGATCTCCTTCAAAGCCACCCTCAGGTGCTTTTGACTTAACTTCGTCAACAGGAAATAGCTTATCAATATCTACTCCACAAGACATACCAATCTCTTCTCCGTAAATAAAAAGAATTCCTTTCTTTTTGGCCATAGGAATTTGAGCTTTTATGTGACCAGACTTCGAAGAATAACATTCATAACCAGCAGCACAAGTGTCAAGAGTTTTAATTTTACCTTCAGTTCTTAAAAATCTTTCTCGATTGTGATCTTCTAAAAAGAACTCAACAAACTTATTTTTCCCACTAGGCCCTTTCCAAACCTCAAAAGTAAAAATTCCTAAGTTAGGAAGATCAACTAAGTTGGGAAAATCTGGAGCATTTCCATTATAGTTTTCTACAAAGCAGCCTTTAGTTTTTGCTTGCGAACTATTTACTATTACTAAAGTTAATAAAATAGTTAAAATTTTGATTGATTGGATTAAAGTTTTCATTTGTCTCCTGTTCTAAATTTAAAATAAAAGAGCTCTAAAAATAGCTCTCTTATATTGGCATATTCTAGTAATTAAAATAATTCTGTCTCTCTGTATTGAAAAGTAACTTTATCGATTGTCATATCAATTATGTAAACTGACCCTAAACAAGTTTTAATTTCGTTAGAAAGAAAAACAGCATTTGCTCCACTTGCATTACCTTTAAATGTAGAATTTCCAGTTTGAACTACTAAGGGCTCTAATCTGCCATCTTTAGATGTTCCATCAAATGTTCTGAAATTTGAAAATTGATATCTCCAGTCATCATTAACTAAAGATTTCTGGAACTGCGATAGCTCTTGTGCATCTGATGCATTTTTTTCCATTGTAAATGTATAGCCTTTTTCAAGCTCTCTTAATTCTTTAAGACTTAAAGCAGGAATGTCAATAACATGATAGCTTAAAACTTTTTCTCTCAGATTTTTATCTTTCATTAATTTCTTTGTAATGCCTGTTTTAACATCGTCAAAAGCAGTATCGTTTGGAAGTAAAATTGTTTTAGGATTTTTACTCATTACTTTAGACTGAAATAAAGCTTCGTAAGCAGTGCCTTTTGATAAGCTAATCGCTTCATTAATTTTATTTTTACCGAGCATTTTACTGACTTCTATTACTGATTTACATTCCTGTGCATTTGCAGCAGTAGCTAAAATTAATATAATAGAACTTACGAGCAATTTTTTCATAATCTTCACCTTTGTTTTAATATTTAGAAATTTAAATATTTTGTGTGGCCTGAATATTAACAAAAGTTTAAAATTTAATCTATTTATTATTTATACTTTGTAAATAATTTAATATAAATTGTAATTAATTTAAATATGTCAAACTTATTTACAGTAGAATGTATAAAAATTTTATCCCCGGCCAATAAACAAAAAATTCCATTTATCAATGACTGGTATATAAATAAAAACCAGCATTGAAACATTCGTCCACATAAAAAATGCTAACCAACCTAGCTTGCCATTAGAATTATAAAATTTAAAAAAAGTTTTTAAGAGCATAAATGCAAAAGGAAAAACAAGTAAAATAAATAACCAACTGGAGTGAATAAAAAACGGCGACGCCAACGCCACACCCACATAAGTAAAAGTATATAAACCAATGTGAAAAAAAGTTCGATCAACTCCAACAGTAACTGGCAACGTGGGGAAACCACCTTTGCGGTAATCTTCAATAAATTTTAGTGAGATCATCCAAAAGTGTGGCATTTGCCACAAAAACATAATTAAAAATAAATAAACTGATTCGGAATTAAAAATATTTGGATTATTCACTGCATATCCTATAGTAATAGGAAGTGCTCCAGGAATAGCTCCAGGAACAGCTGCAAAAACCCATTTGGGTTTCCAAAACATTGTATACAGACCATTATAAAGTCCTACTGATAATAACGACACGACACCTGCAACTAATGACATATTAATTAAAAGCAAAAAACCAGTTAACAATAAAATCATTGAAAAGCACAATCCCTGAAAAGGCGTAATAGTACCTTTTGCAACAGGTCTATTTTGTGTTCGTGGCATTTTTTGATCCAGCTTGTATTCTTGAACTTGATTTAAGGCCAAGCTCCCTGAACTTAAAAAATAAAGCCCTAAAATAAATTGAGTTAGATGAAAAAAACTGAATTGAGATTCAATTAAAAAGCCGGTTGCATACCCTGCAAGACCGGCTAATAAAACAAAAATGACTATTCCAAATTTTGTAAATTGCGAATAGATTTTTAACACAAATAATTACAATGGTGAGACATTAATCACTCGAGAATAAGTATCAAGCGCAGTGATTCCAAATAATAATAGTAAAAAAACAAACCCTAATGCAAATATGATTCGATTTAATATAATATCATATTTTAAATGCATGAACCAAGCCATTACAAGATAAGCCTTGGCTGCTGCAATACTAAAAGCGATAAATGGAGCTAAAGGGCCCATGTATTCACGTAGCACATGAAACCCAATAGTCAAAAAAGTTAATGCAAACAATGCTGCTGCTATTTTTAAATATGTATTGAGTGGCGTAATATGATGCTCATGATTTCTGACATCAAAAAAATCACCTGCTTTAAAATTCGAATTTGTTTGATTTTGCGAAGAGTGGTTTTGACCCATAGTATTTGCTCCTGATTATCCGACCAAATAAAGTAACGGGAATAAGAAAATCCAAATTAAATCAACAATGTGCCAAAAAATTCCAACACCTTCAACAGCAGTGTAATAGTTTGGTTTAAAGTCACCACGATTGGCACGAATTAAACACCAAGCAATAAGGCCCATTCCTAACAGAACATGAATACCATGTAGTCCAGACATACAAAAATAAAAACCGAAATATAAACCTAAGTTTTTACTAACTACAAGTGGTTCACCAGCAGCTGCTAAATGTTCATTTAATTTTGCAAAATCTAAAAGATGACCTGGATATATTCCCATATGAAACTTATGCGTGTATTCAAAATACTTAATCACCATAAAAATCGCACCACAAATAATCGTTACAGCTAGTGCACCCACTGCTTTTTTTGTTTGATTTATTTGGCAAAAATATATTCCAAGCGCCATCGTGAATGATGAAAAAATTAGAACAAGAGTATTCACAAAGCCTAGCTTCCAATCAAGGAAACGTGCGCCTTCAGCAAACATTTCTGGATACTTCATATGAAAAAGAGCGTACCCAACAAATAACCCACCAAACATTAATATTTCGGTGACCATAAACAACCAGATTCCCTGCTTTGCAGAGGAAAACTGATGATCAACATCATCATAATGTGTTTGAACGGCAACGCCGTCGATGATTCTACTTGTACTCATATGGTCCCTCAGTAACAACAACGTCATGATCAAAATTTAAAGTCGGCGGTGGAGAAGTAGTTTGCCACTCAAGTGTTTTAGAACCCCAAGGATTATCAGGAGCTTTTTTACCCTTCAGTAATCCGTTAATAATTGTGTACAACGCAATTAAAAATCCAATACCAATCATCCAAGAACCCATAGTTGAAATACGATTTAATGGTTGGTAAGCAGGTATGTAATCAAAATATCTTCGTGGCATTCCCATAGCACCTAAAATAAATTGTGGAAAAAAAGTAACATTGAATCCAACAAAAATAAATACCCATGATAACTGCGCTAAAGTTTCGTTATACATTTTTCCAAACATTTTTGGAAACCAGTAGAAAAATCCACCCATAATGGCCATCAATGTTCCACCGACCATCACATAATGAAAGTGCGCTACAACAAAATAAGTATCATGAAAGTGAACATCCACCGCTAAAGAAGCCAAAATAATTCCAGTGACTCCACCAATTGCAAACAAAAACATAAATCCAAGCGCATACAACATCGGCGATCTAAATTCTATCGATCCCTTATACATTGTAGCAACCCAGTTAAACATTTTAATGGCAGTTGGAACACCAACTAACATTGTTAAAAAAGAAAAAATCGTTCCAGCTAATTCAGATTGACCGGAAACATACATATGATGTCCCCAAACAAAAAATGAAACTGCTGCAATTCCTAGTGAAGAGTAGGCAATCGCAGTATAACCAAAAATAACTTTTTTCGAGAAAGTAGTTATTAATTCAGAGATCACACCCATTGCAGGTAAGATCATGATGTAAACTGCAGGATGAGAATAAAACCAGAAAAAGTGCTGAAATAAAACGGGATCTCCACCTAATTTAGGATCAAAAATACCGACTCCGAAAGCTCGTTCCATAACTAAAAGCAATAAAGTAATTGCTAAAACAGGTGTTGCTAAAACTTGAATAATAGCCGTTGAGTACAAAGACCAAACAAACAGTGGCATTCGATACATTGTCATGCCAGGGGCTCTAAGCTTATGAACTGTAACAATAAAATTTAATCCCGTTAAGATCGAACTCATACCCATTACAAAAGCAGCTAAAACCATCATTGAAACAGCTGTTCCTGAACGAATTGAATAGGGAGTATAAAATGTCCAACCCGTATCAACTTTTGTAGTAAACATAGTTGAAACAGCTAAAGCTGCACCAGCCATTAAGCAGTACCAACTTAGTAAATTTAACTTAGGAAAAGCAACATCTTTTGCCCCGATCATAATCGGCAAAAAGAAATTTCCAAGAATCGCTGGGATTCCAGGAATGATGACCATGAAAACCATAATAGCTCCGTGATAGGTCATCACTTGGTTATACATGTCGCCGTCTTTAAGAAGCGTTCCTACATTGGCTGCAGAATTATAAGAAAATAATTCTCCACGAAGTAATAGCGCTGCAATTCCACCAATGAGGAAAAAAAACATGACTGAAACAAAATATAATATTCCGATTCGTTTATGATCTAAACTAAACAACCAAGATTTCCATCCTGATTCTGCGTTGATATAATTTGTACCTGGTGCTGCATGTCCCATTGTAACCCCTTATTTGAGTGTCTTTATTTAAGCGTTTTTATAAATTCAATTAAAGATAATAATTCGTTCTCTGAAAGTTGACCTTGAAAAGAAATCATTCGAGCTCCGCTTAAAGGGTAGCCTTTTGAAAGCTTTGCTTGAGGATTTAATATAGATTCACGAATATAGTTTTCATCAACTTTTTCTACGACACCATCCTCGAGAGGATGATTTTCTTGTCCGTACAATCCAAACATAGTAGGACCAATTTTAGCCTTGTCTTGATCTGAATAATGACACGAAGCACACTTCATATTGAATAATTTCTTACCACGTTCGGCAATTGGAAGAGCACCAGATTCAGATTCTTCTATAAGCCATTTTTCAAAATCAGCTTCTGATAAAACTTTTAATTTAGTGATCATTCCTGAATGCGAAGTTCCACAAAATTCAGTACAAAAAACATGGAACTCACCTAATTTTTCAGCTTTAAACCACAAAGTTGAATAGCGTCCAGGAACAGCATCCTGTTTAATACGAAAACTAGGGATATATAAAGAGTGAATCACATCAGTTGAAGTCATGATGATTTTAACATCTCGACCGACAGGCACAACAATTTCGCTGGATTTTACACCATTTTTATACTCAGTTGTCCAATTCCACTGCTGACCAGTGACTTGAATTTCTAAAGCATTTTTAGGCATTTTTCGCATATCATGATAAATGATCCATCCCCATGCAAAAACTATAAGAAAAATAATTAATGGAACAACTGACCACAATACTTCTAAGCGTGTATCATGCGAAATATATGCTGTTTTATCATTATTGGATTTACGTTTATATTTAATGGCAAAATAAACCATCCCACCGATTACAATAACACAGGAAATTAAACTAATAACAAGTAAGAAGCTGTAAAGGCTATCTACTCGTTTTGCGATTTCCGTTCCTTGAGTGGGCATAAATGATTGAGCCATCACCTTATTTAACAAAAGATTTTTAAAAAACCAAATCCACATGGCTACACTTTCCCCTTTCGTGCTTTATACAATACAGGTCCTAACCAAACTAAAAAAATAAAAACAGTTAAAATTCCCGCTAGTTGAACTATGCGAAAAACTTGCAAACCGTACTTAGATTGATGCTGATCATATTTAAAACAATACATGATAACTGAATCGACGATATTTCCGATTTGACCTTGAGAAGCTTCATTCAACGCTAATTTCATATCTTTTGGGTCGAATTCGACACCATGTAAATAACGTGTTATTTTTGCTTCAGGAGAAATAAGAATAGCCGCAGAAGCATGAGACCATTCACCAGCAGCCTGATTCCATTTATATTTGAATCCAACTTGTGACATGAGTTCATCGATCACTTTTTGTTCGGCTGTTACAAAATGAAAGCCATTCTCAGTGCCAGGACGAGAAAACATTTTCATATAATTTTCTTTTTTCTTTGCTGCTAATTGACTGTTTTCATTGGCGTCAAAACTAAATGCTAGAACTGAAAAATTTTGACCAGGGCTCCAATCAATTTTTTTTAATGATTCAATTACACCATTGAAATGAAAACTGCAAAGACCCGGACAAGCAAAATAAATAGGGCTTAATAAAATTGTTTTATTATTTTCAAAAAATGAAGACAGTGGCAATACTTTTCCTGTATCATCAGTGACCATCAGTTGAGTATTAATCGTTGTTCCAATTTTTTCTTCAATACCAACATTTTTAAGTTCTTCTGGAACTACATTTGATGAAGGCTCAATAGCTTTTCCGTCGTAATTATTTCCTCCACGTTGAGAAGTCGTTTGTGAAAACAAAGCTTCAGAACTTAAAATAATTAGACATAATAAAAAACTTTTAAACTTCGATTTCATTTAATCCTATTGCGCCGTCTTTGCAAATTCGGCAATGACTTCAGCTGATTCTTTAGATTTATTATTTGTTATTGAATCAATAAAATGAATAACAGCCCAACGCTCATAAGCCTTCAACTGAGACGAGAACGACACCATGGCTGTTTGATTTCCAGATGCATCCTTAATTCCATTTTGTAAAACTTTAAAATGTGCCGTAAGCCCTTCACCTTGAGTCCATTGACCAACAATGAGATTACGCGCATTAGGAACTCCGCCAACTAAATCGCCCTTTACCCCATGGCATGAAGCACAATTAGCTGAATATATTTTTGCTCCTGCTTTGACAATATTTTCATTCACAATCCAAGGTTCTTTTTCAGATGCTAAAATATAAACAGGAGCATCCTTAGGAGCAGGATCTTGAACTTTTTCGTCAAGATCAACACCCTTATTAACAACGACCAAATATATAAACAATGTACATACAAAAGCAATAGATCCTAAAAATGCGAACAGACCACTTTTGTTGTGAAAGTCTTGATTTTCCGACATAGATACCTCAAAAATTTTTTAGACTTATAATTTAACTTAAATGCGCTAATAGATCAATAAAGTGTTTCAAATCAAACTGTTGCTTAATAACAACGCAAGCACTATTTAACTATGATTAGTTTATCTGTGACATCATTTTTTGGTTTTTTCTTGATAATAATTTCACTAGGAAGCGCTTCATGAGGTTTTTCAGACACATTTTCTTTTGGCTTTACTGGGCCAGAAGGATAAGCTTGAAATTGTGAATTTATTGTTTTGTTCAGCTTTTTAATACGGCCTTCTAAAGTTAACTGGTTTTCAATTTGATCAATACTTTGTTTTTTTTTGCGCTGGTAAGTACGACCAATTTCAATTCCTTTTTCAGGATATTTAATCTCAAAATCATTTAATTTTTTATTATAATTCTTGATCATCTCTAATAGCTCTTTATGTTTTTGAATTAAATTTTTACGTTGTTCTTGATCTGAATTTTTAGCGTTTGCTTTTTGATTTACTAAAATCTCATCAACACTTTTTTGTTGAGCATCTATTTTACTTTTTAATGATGAAATATCCGCCTGAGCTTTCAGCCAAAATTCATTTTGACTGCCAGAGTACTCTTTATCTTTGTTATTTTCTTTTTTTTCAGTCTCTTGGCTTAAAACTAAAATGGGAAAACAAAAAACTGCCAAAATAAAAATCTTATTAAAAAGCGACATTTTGTTTCCATTCTATATCAAGATCAACACAATAAAGCCGGCTGGCTAACACATAGGCTTGCAATGGATTTAAATTTTGCAAAACGGATTCGCCATTTTTTATTTGTGCTAAGACTTCATTAGCAATCCAGCCAAATTTAACGTCATCAATGGCTTCTTTATAGATATTTCTCATTTCTTTAGAATCGAGACCACGGACAATCATGTCATAATTGATGCGCGATATAGCTTGATCTTGATTTGCATAGTCAGTAATTTCCTGACTAACATGATCAAAATCTGAAACCATTGCATTTAGTTCAGAATTTAAACCAGAGGCCTGGTCTACGTATTGATTAATTTCTGTTTCCACCGTTTGCAAACTTTCATAAACTGGCTCAACCATATCACCGTATTCTGGCTGACCTTCAAAATTTACAAAATAAACAGCATAACATTCTGGACAAGTAAACAAAGCTCCATATTGAGCCTCAAGGACACTGACTTCTTTACTACATTGAGGACAATGCATTAACCTTTTTGCTTTCGTCGCTCAGCACGATTCAAAACTCGCTCTTCACGCTCTTGAGGAGCGCCAGAAACAATTCTTCGTTTTGGCGTAGATTCGATCGCTGTTGCAGTTTCCAACATAGAACCCGACTGAGTTGAGTCTAAATAATCTAATTCAGATTGATCAACTTCATCTGGCTTTAAGTTTTCTAAAGCCTGTTCTGCATTTTCTGCAACTAATTGCACACGCATAATTTTTTCGACGGTTTCAGATTTAATTGTATTATTCAGTTGTTCAAATGCACGAAAAGCTTCTTTTTTGTATTCGATCAGTGGATCTTTTTGACCGTAAGCACGAAGATTAATTCCTTCTTTAACTTTGTCAATTGTATAAAGATGCTCTTTCCATCTTTGATCGATTGAGTTCAGCATAATCATTTTTGAAACTTGTTCAAAATAAGGGCCCATCGATTGCTTTTGGTGATTAAATATTTTTTGCACATTTTCTTTGATAACATTTTGAATTTGTTCAGAAGAATTCGTGCTAGAAGTGTCAATTTGAAAACCAAAATGTTGCATCAAAGAATTTTTTAAACCTTCTAAATTCCAATCACTTTTTCTAACTTGCTCAGGAACATGAGTGTCCAGAATAACTGAAACAACATCACCCAACATATCTAAAATAGAACGATCGATATCTTTTCCATCTAAAATAATTCTGCGCATTTTATAAATGGCACTTCTTTGCTGATTCATGACATCATCGAAATCTAATAAATGTTTTCGAATATCAAAATTGTGACCTTCTACTTTTCGTTGAGCACCCTCAATAGCATTGGTCACCATTTTGTGCGTAATAGGCTCATCTTCATCGATTTTTAGC
>JAYUJM010000112.1:0-20391 GCA_043765175.1 Pseudobdellovibrionaceae bacterium | reverse complement strand
TTCTTCCTTACTCAAAAGGAACGACTATTGCTGTCATTAAAGATTCATTCGCTTATCAAGCGGGCTTAAGAACAGCAGATGAAGTTATTAAAATTGATGGTCAAGTTGTAAAAAATTGGACTCAATTAAACCAACTTAGCGATGGTTTAAAACATGAAATTATGCTTTCCAATTTAAAAACTGTATCAATTTTATCACAGCAAAATTTTAAAACTTTAAAAGATATTGGCATTGAAGATTCTGAACTTTATTTGGATCAAATCGTTCCTGGATCGCCAGCAGAGAAAGCTGAATTATTAAAGTACGATAAATTAGTCTCAATTGATGGTACGGCCTTGATGGGTTGGGAAAGCGTTTTAAACAAAATAAAATCCTATGATGGTAAAGAGGCTTTAACTATAGAAGTTCTTCGTGATGGCGTGATTGTTTTAAAAAAGGTAACACCTCTTGTAACTTCTCAAATGACTGCAGTGGGTAAAGAAGATCGACGATTTACAATTGGAATTATACCCTTAGTTAATTTAACAAATCCTGAGATGGTGCAAGTTAAAGCTGATTCTTTGACTCAAGCTATTGCTAAAGGATTTCAAAAATCTTACGAAATATCTATGATGACACTTATTTCTTTTGTGAGAATGTTTCAAGGTGAAGTTTCTCATAAAAATATAGGTGGAATGATTTCTATTGGTAAAGCAGCTAAAGATTCGTATGCTATGGGATTTCAGCCCTTTATGATTACTATGGGCATTTTATCGATTAGTCTTTTTATTCTTAATTTGTTACCTATTCCTGTTCTGGATGGGGGACATTTAGTTTTTTATATTATTGAAGCTATCAAGGGCAGTCCATTAAGTTTAAGCAAAGTGGAAGTTGCTCATAAAATTGGTTTTGGGCTTCTTATGGCATTGATGGTCTTAGCACTTTTCAATGATTTCACTAAGTTTATTTTTAAATCATAGTGAATATTTTAGCCTGTGAAACAAGTACACTTGTAGGAAGTATTGCTATTCTACAAGGTGACAAATCTTTAGCGTTTAGAAAATGGGAACGTCAAGGTTCACATTCTGAAACTTTAAATACTCAGATTCAAGATTGCTTAAGTGAGCTTAATTTGAAATTAAATGATATTCATTTGTTTTGCTCAGGTTTAGGCCCAGGAAGTTTTACTGGAATTCGAGTGAGTTTAAATGCAGTAAAAACTTTTTCTGCAGTTTTTAAAAAACCGTGTTTAGGTTTAAATTCACTTCAAAATATTGCGGAACAAAACAAATTACTAAATACTTCAATTACAGTTATGTTAAACGCCTATAAAAATATGGTTTATTTTGCTGAGTATTCATTTTATGAAAACAGAATCATTGAAATCCAATCACCAAGAGTTGTGCGTGTTCAAGATTTAATAAATAGATTAAATCCAAACAGCTTAGTAGTAGGTGATGGATATTTAGACTACAAGAAGTATATCGATGATTTATTTCAAAACAGAATTATCAGAGTCAATACAGCTTCAGATTTTCCTGATGCTCGACAAATTTGTGATCATGTTATTTTAACTAGACTTTTGTCGAACTTTGAAAACAATCCTTTTTCAAATTTAAATCCTCTATATCTTCGAGATTCAGAGGCAGAAGAAAATTTAAAGGGAATTGTTTACCAAGCACTTAAGTAATTTTTTTTAAATTTTAGTTGAAAATACATCATAACATCCCATATCATTATTTAAGATGATTACAGAAAATACTAAAAACTATTATGAAATTCTTGAAGTGGCTCCAAATGCAAATCACCATGAAGTTTTGTTAGCATATAATAAAGCAAAAAAAATGTACTCTATGAGTAATAAAGACCTAAGCAACTTGTTTTCAAATGAAGAAATTCAGCAGTTAGGTTTTTTAATAGAAGAAGCATTTGGAGTTTTAAGTCATCAAGATTTTAAACAAACTTATGAAAAACAGCTTCATGCTAAATCAAATAGTGATATCCATTTGTCATTAAATGACATCAAAAAACCATCTGAAGAAAAAAATTCAGATGGTTTCAAAAATAAATTACAGTATCAATTTAGTCCGAATCATTTGAACCAATACAAAACTAGCAGTCATGCAAGATATGGCATTGATGAAAATTTTGAATTAGAAATTTGTCAACAAACGCAATGGACGGGATCTTTTTTAAAAAAAGTTCGAGAATATAAAAAAATTTCCATTGAAAAAATGCAAGAAGTTACTAAGGTAAATCCTTGGTATATTAAAGCCTTAGAAGCTATGGATTACAAAAATTTGCCAGCAGCGGTATTTATTCGAGGCTACATTGTTCAAATTGCAAAAGAACTTGGTTTAAATCAAAAAAATGTTGCAGATTCGTACATGAAAATTTATAAAACTTCCATTGAATCTTAAAAATTTTATATACATAGTTAATCAAGAAAATTATCAAAATCTACGTTTAGATCGTTGGTTATCAAGCGTTCACTTGAGTATTTCTCGTAGTTTTATTAATGATTTAATAGATAAAAAAAATGTCACAGTTAACGGAAAGTTTCTAAAACCTTCATACCTAGTTCAAATAAATGATCGAATAGAAATTACTTATTCAGATATAGCACAAAACACCCTTATTCCACTGGAAAAAGAACTTGATATTTTTTATGAGGATGAGCATTTAGTTGTTGTGAATAAGCCTGCAGGTTTGGTTGTTCATCCTGCTGCCGGACATTTTCAGGATACGTTAGTAAACATATTATTGTTTCATATTAAAAATTTATCGATGAAGAATGAAAATAGGCCTGGAATAATTCATCGAATAGATAAAGATACAAGTGGGTTGTTAGTCATTGCTAAAAACGATTTTACTCATGAATATATTTCACATCAGTTTAAAGAGAAAACATCTCATCGTGTATATTATGCAGTCGTTGAAGGCACAGTCATGCAAAAAAATGGTGTCATTCAATCTTTTTTAAAACGATCAATATCTGACAGAAAAAAATATGTATCCTGCAAATTAAATAATAAAATTATTCGTGATCAAAAAAATTCTGAAACTGAAGGTAAATGGGCTGTTACAGAATTTGAGTGTTTAGAACATTCACAAAAAAAAAGTTTGCTAAAATTAAAACTACAAACAGGACGTACTCACCAAATTAGGGTTCACTTAAGTGAATTAGGACATCCCTTAGTTGGAGACACCACATATGGCTACTTGCCATTAAAGTATAAACAATTAGATCTTAAGCGTTTTTACTTGCATGCAGCAGAACTTGGAATTGTTCATCCTGTGTCAAAAGATTTTATAAAATGGATTTCACCTTGGCCTAGCGAAGATCTGGAAATGATAAGAAATTGGGGGTTTAATGTTTAATGAAACTCCTTTAGGATTTGAATATGTCGATTCAAAGAAATTGGTTTTTTTTGGAAAAAAAGAAGCTAGCATTGAGCAAATTCAAAAATACTATTCAAAATTTAAATTTCAATTTATCAGACAGACGCATTCAAATATATTAATTAAGGCAAGTGATCAATTTACAGAAGCAGATGCTCATTATACCGCAGAAGTTAATAGTGCTTTACTTATTAAAACAGCAGACTGCTTGCCAGTGATGATATACGACAAAGATCAAAAACAAGTTTTGGCAATTCATGCCGGATGGCGCGGAGTCGCAAATAGGATTACTTTTAGTTCAATTAATGATCTTCAAATGAAGAACTTAGAAATTTATATTGGTCCTCATATAATGCTTCAAAGTTTTGAAGTTGATGAGCCTGTAATGCTGCAATTAGTTCAAAGTACAGCTGAATCGAAAGATCAAATGATGATAAAAAATAATAATAAGTATTATCTTAATTTACAAAAAATTGTCATGAGTCAGATCAATGAAGTAACTAAGAACTATCAGCTAAAAACAATGCTTTTTGATACTGTTGAAAGTGAAATTTTTAATTCCTATAGGCGTGATAAAACAGATAAAAGAAATTTAAACTTTATAGCATTAATTAATTAAAATTAAAGAAATCTATTAAGTTTCCAGGTTGAGAACCCATAAAAAACTTTAAAAGTTCTTCAGCAGATTGGGTTAATTCATGCAAATTACGAATTTTATCAAAATCAATAGAAGATTCTGTTAGATCTGCTTCGTTTGAATTAATTAGCCCTTCAAGAGCCAGTCTTGAATTAATAAGCATGTTAGTTTCACGAGTTAATAATACATTAGAGATAATTGATTTTAGGTCAACATTGGCTTTGTATAAAACAGTTCCATGTCTTCCGGTTGAAACGGGCAAAATAACATTATACTTTAATAAATCCCGAAGAGCTAAACTCATAAGCCCTTTTGAAACAGACAGTCTTTTCATAATTGTAATTGAATCAAGGGGTTTTGTTGATATATAGAGATGACTCCAGATACGTCCATGAATTTTTTTGAATCCCCAATACTGCATAAATTGACCAACTGATTGCTCAAGTTTAAATAAATGATCAGCGGTTGTCGCTATTTTTTCATTTTTTGCGGGTTTAGTTTTATTCATGAAATGTTATTGTTCTATTATCTATTTAGACTTGTCTACATATATCATTACAAAAAATTTAGAATTGTGTTTTACGGATTGTTTATAATGGTTTAATCTTTATTAAACTATTCGGAGTGTTTATGATAGAAAATAAAAATTTACACCAAAAAATCATTATTATTGGGTCAGGCTTATCAGGTTTAGCTTGTGCTGCAGTTTTAGATCAACAGGGATTTCAGGTTTCTATTTACGAAGAAAAATCTCAAATAGGCGGACGAGTTTCAAGTCAAGTTATTGAAAATCAATATATACTTGATGAAGGTTTTCAAGTTCTATTGACCTCTTATCCAGAGCTGAAGAATTTTATAAATTTAGATGAATTAAAATTATACTATTTTAATTCAGGTGCACAAATTTATACTCCTGAAAAAGTGATTAAACTTGGAAATCCTTTTTTAAATTTCGAATCAATATTAACCGAAGTTTTCTCAAAGGATTTTTATTTCACGGATAAACTAAGAGTACTAAAAATTATTTTTAAGGCATTTGTAGCTTCAAAAAATCAGTCTGAATTAAATCACATATCAACTATTGATTATTTATATTTTCAAGGATTTTCACTTAAATTTATTAATTTATTTTGGCGACCTTTTTTGAAAGGAGTTCTTTTAGATGACACTCTTTCTGTTCCAGCATCCTATTTTCAATTTTTAATAAAGTCATTTTTGTTAGGTAAGGCGGCATTGCCACAAAAGGGCATGAATCAATTAGCGCAGCAAATGCACTCAAAATTAAAACATTCAAAAACATATTTGAATCATAAAATTACAGAAATTAAATCTAGCTATATAGTTGATAGTTTTAGTGAAAAAATTGATGCAAATTATATTGTTTGTGCATTTGATCCAAATACAAATGAAAAAATATATAATAAAACAATAAATTATTATTTTACAGTTTCAGAAAAACTTAATATTGGTAAATGGCTTTATTTAGTCCCCCCAGAATATGGATTTTCTATAAACTCTGTTTGCCAATTAACTGAAGTTGCACCTAATTATAGTCAAAATAAAAAAACGCTGCTATCAGTTTCGGTAGTAGGTGAATCTGTTTCTAATCCGCAAAAGATACAAAATGAATTAGAAAAATTATTCGGATCAAATCCTGATTTTCAATATGTTAAACATTTTTCAATAAATAAAGCTTTGCCGAAAAAATGTGATTGGTGGGCGGGTTTTAAAGTAGAAAATGGAATTTACTACTGCGGAGACTACTTAGAGTCACCTTCTATAAACGGCGCTCTAAAATCAGGTCGACTTGTAGCTGAGTCTATTATTAAAAATGCTAATAAGACTTAAATTTAAAAAAATTTAATGTCTTAATTTGGTACTTGTAAAAAAGTTTAACAGCTCAGAAGTCTCAAATCGATTATAATACTGAATCAATAAAATACGTATTGGCGTAGGAACTGCTTTGTTAGCTTTGAAGTAATAAGGAGTTTTTATGAATAAAATGATTCAAACTATCGCGTTAGCATCTTTTTCAATCGTAGCATTTACTGGATGTCCTGGTGGTGGTGGTGGCGGCGGTGGACCTGTTGCTACAGCCCCTGTTACAGCTGGACCTACTCCAGTAGGAGTTGTAAATAATTATAATAATGAGTCTTGTAATATTTTGGTGAATTCTTATTCTTGTTCACAGAACTCATTTAATGGGAATTTAATTACTCAGCAAATAAATTTTTCTTCTCTGTCTGAATTTTGCCAAAAAATTATGGACTATCAAGTTAATCTTAGTCAAACAGGGATTGCAGTTGCTCAAATGACCCGAAGTGATTTATATCGCACTCGTTGTCAAAATATTACTCCAACGCCGACTAATCCTCAAAACCCTCAACCAACTCAGCCTGGTTTTCCACAAGTAGGATTAAAAAATTTCAAATGTCAGTTACAAGCCAGAAAAGGAAATTACACATTTGATTCTCAGGCGATAGATTTTTCACTTTTAAACTCAGGTGGTAGTTATTATATTAATGCCAATTATTTTAGATTTTTTAAACGTATTAATGTAGCCAAATTGTTAATGAAATATACGCCTGCATTTGCAGGATCACCGACTTCAATGGACACTATTTCTATGATTATTGAAAATGTAGACGGAGATACTTCAGCCAGCATAACGGGTTTTGCTGGTTCAGAAAATAGAATTGAAATGACACCTGATGACGCCACTTTTTATTCTGATCGAACACAAATTATTGCTTCATGCATGAGTACCGATGGCGCTCAAGCTCCTGCGGCTCCAGTTTCGTCTGGAAAATACCAGTGCTCAGGGATAGAGTCAGTTAACGGTAAAACAACTGAAATTAAATATACAAATGAGATTAATGATGTTGTTAATTCAGGAATCAGTTTATCTCAATCGGTATTTGTTCAAGGTCAGCAAGCTGGAATCGGAAGCCAAGATTTAGTTCAGCTTTCGCAGACAATGTCTGACTTAAATGAGTCGCAAGTTGTATTAAAATCTAAGTTATTAGCTCCCGTTAAAATGATGATTAGTAAAATTGGATATTCTTTGAATGTGACATGTTCGCCTAAATAGTTTGTTTTATCGTTCAAGTTACCGACTGGTAGCGTTAAATATCTGTATTGACCTAAAAATTTTAAATTTCTAGAATTTAGGTCAACACAAAACTTAACTCCAAGGTTGGATGAATGAGTATTTTTGACAGATTTTCAGATTATTTTTCGAATGATATAGCTATTGATTTAGGAACTGCAAATACATTAGTTTATGCAAAAGGGCGTGGAATTATTTTAGATGAGCCTTCAGTTGTTGCTGTTCAAAAAAATTATCGTGGAATTCAAAATCGAGTTTTAGCTGTAGGAAAAGAAGCTAAAGATATGCTTGGTCGAACGCCAGGAAGTATCGTTGCAATTCGTCCAATTAAAGACGGGGTCATTGCAGATTTCGAAGTCACATCAGCGATGTTGAGTTATTTTATTAAAAAATCAATCGGTGAAAAAAAATCTTTTGTTAGACCACGTATTATAATTTGTGTTCCGTTTGGGATCACTCAAGTTGAAAAACGAGCTGTTAAAGAAGCTGCACAATCTGCTGGTGCGCGCGAAGTTCATCTAATTGAAGAACCTATGGCAGCGGCCATAGGAGCAGGTTTGCCTATTACAGACCCTTCTGGAAGTATGGTCGTTGATATCGGTGGAGGAACTACTGGAGTCGCTGTTATTTCATTAGGTGGTATAGTTTATTGTAAATCAATAAAAGTAGCTGGAGATAAATTTGATGAAGCTATAGTTAACTATGTTCGCCGACAATTTAATTTATTGATTGGTGAACGTACTGCCGAAACTATTAAGCATCGAATTGGCAATGCTTATCCATTAGAGCAAGAAAAAACGATGGAAGTTAAAGGTCGCGATTTAGTGGCAGGTGCGCCAAAAACAATAGAAATAACGAGCTCTCAAATTAATGATGCTTTGATGGATCCTCTTTCTGAAGTTGTTGATGCCGTTCGTGTTGCTTTAGAAAAAACCCCACCAGAGTTAGCATCTGATATAGTTGATAATGGAATCGTGCTAACAGGCGGCGGTGCTCTATTAACTAATTTAGATATCTTATTGCGCGAAAGAACAGGCTTACCTGTTTCAATTGCTGAAAATCCATTAACATGCGTAGTTATGGGTTCAGGTAAAGTTTTAGATCAGCTTGATTTGCTTGGTCAGTTAACTATTGATTAACTTAAAAAATGAGTAAAATTTTTTCTAATTCTAGAAAATATAGTTCTATTCGAACATTACTAATCGTTTGGTTTTTACTTTTTTCAATTATACCGCTTGTTTTTATGGGTTGGTATTTCTTATTCAAATTTGAAAGAACATTAGAAAAAGAAACAATTCAAAGGCTGAAAAATAATGGACGCGAAGTTGAAGCCATTGTTTCAGATTATTATTCTAGTCTTTATGATAGCAGAGATTCGTTGATTAATACTGAAATTTTTTTACAAGCTATAAATGAAAAAAAAATAGATGTTTTAAAAGAATTAAGTACAAAATGGTTATTAAAAAGCACATTCAATAGTGTTTCATTTTATAGTAAAAATGGTCTTCTTTTGCTTGCAGCGAGTTCTGATCGATTGCAAAGTCCAAAATTTTCGAATTTAGAAAATGAAAAAATTATTTTAAATGAAAAATATTTAAATAGCTTACATACCATAAGCGAATTAGCTTTCGTAGATCAAGCAAAAAGTAAATTAGCATTAATTTTATTTTCCAAAGTGATGAATAAATCAAATAATTTGATTGGATATGTTGAACAAGTTATAGAAATTAACTCTGATTTTTTTCTACGTATTAAACAAAAAATGAAAATTGAAGGCTTTGCAATAGATGAAAAAAAGGTATTTTTAGCTTCATCTTCAGAATTTGTAAAAAAAATTATTATACCTGATATTAAAATTGATAGTTTATATTCCTTTGAAGACAAAAAACAAACATACGGGTTTATTTTTTACCCTTTAAGTTGGGGGAAATCTGAATTTAATATTGCTTTAGGGTCAGTTCGACAAGAATCACAAGATCTTATTCGTACAATGCGAATAGCATTTTTATCTGTATTAACAGTCATCAGTTTTTTACTGTTTATCACAGTTATATTTACGACAAATTGGTTTCTAAAACCAGTCAATAGACTTATTAATGGACTTCGCGCGTTTGATTCTTCTGATAAAGTTTTGCAGCTACCTGTCGGAAACAGAACAGAAATTGGTTTATTGACTCAAGCATTTAATGAAATGAGTTATAAAATTTATCAAACACGGGCTGATTTAAAAAAGAAAATTACTGAATTAGAATCAATCAATAATGAACTTAAAGAAGCGCAAATTAAACTGGTTCACTCTGCTAAAATGACAAGTCTTGGTCATTTAGTGGCTGGAGTCGCTCATGAACTAAATAATCCGATTGGTTTTATATTTAGTAATATGACACATTTAAAAGATTATTCTGATAAATTATTTCAACTAATAGCTGTTATTGAAAAAAGTCCTCATGAAATTGAGAAGAAGAAAATTGAAATTGAGTACGAATTTATACAACAGGATTTGCCTCGTTTAATAAAATCTTGTCAGGAAGGCGCAGAAAGAACTCGTGACATTGTTTTAGGTCTTAGAAATTTTTCACGCATAGAGGAAGCACAAGTTAAAGAGATAGATATCAAAGAGTCTTTGTTAACAACCTTGGAGCTTTTATCAGGAGAAATTAAAAATAGAATAAAAATTCATACACAATTTGAAAATCTACCAAAAATACAATGTTATGCTTCTCAAATTAATCAAGTGTTTATGAATATTTTATCTAATTCAGTTCAAGCTATAAACGGAGCTGGACAAATTTGGATTGGAACCAGTGGCGTAAGAGTCAGTGCTGGACAGCCAGCAAAAGTACAAATTACAATTCAAGATAGCGGTTCAGGTATGGATCCTGAAATTTCGGAAAAAATATTTGAACCTTTTTTTACAACAAAAGGAATAGGTAAGGGGACTGGATTAGGATTGTCTATATCATATGGTATAATTCAGAATCATGGTGGAGAAATTTTAGTTAAATCACAAAAATCAGTGGGGACAGAATTTACTATTATAATTCCCACTCAGTTTAATTTTATGCCTAAAAAATAGTATAATAACTAAATTTTGTTGCATTAATAATCAAAAAACTAATGTCTATCATAAGGTCTAGTATCTTTTTGTCTCTTTATTGTTGGCAGATTCGTTGCAATCTTGTCAGACATCGCAGACACAAGTCTCGAACAAACCAAAACACAAAGGGGAATTTATGAACATGATTAAATCAATGGTTGTAGCTACTGCAATCGTTATGGCTTCTTTAGCTGCTAATGCTCAAATTAGCTTAGGTCAACCAGCTTACGGTGGTACTGGATGTCCTGCAGGATCTGCATCTGCTTCTTTAACTGATGATGGATCAGTTTTATCAGTATTATTCGATTCATTTGTTGCTGAAGCTGGCAACACAACTAATCGTAGAATTGACCGTAAGAATTGCAGCCTAAGAATTCCAATAAATGTTGGACAAGGCTATCAAGTGGCTTTACTAGCTTTTGATTACCGTGGTTACTATGCATTACCATTCGGTGCACAAGCACAGTTTGATGCTTCTTATGCTTATGTTGGTCAACCAACTCCAGTGCGTTTTTCTAAAACTTTTCAAGCAGGAACTCAGTCAAACTACAGCTTTAAGAACGAATTAATTTCTACAACTTTGACTTGGTCTCCATGTGGACGTCAAGTAATGTTAGAATCAAACGTAGCTGTTAGAGCCATTTCTAACAATGCTAACCAACAAACTATGTTAACAGTTGATTCTGTAGACGTAACAGCTGGTTTACTTTACAAAGTACAATGGAGACGCTGTATCTAATTATAAATCTTAAAAGGTTAATAAGTAAAAAAGGCTTGGGAAACCAAGCCTTTTTTATTTTTATTTTTTTAATAAAAAAATTATAAATTAAAATTCTGATTATTGTTTGGTAATGGTAAGTTAGGAGTTTCATCATCTTGAGATGCTCCTGGTAGAATAGTCGCCTTTTCAGCCACAACTTTAGAAGTTGTATCTACTTGAACTCGAGCTGCGTTTGCAATTCGTGTTTCTAAATTTTGCTTAAGATCATCAGTTGAAGATCTTTCTATATGAATTGGAGTTACAATTTGTTTAGTCATATAATCTATGGGGAAAGCACCTAGCTTAGCTAAAAAGCTAGAAATGCTTCCGTTGCCATGCTGAATGATTTCACGAAGTGTAAACAAAGGCGCGTATTGAGAAGCTTTTTTTTCTGATTCAAAAATTATCTGCGTTAAAGTTGCACCAGTAATATCATTTTTAGATTTATTATCTATGACCATTACTTCTTCATTGTTACGTATCATCTTAGCGATATCATCTAAAGTAACATAACAGCTTTGTTGGGTGTCATATAGCTTACGATTTTGATATCTTTTGATAATTTTAACTTTAGTTGTCGGTTTCGTGTTCAAATTGTCCATTTGATTCATCACAGTTCCCTCCATGTCTGATTAAGGATTCAGCCGCAAATTAGCCTTGCTGCCACCCCTTGTCAAGCCTAAGCAAAACAGCTAACCACTCTTAAATACGACTTCGCAGTAAAATAGAGAAGGTTTTGATTAAAAGTTAGTTTCTGTTTGAATAAAAGCAATAACTATCATGTATTTACAAAATAGCTTAAAATCATAAATGATATTAGAAAGTCTAATGTTTAATATGATCGCAGCTTATTTTAACTTTTATTAAGTCTAGAAAGCAAATTTAGTTTAAAAAATAAACAAACAAGACTTTGGGAACAAGACACTTCTGCCGAATAGGAAAGTATAAAGTTAGGCGGAAGTCATGATGTCAAAAAAAAGAGAGTCGACAAAAAAGATTTTCATCATTTTTTTAGTTTTAAGTATATCAAGTTGCGCTCAGAAATCTGTATATCCATATTTTGATTCAGCAATTAACGATAAAAATAGAGCACCTAGCTCTGTGGCTCTTCCAAGCGATGAAAATAGTAGTGCACCCAAAATGAATTTAGCATTTGAACAATCAAAAGCAGATTTTAAATTTTTGAGTGCTGAAATAAAATTGCAAGAAGGAGAAAATGCAGAAGCTATCGAAGAATTAAAATCCGCTTATGAGTTAGATCAAAAATCAGGATATTTAGCATTTCGATTAGCTCAATTACAATTTCGGAATAATAAGCCATATGATGCAGTTAAGTGGATTGAAACAGCATTGTCATTAGATTCAAAAAATTTAGATCATAAAATGTTAGCAGGACACTTATATTCGACATTAAAAGATTATGGAAAAGCAGAAAGAATTTATCTAAAAATTATTTCTGAAAATAAAAAAGAATATGAAGCTTATCTTTATTTAGCGGCTGTTTATTCTGAGCAAAAAAAATACACTGAGTCTATTGATAAATTCAACCAGCTACTAAAAGCAAAAGATTATGAGCAAAAACATTTAGCCTATTATTTTGCTGCTCGTACAAAATTCGAATGGAATAAAGTTAAATACATTAGCGAAATAAAAACAGACTTAAAAAAGAGCTTGAAAATTAAACCAGATTATTTGGAAGCGCTTCAGTTTTTAGGTCAAATAATTGAAAAAACTGAGGGTAAGAAAAAAGTATTTACAATTTATGAAGAGCATCAAAAAAAATATGGTCCGATTCCTCGATTAGCTGAAGTTTTATCTCAGTATTATATTGAATTAGGACAATACGATAAAGCTTTTGAACAGTTAAAAATAGTTGAAGCAAATACTCAGGATCCGATTCAAGTAAAATTAAAAATGTCATTAATTTTAATAGATAAAAAACAGTATGATAAGGCTCTTATTAGACTAGAAGAGCTCAGTCAAATGGTACCAGAGTCTGATAAAGTTAAGTTTTATTTAGGATCAATTTATCAAGAATTAAAAAATAATGAAAATGCTCTTTTAAATTATCAACAAATTTTGCCTTCTAGCAAACATTATACTGAAGCACAAAAAAATATAATATCTATTTATCGCGAGACAAATCAAAATAAACTAGCATTGCCAATAGTTCAAAAAATGACTCAAGAAAAACCTGAAGTTATTGAAGGTCATATTTTATATGCACAAATACTTGAGGACGAAAAAGAATATGATCAAGCTATTAAATATTTAAAAAAAGTAGTCGAAAAGTTTCCTAAAGAAGCTCAAATATATTATGTCTTAGGATCTGTGTACGACAAAAAGCAAGATAAGAAGAAGATGTTTGAAAACATGTATAAAGCGATTGAGCTTAATCCTCAATTTCCACTAGCGCTAAATTATTTAGCCTATTCTATTTTAGAATCAAATGAAAACCTAAAGAAAGCAGAAGAATTTGGATTACGCGCTTATAATCTAGATAAAACTGATCCTTATATTGCTGATACAGTTGGATGGATTTACTTTTACAAAAAAGAATATACAAAAGCAGTGAAATACTTAGAACAAGCTCATGATTTAGTACCAAATGTGTCTATTATCGCTGAGCATTTAGGAGATGTTTACGTGAAACTAAATAAATTTGAAAAAGCTGCTATAGTTTATAGAAAAGCTGTTGAATTTGAACTCAATATTGAAAAACAAAAACAGATTATATCAAAAATTACAGCTATTAAATTAAAAGATGATAATCAAGTTAGATATCCGTCAGATATAAATATTAAAAAGTTAAATGCATCAGAGAACGGCGCTGAAGCCAAAGGTGAATAGAAACTAAAGATATTACAATTTTAAAATCTAGTCCGTTTAAAAAATACAAACTGCTGACTAATGCTATAAATGTGAGTGATAAAAATACTTTAGTTTTAATATTTCTAAAAAGTTCGGTAAAAGTAATTCCTATATAAACATCTAGTTTGTTTTTTTCATTGTAGATACTAAAATTAAAAATGGCCAGTTGTATCAAAAAATAAGTTAATAAAAATAAAAGAATAAAAAAAAGTAAACTGATCATGACATTTCCTTGTCGATTGAACCAGTAAATTCTAAAAAATTCAAAAGCAGCAGACGTAAAAACAAAAATTGGTAGCATAAATAGTGAATAGCCTAAGGTAAAAAGTTGTGTTTTTAAATTAAAATTTATTTTCCATAGTAACAAACAAACTTGAAACCAAGCAAAAATAGCAATAAGTGCTGCGCCACTTATCTGGGAAAAATAAAGTAATACAAAACAAATAAAGTAAAGTACTAAATGTCGCCATTTCAAAGTTGCCATAGAACCTAAATATAGGTCTATAATACTAAAATGTTAATTAATCTTTTTAAAATATTAGTCATTTTTTCTTTTTTTTCATCTTGTGCTCAAAATGACTTGCAAATAAATACTGAAGACAGTGTTCAAGAAGTATTTGTACTTAACACTAAAGCTCAAATAGTAAATAAAAAAAACCAAGAAAGCCATAATGTTCAAATTAAAATAACAACACTTGCAAATAAGGCGACTCGGTTAGATTTAACAGCTTTTATGGGATATCGAGTTGCTGAGCTAACGATGACTTCAGAGCGTATTCAATGTTTGAATCGAGAAGAAAAAATTTTTACTCAAGGCAAATTTGAAGATATAACTATGAAGGCCTTGTTTGGACAAAAAATTGATCCACAGTTAATTTGGAAAATTGCACATGGAAAAAAAATTAAAAGTGGACAGTATGGTTTTCTTCAAGCAAGTGTTGAACCCATCGAATCTGCTTTAAATCGTTTTCAGTCATTTAAACTCATTTTAGAAAATGAAGCTTTTAAAATCATTTGGTTGATTAAAGACAAAGAAATTTTAGAAAAAATTCCGACTTATAACGAGACCTTTGTCTTGTCAAAACCTACTGATTTCAAAGAGATTAGACTTAAATAATTAGACTTCACTAACCGCTCTAACTTGTTGCATAATCATAACTAGAGTACTCGCTTGCTTTATCTTGTCAGCAAAGGAGATTGCATTTATGTCGTCACAAAATCACTTTAGAAATTTGCTAGAAAAGCGTCAAGCTCAGAGTTCTCATGCTTTAGATCATTGGCAGGGTTCTTTTTTTGAATATCTTGACCTGGTCAAGACCAATCCAAAATTAACGCGAAATGCTTATCAAAGAATGTATGATATGATTGTTGAAGCAGGTACTGAAGAATATATTGATTTTAAGAAACAAGTTATACGTTACAAATTTTTTGATGATTTAGAAAATAATGGAAAAGATGCTGTCTTTGGATTAGACGTGCAACTGATGAAATTAGTTAATGTATTGAAAGCAGCTGCTCTTGGATACGGAACAGAAAAAAGAGTCATATTGCTTCACGGACCAGTTGGTTCGGCTAAATCAACAATTTGTAGAATGCTTAAAAAAGGCCTGGAAGCCTACTCAAAATCAGAAACTGGTGCTTTATTTACTTTTGAGTGGATTGATGAAAGCAGAAAATTAGAAGGACTTTTTGGTAAAGATGTTGAAATTTATCAATCACCTATGAACGAAGAACCGTTGTGGCTGATTCCGGATGATATGAGATCATCTGTTTGTGATGATATTAATAAGGGACAAAACGCAGATTTCAGAGTGAAAATATCTGGAGAACTTTGTCCACCCTCACGATTTATTTTTAAAGAGCTTTTAAGTAAATATAACGGTGACTTAATGAAAGTATTGTCACACGTCAGAGTTAAAAGATTATTTATTTCTGAAGCTGATCGCATAGGAATCGGTACATTTCAGCCTAAAGATGAAAAAAATCAAGACTCAACCGAGCTTACAGGTGATATCAACTACAGAAAAATTGCGGAATATGGATCTGATTCTGATCCGCGAGCATTTAATTTTGATGGAGAGTTTAACGTTGCAAATCGTGGAATGATTGAATTCGTTGAAGTATTAAAACTAGATGTCGCTTTTTTATATGATCTATTAGGTGCTTCGCAAGAACATCGTATTAAACCAAAAAAATTCGCACAAACTTATATTGATGAAGTTATTATCGGACATACCAATGAACCTGAATACAGACGTTTACAAGATAATGAATTTATGGAAGCCTTGCGCGACAGAACTGTTAAAATTGATATTCCTTATATTACTAAATTGAAAGAAGAAATTAATATTTATAAAAAAGATTTTAATTCGCAAAAACTACGAGGTATATCGATTGCCCCGCATACAATTGAAACAGCTGCTATGTGGGCGTTATTGACTCGACTTGAGAAGCCTAAAAAAGCTAACCTAACTCGACTGCAAAAACTAAAGCTTTATAATGGAAAAACTCTGCCCAATTTTACAGAAGACAATGTTAAAGAACTTAGAAAAGAAACGATCAGAGAAGGATTAGATGGAATTTCTCCTCGTTATATTCAAGATAAGTTATCAAACGCTTTAGTAATGGCCCAGCAAATGAATAAAGGATCCGTTAATCCTTTTATGGTCATGAATGAATTAGAAAGTGGATTAAAGCATCATTCACTTATTTCTAATGAAGAATTAAAGCAAGAATATAAAGAATTATTAAGTGTTGTAAAGCAAGAGTATGAAGAAACAATTAAATCTGAAGTACAACGCGCCATAAGTGCAGATGAAGGAGCCCTTCAAAGACTTTGTGCTAATTATATCGATAATGTAAAAGCATATACACAGCGTGAAAAAGTGCGAAATCAATTCACTGGAGCTGATGACGAGCCCGATGAAAGACTCATGCGTACTATTGAGGAAAAAATTGAAATTCCTGAGTCTCGTAAAGAAGATTTTCGTCGTGAAATCATGAATTACATAGGCGCACTGTCTTTAGATGGCAAAAAATTTAATTACAAAATGAATGAGCGACTTCATAAAGCATTAGAGCTAAAATTATTTGAAGATCAAAAAGATAGTATTAAGTTAACTTCATTAGTGACATCTGTGACTGATAAAGACACGCAGGAAAAAATTGAAATTGTTAAATCTCGTTTAATTAAAGATTTTGGATATGATGAAATTTCTGCGTCTGATGTATTACATTACGTAGCGAGTATTTTTGCTCGTGGTGATGTTAAAAATAAATAACAATCTATAATCTAGGAATGTTATGGCTATACGCGAAGATCAAAATAGATTTAAAAATATCGTCAAAGGACGAGTTCGTGACGATTTTAAAAAGTTAGTCACTAATGGTGAGCTGATCGGGCGACGTGAAAATGAATTAGTCAAAATACCAATTCCTAGAATAGATATTCCTACATTTAGATTTGGATCAAAACAACAGGAACAGGGTGTTGGACAAGGAGAAGGTCATTCTGATCCTTCGCAATCAGGAAAAGAAAAAAAAGAGGGTGCTGGAAAAGGTCAAGCAGGAGAAAATCCAGGTGAACATATTCTAGAAGTTGAAGTCACATTGGATGAGCTGGCAGATTTATTAGGAGAAAAGCTAGAACTTCCTAAAATTGAACCAAAAGGTTCTAGTCAAATTGTGACTGAAAAAAATAAGTATACTGGTATTGCTCCAGCAGGACCTGAGGGGCTTCGAAAATTTAAACAAACCTATAAAAAAGCACTAGCTAGATATATTTCATCAGGGGCATATAACCCGGACGACCCTAAAATAATTCCAATACGCAGAGATTATCAATATAGAACTGTAAAAAAAACACAAACACCGCAAACTCAAGCAGTTGTTATTTACATGATGGATGTTTCTGGCTCGATGGGCGAAGAACAAAAAGAAATTGTTAGACTTGAATCATTTTGGATTAATACATGGCTGAAAAAGCATTACAAAGGTTTAGAAACAAGATTTATAATTCACGATGCTGCAGCTAAAGAAGTCACAGAAGATATTTTTTTTAAAACAAGTGAATCAGGCGGAACATTAATAAGTTCGGCTTATAAATTATGTCAACAAATCATCGAAGCCGATTACCCACCCGATAAGTGGAATATTTACCCATTTCATTTTAGTGATGGCGATAACTGGAGTGGTGAAGATACACGAACGTGTATGCAATTACTTAAAGAATTTTTTCTTCCAAGAGTTAATGTGTTTTCATACGGTCAAGTTGAAAGTAAATATGGTAGCGGTCAATTTTTAAAAGATTTACAAAAAGAATTTACTGAAGATGATCGAATGACCCTGAGTCAAATTGAATCGCGTGAAAAAATATTAGATTCAATAAAAGATTTTTTAGGAAAAGGAAAATAGCAGTCATGGCAAATTTAACTTTTGAATTAGAACAAGAAAGAAAAAAGATTTGTCAAATTGCAAAAAACTGTAACCTTGATTTTTTCGACACAATTTTTGAACTCATTAATTATGATCAAATTAGTCAAATTGCCTCTTATGGAGGTTTTCCAGTTAGATATCCACATTGGAAGTTTGGTATGGAATATGAGCAACTTTCAAAGTCCTATGAATACGGATTATCTAAAATTTACGAAATGGTGATTAATACAGATCCTTGCTATGCTTACTTGATGGAAGGCAATTCCATGATGGATCAAAAGCTTGTGATGGCGCATGTCTATGGTCATTGTGATTTCTTTAAAAATAATATTTGGTTTTCTAAAACAAATCGAAAAATGATGGATGATATGGCTAATCATGCGACTCGAATTCGTCGATATATTGATCGCTATGGTTATGAAGTCGTCGAAAGATTTATAGACACTTGTTTAAGTTTAGAAAACTTAATAGATAAACATTCTATTTTATACCCTTCGAACGTTCTTAAAATGGCGGCTCCAAAAACAAATAAATCTGAGCATTTATTTAATGTCGAAAAATCTTATATGGAAAAGTATATTAATCCTCCAGCTCTTATAGAACAGCAAAAGAATATACAAATGCAAAAAGAAGCATTAAAAATAAAATTTCCAAGTGAACCTATTAAAGACATACTTACTTTTTTAATTCATTTTGCTCCTCTTGAAGATTGGCAGCAGGATATTTTATCTATTATTAAAGACGAAGCTTATTACTTTGCGCCTCAAGGAATGACAAAAACAATGAATGAGGGGTGGGCTTCTTATTGGCATTCGCACATGATGACAAAACATATTTTAAATGATTCAGAAATTATTGATTTTGCTGACCATCATTCAGGAACGACATTCATGAAAATGGGTGGGTATAATCCCTACAAAGTTGGAATTGAGATGATGCGCGATATAGAAAACCGCTGGAATAAGGGTCATTTTGGACGTGATTGGGAACAATGCGATGATGTGCGAGAGCGTAAAAACTGGGATAAAAAATTAAATTTAGGACGTGAGAAAATATTTGAAGTCAGAAAAATTTATAATGATGTGACATTTATCGACGAATTTTTAACTGAGAATTTTTGTGTTAAAAATAAATTATTTGTTTATAAAATGAATTCAGAAACACACAAATTTGAAATTGATACAACAAATTTTAAAGCTATAAAATCGCAATTACTTTTTCAGTTAGCTAATTTTGGCCAACCTATTATCAAAATTGTAGATGCTAATTTTGAAAACAAAGGAGAGCTTTTGTTAAATCATTCTCATGAGGGATTAGATTTGCAGCCCAATTATATGGATCAAACTATGAAAAATTTATTTTTAATATGGAAACGACCGATTAATTTATCGACAGTCATGGCAGATGAGCAAACAGTGTTTAAATATGATGGCAAAGCTCATACAAAAAATGTGATTGGCTCAGAAGAAAAAAGTGGATAGCATTAGTCTTCAATGAGCTCATCAAAAAATAAAAATAATTCAACTTCAGATAGAGTCCTGGTTTATTCAGATGATCCAAAAGATAAAGGTATCATTGATGGATCATTGCAAAAAGCACTTCAAAATAAAGTTCAAACAGAAACTGTCATAAAAAATCAATTCACTGCTGTTTTTCGAATCGAAAAAAACGGACGTGGTGGAAAAACAGTAACTGTATTAGATAAGCTTCCAAAGCATGAAACTTTTTTAAAAGAATTAACAAAAGAATTTAAAATTAAATGTGGCGTTGGAGGGTCATTTGAAATAGGACCTGATGGCGGAATGATCATAGTTCAAGGCGACAAGCGTGATCAAATGAAAAAAATTTTGGATGTTAAAGGGATTAAGTATAAGGGAGTTTAGGTTTTTTAGGCCCCGATCGGGAACTACATAATGATAAATATATAATTTATACCCCGATCAGGGTCTATAATTACAAAAAATTCTATTATATTTATATTACTAGCAGGCTCCTGAAAAACGTTTAAATTCAGGTTTTCAATTTAATATTTTTAAATTAAGATAAATCCATGCGTGGACAAACAAAAAATCAAGACCAGTTGTTTTATTCTTTTTCAATCG
>JAYUJM010000111.1:0-5282 GCA_043765175.1 Pseudobdellovibrionaceae bacterium | reverse complement strand
AAATGCAGAGTATCAAGCTCAGCTTGGTTACCCTCCTCAGCAGGGTTATCCAACTGCAGTTTCTATGGGACTTCCTTTTATATTAGGCGGAGTTTACGGGGCTATCAACGGTGGTTCAGGTCGTGGTGGTTATGGGTGCGCAGCAGGTTTGAATGGTTCTGGTGGAGTTTACGGTGCAGGAAATGGAATGAACGGCCCATTTGGTGGTGCTGGTGGAGCTTACGGTCCATATGCAAATATGGGTGGTGGTGGAGCTTTTGGATATCCTCAAGGAATGTATGGATCACCTTGGGGTGGCGGAATGTTTCAACCAGGGTATGGACCCGGTGGAAATATGGCTGGTCCATGGGGTGGAATGCCCGGTGGAATGGGGAACGGTGGCTTTGCTGTTAATGGAATAGTCAACGGCGGATTTATGGCTCCTGGTTATCAGATGGGTGGATTTCCAATGTCTGGTGGTTTTCCTATGGGTGGTAATGCTATGGGCGGCTATATGTCCAACGGTAATGGTGGAATTGGCTTTGTTGTTAATGGTGGTGCAATAGGTAATGGTGGTTTTCCAATGTCTGGTGGTTATCAGATGGGTGGCTTTCCTATGAACGGTGGCGGATACCAAATGGGCGGCTACATAGCAAATGCAGGTGGTGTAGCAAGTGGTTATCAGATGGGTGGCTTTCCTATGAACGGTGGTGGTTATGCAAATGGAATGCAAGTTTCAGGACAGTATCAACAGCAAATGATGCAAATGCAATTACAGATGCAGCAACAAATGCAACAACAACAAATGCAATACTACCAAGCCCAAATGCAGCAACAAATGCAAGCCTATCAGCGACAAATGGCTGTTCAACAACAAGCTGTTCAAGTTCAACAGGAAATAGCTTCGTTGCAAGTGCGTTTACAAATGCTTTACACAGGGGCTTATTCGGGAAATGCGACATATAATACTGGTGGTATTCCAATGCCAACTGGTAGTGGTAATGGTGGTGGTGGAGTTAATTTTCCTCCAAATAACAATCCTTATCCTCCAGTTTTTCCAAATGGAAATCAAAATAATCCATTCCCTAATAATCCAAATGGTGGCAGCAATGTCACAGTACCTAGTCCAAACGGTCGATAAAAAATACTTTGGCTATCAATCAATTTGAAATTAAAAATTGTTTTGATAGCCATGTTCACTTTTTAGCAACAGGACAAGTTGCCAATGGTTTGCAACTTCGAGATTTAAAATCTGTTGATGATTTATCACAAGTAAAAATTTTGAAAAACTTTTTCAGAGACGAATGGCTTATAGGCTTTGGCTGGAATCATCTGAATTGGACGACGTCTCAGTTGCCAAACTATAAAATACTTGATCAATATTTTCCTGATATTCCAGTATTTTTTAGCCGCGTCGATGGACACGCAAGTTGGTTAAACTCAGTTGGATTAAAAAAAATGAAAGAATTGGGTTTTAATTTTGATGCTGATATTCAAGGCGGAGTTATTGATCGCGATATCCATGGAAATCTCACGGGTTTGTTATTTGATCAAGCTCATATTAAAGCGCTTCAATTGCTGCCATCATTTAATGAAGAACAGCTCTTTATTCATTCAAAAACCTCAATGAGCATTTTTAATCAAGCGGGTTTTACTCATGTACGTGATTTATCAATGACTGCCGAACTGGCTCGAGTACTTTTTCAAATCTATGAACTTGATCAGCAAACATTATATATAGAAGCATTTGTGACTGTTGAATCAGTCAAAGATTTAGATTTTGGCTATTCACAATTGTTAAAATGCAGATCTTATAAAAATCCACGACTTAAAACAAAAGGGCTAAAAATATTTATAGACGGTTCGTTAGGATCTGAGACCGCTTATATTTCTGATTTTTACAACTGTTCACATTTTGAAAAACCTCATCAAGGTCTTTTAATATGGTCAAAAACAGATATACAAATAGCAATAGAATTCTGCTGGCAACATAAAATAGAAATAGCCATTCATGCAATTGGGGATGCTGCCATTGAAATAGCTGTTGAACAGGCTCGTATTGTTTCTGCAAAAGGCTCAGTTGGGATACTTAACATCGAACATGCTCAGCTTCTTCGTCGGGAAACTATACAAAAAATGAAACCATTACACATTAAATGTTTTATGCAACCTTGTCATTGGTTGAGTGATAAAATCTGGCTAGATAAAAAAATAAATTCTAGTACATTATTTCAAAACTTATTTCAGTGGAGTGCACTCAGTAAAAATAAAATCAATTTATATTTTGGAAGCGATTCGCCCATCGAAAAACCTTCAGTTTTTGAAAATTGGAAAGCAATGAGTGATGCATCTAACCATCATATTCAGCCGCTTTCATTTCCAGAATTTATTCAAGCTCATTCTCATGAGAATTTAAAATGGGGAAATTGTAAAACATTTTTTGAAAATGAAAAGGTTAGGGCAGTTTATTTTGATGAAAAGAAGATTATTTAAATTCAAAATTATACTTACTCAGCAATACTGCTAAACCGACTCCTATCACTGTATATATAATTGGCTTTTCATATTTTTGAAGAATAGATCCCTCGTAAGTCAGTTTTGAAAATTCAAAAAAACTTGAACAATCATTTTTAAAAACAGGCATTTGTATATGAGTCGAACTGCTTTTTAAAAAGTTAGAAATTTCAAAGTTTTTACAATCTCCATTTAGTAATAATTTTGAAGATTCATTTTTCAAGATTGTATTTCTGGGTTCGAAATAAGAATTAATATATAATATTTGAATTAAAGAAATTTTAGGTTTAATGCTGAGATATTGCTTGCGGCTGATTACTTTTTTAAAAATTATATAATTTTCTTGTTCAGAATATTCTAGTTCTATAATTTCAAGTGCTTCGCTGACATCAACTAATTCTTGACGAAGAGATTTAATGTAAGAATTAGAACTTGTTAAATCACTTTTGTCTAAAACCGATATGAGAGTACTTACTTCATCTAAATCAATCATTTCTTCTGATATTATTTTTTTTATATTGATATAAAGCTTTTGTTTAAACAGTTGGTCATGATAATTAATAGATTCAATAAATTTTTCAAAAAGAGCACTTTTATTATTTAAAATTTCTGAGCGTAAGAAGTCTATAGTACATAAGTAACCAGGTTTGTTACACTGCTCTTTATATGTTTCAAAGGGCACGCTTTTTTCTGGTACTAATAATACAGTGGCCTTGACAGCGCTGCAAAATAATAAAGTTACAAAAAGATTAAATATATTCATAGGACTCCTTATTATTTTTTAGTTTTGATACTCAATTTGAATGTTTTTTGTTTTAACAATATTTTGAAGATTATTTTGACCTTCTAAATTGTTTTTATTTTGAATGACTGCGTACAGTTTCCCTGATTGGCGCATTAGAAAACCAGAAAAATCTTCTTTAACGAGAGCCGCAAACATATTTGGATTATAAGGCGCACGAATTAACTTAATTTTTGTCGCAATTTTTTTGCTAATATCTGTGCCTGGCTGTCCTAGGTACAAATCAATTAAACCATGGCTTTGGATAACTGAGCTAATAGCTGATTGATTTTCTAATTCAATAGGAACTAAGACATAACCTTTAGGAATAATTGTATCTATTTCGGTATTTTGTTGGTTAGATTGCTTCTCATTTTGATTTTTGGAATCAATAGACAAAGTGGCTACTAATACAATAAATCCAAATGCAATAAGCAAATGGCGATTATTTTTCAATTGCTGTTTTAAATTCATAGTTTATTTCCTTACTTAGTTTATCTTCATTTATTCTAGTTTTGTGCATATCTATTAGGGCTTGAAAAGCTATAAAAATTCCTGCAAAAAAAACAATTAAAAATAGGGTTTCTGTAAATATTTGTCCTTTGTGATTTTTAAGTTCCATTCATCATCCAATTTTTGAATTTGTACATGACATGTGCTTTCATAAAACTGTTTTGAATCAATCAGTTTTTGGGTTTTATTGTTTGTTGAATAGTGAATCTGCATGCTTAATGCCAAAGTTTGCAGTCTTTGATAGTCATTTTTAAGTATATAGTTCGGAGCGACTCCGCCGACTGAATCTGCAATGACTGCAAATTCGGGTTTTGTTAGCAACTCTAGAACTTTGTTTTCTTGTAGCAAGTTTCTCCAAATAAGCTGTTCACTGGAATTAATAAAGGAAATTTTTTGCATAAGTCTGATCTTTTCTAGTTCTATTAAATAGTTTCCAGATTGTATAATTTTTTTTTGAACAGAATCTAGAATTTTCTGATTATCTAACTGTTTTGAAATTTCTAAAGTAATTTTTGCGGCCAGAGGGACATTTTCAGAAGCAATTGCTGCGGCTAATTGAATTTTTAAGATTAATAAATAAGATCTGTAATAAGTAGATAATGAATTTAATTGAAATAGATTTTTTTCTAATTGCACAATTTTTTTTTGAAAATTAACTAACTCGATATAGCAAATTTTCTTGAATATACTTTTTTGTTTTTGAAAATAAAAAATAAAAGCATAAGAGAATATAAGTAAAGTTGTAATTGAAACAATTAATGAAAAAATGATCGTGATAAAGCCGCTATTTTGTTTATTTAATTTTCGTTTCATAGCTAAGAGATCTCGTCTTTTTAATTGAAAAGTTTTTAAATACTAAAAAATGAACTTCAATTTTAAATTCGTTGTTTGTGTTATAATAATCTGTCGTTCTAATGAGTACAGGTAGTTTCTTGAAAGATTCTTCAAATTTGTTCTTACAATTTTCATTTTCAGTAGCCAGACAAATTAAGACATCATCCATGATGTCATCCAAAGCAGTTTCTAAACTAAGATAGAATATTGTTTCAATTAGACAAATAAAAAAAACAATTATAATTGGCAGTAAAAGAACTGTTTCGACCAGACCTTGCCCTTGTTGTTGATCTAGGAATTTTATTTTGATAGTCGACTGCCTTCAATAAAATTTGATAAGTCTTTTTGTTTCATTGCAGCATCAGGAGCATTTTGAATTGTAAGTTGCTTACTGTTTTTAGCACCAAGTGCACGATTAATATTTTCATATTGAGCCGTTAGATTTTGTCCTACAACTTTAATTACGCCAATTGTACTAATAGCTATAAGTGCAACAAGGATAAGATATTCAATAAGACCTTGTCCTTTGTTGTTCAGTTTAAGTGGTCTTTTTAATTTTAAGCTTGGTTTTCGCATAGAGCTCCTTAGTTGTTAACTAGGAGCTTTGCAATTAGTATTGCATCTTAAAAGCTATTTTAAATGGTAGCCCTTAAAGTTGAAT